>CAVCAX010000130.1:3409-20238 GCA_963599995.1 Coprobacillus sp. CAG:698
CTCTACCACACTGTTGCCATGATGAAAGCAGGCTTCCAACACAGTCAGTTCTTCGGGATACTTCGGATCTTGCTCCAGATAGCCCACACGAAGATCCCGACGGAAAACAATACTCCCGCTATCATACCCCTCCTTTCCGGAAAGTATATTCAGAAGGGTTGTCTTTCCCGTCCCGTTTTTAGCGATCAGTCCGATGCGCTGCCCTTCGGCAATACCGAAAGATATATTTTCAAACAAAACTAAATCTCCAAAGGATTTAGTAAGATTATCTACCTGTAAATAAGGAACCATAAAATTAGGAGTTTAGTAGTAAATGGTTAAAAAGATTAGGTGAGTAGGCAAGTGGTTTCTATACTGCCGATTTAAACACTTCCTCCACATCACACGGCTCGTCATTTTTCACTTTACTCCAAAACAGTTTCAGAGGATCGACCAGTCTTCCATCTTTTTTATATTGCAGAACGGGCACTTCCCGATTGCCATCGATCAAAGTCATCCATTCGAATCCTTCCGCTTCATTGGCCAATATGGTGCAGACGGTGATACCGATAGCCAACCATTCTTCCTTCTTCTTTTTTCCGATCACGCCGCTATCAATCACCTGCTGGAGTTTCGGTAAATCTTCTTCCAAACCTTGGAAATCTTTTTTCAGTTCCCGCTTTACGGTATTCACAGTCCATTCATACCCCTCGTTAATCACATAAATCTCGGACAAACGCACGGGAATCACTTCCGCCGGGTACTTCTGTCCGTCTTTGCGTATATCCAACGTACCGATCACCTGTTCCGCTTCTTTCACACTTCCGCCTTTAGGCACGGTAAACGAACATTCGAAAGCTACATTCCCAATGCCGGTAATCCATAGATGAGTGGTATAATAAGCTCCCTCTTCCTGAAACATCTCTTTGCTGTAAGCACATTCCAGTTTTCCGACTTTCACCAATGAAGCCGAACGGTTCTCTTTCAGCTCCTGCTTCACGGCTTCCTTGCCATAATCCATGGCACCGCGTGTAGCAGCATCCGCCTTGAAAGCCGAGATCCGGAAATTTCCCGTCCAGGTATCGGGGTTGTAAAATAGAAAGGAACCTTCACCGTCTTCAAACTCATTCCAATCTGAAGGATAAACCATGGTGAACCACGCTCCCGGAGAAATAAATTTCTTACCTTGTTGTATCATCTTATTTTGTTTTTCTTCTACTCAACAGATATTTCGACAAAAATAACACTCCCGAAGCGGATATGCAAAAAACAGGAAACAATAAATGTTGTCTCATTTGTTTTTCCTTCATAGAACCTTTATCTTGGAGTTTTACTTTCCTATCGGCTGAATTTTCCTCCGTACCTCTTTGGATATTTCCAGAAACATGTAGTTCAGCCTACCGGAATGAACGCCCTCTTTATTCTCCTCATACTTCTTGTTGGCATACTGTTTCGACTTCTCAAAAGTAAGCAGAGACATCTGGTTCTGAGATTTTCCCACCATAGTAGAGTCCAACTGTTCGTCTGGAAAGAAGTCGTCCAAATCGATATCACCGATCATCGTCGTTTCCAGAAAATTCATATCCTTGTGAGAGTTGTCCGTATAATACCCCACAAACATGTGCCCCGGCGTACGCACCAGAATCGGATCGATATTGATGGCACGAAGCAGAGAAGCGAACAACACGCTGCCATCCACACAGTTTATCTGCGACGACTCCAGAGCATCATCGAACGTACGCACCCGTTGCGAAAAAACCACATTACTGGATAAGCTGGTATTGGATACCGAACTGTAACGGAACTTACGCTTCTGCAACACATTCCAAAGGGCATATACCTGTTTATCCACCGCACCCGCCTTTGAATTCTGGTATCCCAAGAAACGGTTTACAATCCTGGTATTCAATGCCTCACGCAGCAGCTTATCGATCATCGGATTCTCCTCATTGACATAAGCGGCAAAGAATATACCGGTGTCATGAAACTTCGTACCGTTAGTAACGTATCCCAACAGACATTCATTGATGCTACGCACCGAAAATGTACGTACCCTCTGCCCCAGATCGGCTCTGTTCATCTCTACCGATACCGCTACACTGACCGGCTCTGCCTGCACATTGTTCTTCAAAGCCTCGTAGTTCCAGATAATATCGGGATAAATGGTGTACTCCCTATGTGGCTTTTCAAGAATAAACTCGGATACGGAACGCGAAAAGAAAGGAGTCTCCGCCACTTCGATGCGCACCCGGCTATATGCCGACCGGGACTTCACCTTTATGGCAATACACGATTTCGGATTACCGATATAGAGAGAGTCAGACGGCTCGATCACCTGAGCATCCGTAGTAGCCACAGACAAAATGGCGGAAGGAAAAATGTTTCCTCCCAAATCATCCGTTATCTCAAAACCGGAACTGAAAGAAGCATATTTATAGATGGACATTCCCGTCAGAACAACCAACAATAAGACTATCACTCCCAGTACTTCCCGCTTTCGCTGCTTCAAATCTATCTTTATCATTTCGACTTTACTCTTTTATGTATTTATATATTATGGAACACACAATTTATGTAGCACGCACAAATTTAGATATAAATCACGATTTATACGCCGGTGTGATAAGAAAATGTCAAGTTCCTATCTTCAGGTACAGTTTTGCGTTGTCTAAAAAAAACATTTCATTTTTTTAGGTTCATATCAGTTATCTTCGCAGTTTTTATTCAATAATATCGATTAACTTTGCCCCTCCATTAAACAGACTAAAAACATATTAATCTTATGGCAATATTCTTCATTATTCTGATCAGCGTATACCTTGCAGGAAACATCTACATATTTATCAGAGGATTACGGGCATTGCCGGCCCCCTGCAGTTCGGGAATAAAAGTAACGGCAGGCTTTCTGTACTGGTGTGCCGCCCTGTCATTATTCGGCAGTATGCTGAGCCGTAACATAGAAATGCCTTCCTGTATTTCGCATACGATGTACGAAATAGGTACAAGCTGGCTGATATTCACCCTATACATGGCGATATTCCTATTACTTTCCGATATACTGAAACGATTCTATAAGCCCTTCAAATACGGCTTTTCCCTATCCCTGCTATTGACATTCATTCTATTGGGATACGGATACTACCATTACCGGCATCCACAAGTAAATGTAGTCGATATAACAACCGCCAAACCGTATGAGAACAACTCGCAACCGATAAAAATCGTAGCCGTAAGTGATATTCATTTAGGGTACGGAACGGGGAAAAGCTCCCTGAAAAAGTATGTCGACATGATCAACAAACAGAAACCGGACGTAATACTGATCGGCGGCGATCTGATCGACAGCAGCGTCATGCCTCTTTATACCGAGAAAATGAATGAGGAGTTATCGGAATTAAAAGCACCGATGGGCATCTACATGGTTCCCGGCAATCACGAATATATCAGCGGCATCGGCGAGAGTATCCGGTTCATAAGAAACACACCGATACAACTCCTGATGGACTCGGTGGTAACCTTGCCCAATGGAATACAATTGATAGGACGTGACGACCGGTCCAATCCGTCCCGCCGCTCTTTACAAGAACTGATGGCAAATGTCGACAAAGGCAGACCTATCATCCTGCTGGATCACCAACCCTATAACTTAACGGACACTGAAGCCGCCGGCATCGACCTGCAATTCAGTGGGCACACCCACCACGGGCAGGTGTGGCCGATGAGTCTGGTTACGGATTATATCTATGAACAGAGTCACGGTTATCGTCAATGGGGAGATACACATATATATGTATCCAGCGGATTATCGCTGTGGGGACCTCCTTTCCGGATAGGGACGGAGAGCGAAATGGTAGTGTTCAAGCTGTCTGCCGAAAGTACGGAAAGCAACAAGCTGTAACATAATTGTAACACGTGTTTCACTCTGTCGTAACAAAAACCGCCCATCTTTGCCGCAAATAAAATAAAAGATTATATTTGTAATGCAATATAAACAGAGAATACAATGAACGATTACCGCATTTTAGTTGTCGATGACGAAGAAGACCTTTGTGAAATTCTGAAATTCAATCTTGAGAATGAAGGTTATGAAGTAGATACGGCCAATTCTGCCGAAGAGGCTCTGAAGATGGACATCAGCAGGTATCATTTACTATTGTTGGATGTGATGATGGGTGAAATCTCCGGATTCAAAATGGCTAATATGCTGAAAAAAGATAAAAAGACGGCTCATGTACCTATTATCTTTATCACTGCCAAAGATACGGAAAACGATATGGTGACCGGCTTCAACCTGGGTGCGGACGACTACATTTCAAAACCTTTCTCCCTGCGTGAAGTGATAGCACGCGTAAAAGCGGTTCTGCGACGTACAGCCACTCCCGAAGCCGAAAAGGCTCCGGAACAGATCACTTATCAGACATTGGTAATCGACATTCCCAAAAAGAAAGTCAGCATAGACGGGGAAGAAGTGGCACTGACCAAAAAAGAATTCGAGATTCTGTTTCTGCTGTTACAGAACAAAGGCCGGGTATTTTCTCGCGAAGACATCCTTGCCCGCGTGTGGAGCGATGAAGTATATGTACTCGACCGTACGATCGACGTCAACATCACCCGCCTACGCAAAAAAATCGGTATATATGGCAAACGGATCGTCACCCGCTTAGGATACGGATATTGCTTTGAGGCCGAATGAAATAATGTGCCAATATGCCAATCGGGCAATGTGCCAATGGATAATGTGCTAATGTGTAAATCGGACAATGTGCCAATGTGCTAATTGGCTGCGCTATAAAATACTTGTGTCATGAACCTACCTGTCAATCAAAAGCATTTCCTTTCATTCAGCCGGAAACTCTTCCTTTCGGTCATATCCTTGTTTCTGGCTTTTGCCGCTTGCTTCATTGCCTATCAGTATCAACGGGAAAAAGAGTACAAAATAGAACTTCTCCATACCCAATTGCAGGATTACAATGCACGTCTGTATGAAAAGATAGATACGCTTCCGGGCATCCAAAAAGAGATGAATGAGCACATCCGCAACCACGCATTACAAGATTTGCGTGTGACAGTCATCGATCTCCGGGGAAACGTACTGTACGACAGCTATGAAACGGACAATTCTCTTTTAGAAAACCATATCAGCCGTCCGGAGGTAAAAAAAGCATTGGCAACCGGTAGCGGATTCGATGTCCGCCGCACATCGGAAACAACAGGGGTACCCTATTTTTATTCGGCCACCCGTTACAATAATTATATCATACGTTCGGCATTGCCTTACAATGTCAGCCTGATCAATAATCTGAAAGCCGATTCGCATTACCTATGGTTCACAGCCATTGTGACCCTGTTGCTGGTCGTCATCTTCTACAAATTCACCAATAAATTAGGTACCTCCATCAACCAGCTGAGAGAATTCGCCATGCGTGCCGACCGGAATGAGCCGATAGAAATGGGCATACAGTCCGCTTTTCCCCATAACGAATTGGGAGAAATATCACAGCACATCATCCAGATATACAAGCGGCTGCATGAAACCAAAGAAGCCCTCTACATCGAACGGGAAAAACTGATCACCCATCTGCAGATTTCTCACGAAGGGCTGGGAGTGTTCAGCAAAGATAAAAAAGAGATTCTTGTCAATAACCTCTTTACCCAATACAGCAATCTCATCTCCGACTCCAATCTGGAGACAGCCGAAGAGGTATTCACCATCAACGAACTGAAAGAGATCACCGACTTTATCAACAAAGCCCCCAAACGGCCTTCCGGTAAAAAGGAAAAACGAATGTCCATCACCATCAACAAAAACGGGAAGACCTTCATTGTGGAATGTATCATCTTTCAGGATATGAGCTTCGAAATAAGCATCAATGACGTGACGATGGAGGAAGAGCAGATACGCCTGAAACGTCAGCTTACCCAAAACATCGCACACGAATTGAAGACTCCCGTAAGCAGCATTCAAGGATATCTGGAAACCATCGTAAACAATGACCATATCCCACATGACAAGATGAATGTATTTCTGGAACGCTGCTATGCACAAAGCAATCGTCTGAGCCGCCTGTTGCGCGACATCTCGGTACTGACCCGCATGGACGAAGCAGCCAACATGATAGATATGGAGAAAGTGGATATCAGCGTACTGGTCACCAATATCGTCAACGAAGTCTCTCTGGAGCTCGAAGAGAAACAGATCACGGTGGTCAACTCCCTAAAAAAGAATATCCAGATACGGGGCAACTATTCACTGCTGTATTCCATTTTCCGAAACCTGATGGATAATGCCATTGCCTATGCCGGTACCAATATCCAGATCAACATCAACTGCTTCCGCGAAGACGAGCACTTCTATTATTTCAGCTTTGCCGACACCGGTGTAGGAGTATCTCCAGAGCATTTGAACCGCCTGTTCGAACGATTCTATCGGGTAGATAAAGGCCGCTCACGCAAATTGGGCGGTACCGGACTGGGACTGGCCATTGTGAAAAACGCTGTAATCATACATGGTGGCAGCATCTCTGCCAAAAACAATCAAGGCGGAGGACTGGAATTCGTCTTCACGTTAGCAAAGGAAAAATAAAAAACGTCCGGCAGCAAAAAAAACTTTATTATAAAATCTATTTTACACTCGAAACCGATGACCCGGATTCGTCAAAGAATCTCTTGTCACATTATCTGACCATACTACTTTTTCCTCTACGAGAAACGACCCGTTTCTCGTAGAGGAACAGGATGAAACTCGTAGAGGAACGAGTCGTTTCTCTACGAGGAAAAAATACAGTTCTATAACACACTTATACACAGCGCTTTACAACAAAAGTAAATTGTTACATATTTTTACCCAAACAGGAATCGTTCCGCTCTATTTTCCGCCCTCGCTATACGACAGAAATATTTACATTAATTCCAATTCGGCATAGACAATCATACTGTGCAGCTTTGAAGATGTATCTAAAATCTCTTATAACTCAAAATAAAACGGATTCTTCTTGTTTTGACGGAATAATCGCATAATTTTGTAGAATGATTAAAACAAAAGAAATGAACTGCATAAAACATCTCCCGATAGCTCTCATCTTCTGTCTCTTTTCCTGTAAAAGCGGAAAATCCTCAACGTTAGAAGTATCCTATATGCAAGATACTATCACCGTCTTTAATTTACCGGCTATACCGCCCATGCTGAACACCCCCGAACTGCGGGCGGATTTTCTGGTGAAGCATTATTGGGACAATGTAAACTTTGCCGATACAAACTATATCCATCATCCGGATATCACGGAACAGGCTTGGGCCGATTACTGCGATTTGCTGAATCACGTACCTCTAAGTGCAGCACAGGAAGCGATAAAGGCAACAATCGCCCGGACAGAAACCGAGAGAAAAGTTTTCGATTACATCACCGGACTCGCCGACAAATACCTTTATGACCCGAACTCTCCTTTAAGGAATGAGGAATTCTATATTCCGGTGCTGGAAGCCATGATCTCTTCCCCTGTTCTGACAGAAACGGAAAAAATACGTCCACAGGCACGGATAGAGTTGGCATACAAAAACCGGGTCGATACAAAAGCATCCGATTTTACTTATACATTAGAATCGGGTGCACAAAGTACACTTTATAAAATAAAATCCTTCTACACCGTATTATTTATCAACAACCCGGGTTGTCATGCCTGTACGGCAAACATAGAAGTACTGAAAAGCTCTCCCGTCATCAATGAGCTGATTCAAAAGAAACAGTTGGCTGTGCTTGCCCTTTATCCGGACGAAGAACTGGATGAATGGAGACGCCACCGTAACGAATTTCCCAAAGAATGGCTCAACGGATATGACCAATCACTTGCCATCAGGACACAAAGTCTATATGACCTGAAAGCAATCCCCACCCTTTATCTGCTGGATGCGAATAAAAAAGTGCTGCTGAAAGATGCTACCGTGCAAGCAATAATCCAATATCTGATGCAATAGCTGTGCTCCACAAATACATAATAAACCGGCACGATAATAAGTCCTTATCATTTCTTTGCCATTCTGAATATTCTTTCTACCTTTGCAGCGCATTGGTTCATAGTCTTCCCCCGCGGAAGAGGTGATTAAAATGGGAATCAGGTGCAAATCCTGAACAGTCCCGCTGCTGTAAGTTCCATCCAAACGTATCGGACAACTATCTTTAGCCACTGGGGAAACCCGGGAAGGCGTCCGCCACAGGAACAAGTCAGAAGACCTGCCATGCAGTCTTTTCATTGCTTTCGAGGAAAAAGCGTTGAGTCTAATGAACCGGATAAGTTCTATCCATCATTTCATTCATCACTCTGATTCAGAGAAAGTATAATTTACAAATAAACTCTGCCAAGTTTATTGATGTGTCCGGTCGAAGTGATTTCGCCCGGACATTTTAATCACAACCGATGAATGGGATGAACAGATTGAACCGGATCTTTGAATGCTACTTTCTCTGTGCAGCAGTTTACTGTCTCTTCCCTGCTGCATTACTTTCCGCCCAACAGCAGAAGGTAGATACGACATATATTTACTCCATTTCCGAAGTAGTGGTTTCCGACCGGTATCAGACACGGGAGGTACGCGCAACGGCCCCCACCCAGATACTCTCCCGAGAAGAATTAAACAGGCTGCATGCATTACAGGTTTCCGATGCTGTAAAGCACTTTGCCGGAGTAACCGTAAAAGACTACGGAGGCATTGGCGGACTGAAAACCGTATCCATCCGCAGCTTGGGAGCACAGCACACTGCCATAGGATATGACGGCATTGCCATAACCGACTGCCAGACAGGACAAATCGACATCGGCCGTTTCTCGCTGGACAATGTAGACCGTCTTTCACTCAACAACGGGCAGAGTGACAATATATTCCAACCGGCACGCTTTTTCGCTTCCGCCGGTCTGCTGAATATCCAGACACTGACACCGCAATTCGAGAATAATAAAAATACCCACATCACCGGTTCGTTCAAAACCGGCTCATGGGGATTGGTGAATCCGTCCGTACTGATAGAGCAGAAACTTGCCCGGAAATGGGCATTGTCTGCCAATGCCGAATGGATGTCGACAGACGGCCGCTATCCTTACACCCTCTATTATGGCGATAAGGATGATTTAACCTCACGCGAGAAAAGAAAAAACACACAGATAGAAAGCCTGCGTGCCGAGGCAGGCCTGTTCGGAAATCTCTCCGACAAGGAACAATGGAGACTGAAAGTATACTATTATCAATCGTCTCGCGGGTTGCCCAATGCCACCACTTTCTATTACGACTTTGCCAACCAACACCTGTGGGATAAAAACACGTTCGTGCAAAGCCAATATAAAAAAGAATTCAACCGGAAATGGGCATTCCGGACATCAGCAAAATGGAACTGGAACTATCAGCATTATCTGAATCCGGATTATGCCGGATCGACCGGTAAAGAAGACAACAGCTATTACCAGCAAGAATATTATCTGTCGGCTTCGGCGCTCTACCGGCTGTTGGATAATCTGTCGTTTTCTCTTTCCACAGACGGCAGCATCAATATGCTGAACGCCAACTTAACCGACTTCGCATCCCCCACCCGGTACTCCTGGCTGACAGCTGTTGCCGGAAAGTATGTGAACGAATGGCTCACTCTCTCCGCTTCGGCATTGGCCACAGTTACCAACGAAAAGGTGAAGCAGGGAACCAGCGCCGAAAACCACCGCAGACTGACACCCTACGTAAGCGTTTCTTTCAGGCCGTTCAGGAGTGAAGAGTTCCATATCCGCTTCTTCTATAAAGACATTTTCCGGCTACCCAATTTCAACGATCTATATTACAGCCGGATAGGAAAAAGAAATTTACGTCCGGAAAACACCCGGCAGTATAATGCAGGCATTACTTACAGTAAATCTGTCTGTGCATTTCTGCCCCATGTGTCGGTCACGGTAGATGCTTACTACAACAAAGTGACGGACAAGATAGTCGCCATTCCCAATAAAAACATTTTTGTATGGACCATGACCAATCTGGGAAAAGTAGATATAAAAGGTGTGGATGTCACCGGAAACATCTCCTTGCATCCGATGGAGAAACTACAGATCAACCTGTCCGGAAACTATACCTACCAACGCGCACTGGACGTCACCAGTGCGACAGACAACACCTATAAGAAGACTTACAAGCACCAGATTGCCTATACTCCGCGTGTATCGGGTTCGGGACAAGCCGGTATCGAGACTCCCTGGATCAATCTGTCTTATGCTTTCTTATTTTCGGGCAAACGCTATACGCAAGGAGAAAACATAAGCCGGAACCGTCTGGATGGCTATGGCGACCACAGCCTTTCGGCCGGCCGCGATTTCAAAATACGCGACATAAACACTTCGTTCAGTATCGAAGTACTCAACCTGCTGAACAAGAATTACGAAATCATCAAGAGTTTCCCCATGCCGGGACGCTCAGTACGTGCCACATTGAAAGTGACTTATTAAAAAAAACATATCTTATAATAAAATACATATCTCTCATGATGAAATATAAATATCTCATATTAGTAATATTCGGACTGTTGGTTCATGCCTGTGACGACATTACAGACAAAGACAACCCCGAAGACAACGGAGGAAGCAATGCAGAGACCGGAACCGCCGGCATTTATGTATTGAGTGAAGGGCTGTTCAACCTCAATAACAGTACGCTCATGTTTCATTCACTCAAAAGCGGACAGACGGATACTGATTATTTCCGCAGTAAAAATCATCGGGGATTGGGGGATACCGCCAATGACATGGCCATCTACGGCAGCAAACTTTATATCGTAGTGAATGTATCGAGCCAGATCGAAGTCATCGACCGGACATCGGGACTCTCTCTGAAACAGATACCGGTACTGAACGACAACGGCAGTTCGCGACAACCGCGTTACATCGCTTTTCATAAAGACAAAGCATACGTCTGCTCGTTCGACGGCACTGTGGCCCGCATAGATACCACCTCTTTGGAAATTGAAGAGTATGCCACAGTAGGGCGGAATCCGGACGGCATTTGCGTGCAGGGAGATAAACTCTATGTGTCCAATTCCGGAGGACTGGATGTGGACGGGATTGGCGTGGACAACACCGTATCCGTAGTCGGCACAGAGCCGTTCAAAGAAATAAAGAAAATACAGGTAGGCTACAATCCGGGACGGATCCGGGCGGACAATTACGGACACGTCTATGTGGCAACGCGCGGTAAAGACATCAGTACGGGCGATTACAACTTCGTTCAGATAGACACCCGCACGGATGAAGTGAAACAGATTTATGACGAAAAGGTAATGAACTTCGACATTAACGACCAACTTGCCTATCTGTACACCTTCAACTATACCACACTGGATTCGCAGATAAAGGTATTCAACCTGCAAACGGGAACTACTCTGCGTGAGGATTTCATTACAGACGAAACCGAAATCAACACCCCTTACGGCATCTGCGTCAATCCGTACAGCGGAAATATATACATCACAGATGCCTACAACTATCTGGTAAGCGGCGATGTGCTCTGTTTCAATCCACAAGGGAAGCTGATATACCGTCTCGCTGAAATCGGGCAAAACCCAAATACGGTGGTTTTCTCCGATAAAGAAAGCTTTTTAGTTCAAACATCTCCCTCATCGATTCACATTCTATCAAAATGTCAGAAATCAATTGCATATTCAAAGAATAATTCCTAAATTCGACGAATTAAACCAAACAATCTAAGAATATGGAATTACCTTTTGCTGAATCATGGAAAATCAAGATGGTGGAGCCTATCCGTAAAAGTACCCGTCAGGAACGCGAGCAATGGATAAAAGAGGCGCACTACAATGTATTTCAACTGAAAGCCGAACAAGTATACATCGACCTCATCACCGACTCCGGTACGGGTGCCATGAGCGACCGCCAATGGGCAGGGATGATGTTAGGAGACGAAAGCTATGCCGGCGCTTCTTCCTTCTTCAAGCTGAAGGAAATGATTACACGACTCACCGGCTTTGAATATATCATCCCCACCCACCAGGGACGTGCAGCCGAGAATGTATTGTTCTCCTATCTGGTTCATGAAGGAGACATCGTGCCGGGAAACTCACATTTCGATACCACCAAAGGGCACATCGAAGGGCGCAAAGCCACCGCATTGGACTGCACCATCGACGAAGCCAGACAGACCCAATTGGAAATTCCCTTTAAAGGCAATGTAGACCCTGCCAAACTGGAAAAAGCGTTGCAGGAACATGCCGACAAAATACCTTTTATCATCATAACCATCACCAACAACACAGCTGGCGGACAGCCCGTCTCCATGCAAAACCTAAAGGAGGTACGTGCCTTGGCCGACAAATACGGAAAGCCGGTGCTTCTCGATTCGGCACGTTTTGCCGAGAATGCCTATTTCATTAAAACACGGGAAGAAGGGTATGCCGGAAAAACAATCAAGGAAATCACACGGGAAATGTTCGATCTGGCCGACGGTATGACCATGAGCGCCAAAAAAGACGGCATCGTCAACATGGGCGGTTTTATTGCCACCCGCCACAAAGAATGGTATGAAGGTGCCAAGGGATTCTGTGTACAATTCGAAGGTTACCTTACCTATGGGGGTATGAACGGGCGGGATATGAATGCGCTTGCCATCGGTCTGGACGAAAACACGGAATTCGATAATCTGGAAACGCGCATCCGCCAAGTGCAGTATCTGGCAAAAAGACTTGACGAATACGGTATTCCTTATCAACGGCCTGCAGGTGGGCATGCCATCTTCATAGACGCTCCAAAGGTACTGACCCATGTCCCGAAACATGAATTTCCGGCACAGACACTGACTATCGAACTGTATCTTGAAGCCGGTATCCGCGGATGTGAAATAGGTTATTTATTGGCAGACCGTGATCCGGTAACCCACGAGAACCGTTTCAACGGATTGGACCTGCTACGCCTTGCCATCCCACGCCGTGTATACACCGATAACCATATAAATGTAATCGCCGCCGCACTCAAGAATGTATACGACCGCAGAGAGAAAATTACACGTGGCGTACGCATTGCATGGGAAGCTCCTCTGATGAGACACTTCACGGTGCAGTTGGAAAGGTTATGAATAATGAAATTCATTTCATATCTATTCTATAAAAACAAGTATCGAATAGATTAAATTTACCCCCTTCACCTCCTTCACCCTTTTCGCTCTATCCCCCTGTCCATCGGCGATAGAGGGTGAAGGCACTTCCGGTCTTGCTATGCACTGCACCAATGTCCGAGTAAGAAGCAGGCTTACAATCTGTAAGCACCGTATTCATGCCACACAAGAAGTATGCCTACCGGGCTAACAAACCGCCACAGAGTACACAGAGTAGCACTTTTGCCGGTATGTTTTTTGGAATCATACGTTTGGGAACTTGAACCGAATCCAAGAATAGAAACTGAACCCCTTCACCTCGTATCTATGATGAATAAAGGCTTTGAGTAAAAAAGGTGAAGGTGGTGAAAGGGAGAAAAACATACTGGATAAAGATGTTTTTATGAGCTGCAAAGTCTTTTGTAGAAAGATGTTATATCTTTTTTTGAAAGACGCTATATGTTTTTCTGAAAGACATTATATGTTTTTTTGAAGGATGCTATATGTTTTTCTGAAGGACGCTATATGTTTTTCTGAAAGATGTTATATGTTTTTTGGGAGGATGTTATATGCTTTTCTGGAGGATGTTATATGCTTTTTGAAGAATTCTCCAACTATCGGTTTTCTGTATGCTCCTCCGGAGAAACATTCCAAGTCATCACAAAATCGGGGTGGAGCAAATAATGAATCCGGAAACTTCGCTGCTGCCCGGTTCTATATTCATGAGCAATAAAATCACCCTGTTCTTGAAGTAGAAAAGGTTCTATGCGCAAATGTTGCCGGAAATCAACCCCCTCCGCATCCATACATTTAAACATCACCTCCTTAGCAGACCAATGCAATAAAAGACTCCAGGTAGCATCTTCTCTATAAAGACGAACCGGCTCATCCTCCCTCATATACTTATGGACCACCCTGTGCACCCGTTTTCCGTACTGCTCTATATCAATGCCTACCGGCACTTTATCACTCAGAATGACAGACACATAACCTTTGGTATGAGAAATGCTAATAAAATATGAATGATCCGCCAGATACGGTTTTCCACTCGGCTGATAACAGATTTCTTTATGTTCTCCCAATAACCGAAAGAGCAATACACGGACAGAAAGCCACTCCAACTGACGATGAGGAGCGGCAAAATGCCGTACTTCCCGTTCATAATATTCCCGCTCCGGAAGCAGGGCAAGCAAGGCATCTACCGATTCGTCCATTTTCCAGATGCCCCACCGGTACAACGGTTCTTCATGAGAAAGAAACAATGCCATAACTATGCATTCTCCTCCGAAGGCGGCTCATTGATGGTAAACTTAACCTTCAAGATACGACGATTATCCATCTCCAACACCTCAAAATCATAATTCTGATAAGAGACCTTTTCATGAAGTGCGGGAAACTCCCCTTTTATCTCAAGCAGAAGTCCGGCCAATGTATCGGCATCTCCGGCAATCTTTTCGAAACTGTCGTCATCCAACTTCGTAATTTTGTAAAAATCAGTCAACTGGGTTTTAGCTTCAAAGATCCAGGTATGGTCATTCAATACCACATAAGTGCGTTCTTCGTCATCGTATTCGTCATGAATCTCACCCACAATCTCTTCAATGATATCTTCCATGGTCACAATGCCGGAAGTTCCTCCGAACTCATCGACAACAATCGCAATGTGTATCTTATTGGCCTGAAAATCACGCAAAAGATCATCAATCATCTTCGTCTCGGGCACGAAATAGGCCGGACGAATCAAGGATTGCCAGCGAAAAGTATCCCCCTTATTCACATGGGGCAAAAGATCTTTTATATAAAGCACTCCCTTAATATTGTCGCGCGAACCGGAATAGACGGGAATTCGCGAATAAGCATTTTCCACTATGCACTTCATCACATCCTTGAAAGAGGTGCGTATATCCAAATCGACTACATCGAGACGGGAGGTCATTACCTCCTTGGCCGTTTCGCCACCAAAACGGATAATGCCTTCGAGTATATTGTTCTCCTCAGAAAGTTCTGTTTTATCCGTCAGTTCCAATGCCTGAGAGAGTTCATCGACTGAGATATTATGATTCTTACGCGTAAAACGCTTATTCAGAAAAGCCGTAGAACGCACGAGAAGAGAAGAAACCGGCCGGAAGATTTTCTGCAGCACACAGATGCCCGGAGCGGCAAAACGGCAAAAAGCCAACGTTTTCTGCGCCGAATAAATCTTTGGCATTATTTCACCGAAAAGCAACAATAGGAATGTAAGAACCACCGTCAGAATCAAAAACTCCGCAATAGCTGAATGAAAAACAAAAACATTCATAAAGAAGAAATTGCAGAGCATGATGATGGTAACGTTCACAAAGTTATTAGTGATCAGCACGGTTGCCAACAGACTTTCGGAATCTCCGAGCAAACTACTGATTTTTTCATCGGAAGGGTGATTACGCTCCTCTATTTCATTGAGATCAGAAGGAGACAGTGAGAAAAAAGCAATCTCCGATGCGGAAGCAAAACCGGAGGCGAGCAGAAGCACACCGGCTGAAATGATAGCTACAATTGCCGAAAAAGAAGGTGGGTTTACGGTTATACCATTAAAAACATCTGCCAACTGGCATAAATAAGCGTCTGGGTCCAAAGATTTTGGTATCTTGTTTTTTAGTTAAACAATTATGATATAGTCAAAAGTTGAAAGTTGAATATTGAAAGTTGAGGACTGAATACTCTACTTTCAACTTATAAGGCTTTTAATCATCGTCTTTTTTTTAAATGGCAAATCATTTACTTAAAATGGTAAATCATCTACCGGATTATTCTGCACGGGAGCAGCGTGTGGTTGTTGCGGTTGCTGAGCTGATGCCTGAGTTGCAGGTTGCTGTACAGATAAAGATGGTGAAACGCTACCGGAGGATGCACCTTTTGGGGTCAGCATCTCAAAATAATCCACATACACTTCTGTCACATAACGAGTAGCCCCCGCCTGATCTGTATAAGAACGTGTCCTCAATTTTCCTTCCACATACAATTTGTCACCTTTGTGCAAATATTTGTCTACAACCTCAGCCCAACGGTTAGAAGCAACAATATTATGCCATTCCGTTCTTTCCGGTACTTGCGTACCATTAGCTAAAGTATAAGCACGATCTGTTGTCGCCAAAGAAAAAGTAGCAACAGCCGATCCGGAATCGAAATATTTCACTTTAGGATCTTGACCGACATTTCCTAACAATATCACTTTATTAACTGACATATTATTCTATATTTATATATTTTTCTCCAAAAAGGCATGTATCAGTTTCGGAACGGCATATTGCTCTAATTCACTTGTTTTTATCTTCAAATATGACGAGAAAGATTTTGTTTCTTCCGGCAGAACGACTTCATAAAAATTAGCATAAAGCACCCGGTGCGATAACACATGTTTCACATTCCGGCAGACGGAACGAACCACCGGTACTTCCTCTTTATCAAACAAACTTACAAACTCCGGAAGAGCCAACAATTCTTCTTCCGTAACAGAGGTTGCCGTTTCTATCAAAGGCAGTTCGAAAAGATTTTTCCAAATATCATTTCCGGTCCGTTTATTAATAAAAGTACAGGCGCCTGCGCGTACATATATATAGTTCAAAAAGCGTTCTGTCGTCTTCGTTTTATGCTGCTTTACAGGGAGTTGCACCACCATATTTTTTGACAAAGCCATACAACTGCCGGCCAAAGGGCAAAAAAGACAAGCGGGATTTTGCGGAGTACACTGT
>CAVCAX010000131.1:0-18045 GCA_963599995.1 Coprobacillus sp. CAG:698
CTGAGAACAGACGGCTATGGCTATGAAAGCCGACTGCCATCGCGGACGGTTGTACCTATGCACCGTGCTTGCAGCCGACAACAGGTGTGCTTATGATCCGTAAGGACCGTGTTCGCAGTTCATGAGCACCGCTCCGACCGGGGCTTCACCCTGTATCTGCGATAAATAAAGACTTTGAACAAAATGGTGAAGGCGGTGAAGGTGGTAAAACATACCGGATAAAGGCGGTTTTCAGAGCCGTTCCAGCTCAAAAGAAAAGATGTAGCATCTTTCAGAAAAACATGTTACGTCTTTTTTTTAAGGACGCTACATCTTTTCTTGAAACATACTACATCTTTTTTTGAAAGACGTTATATCTTTTTCTGAAGCCTGCTATATCTTTTTCTGAAAGACATTGCAGCTTCTCCGCCATGGGTTACAGCCCGAACGCAAACTTATCTATCGTCTGGTAAACAATGCTTGCAATTCCCAAACCTACTATGCCGAGCACACAGATGGCCAGTCCGATCCGTGTGCAGTTATCGCTACGGAATGTCGGTATCGGATTGTCGGAAGGAGTAATGTACATTGCCTTTACTATCAGCAGATAGTAGTACAGTGAGATGACCGTATTGACCAAAGCGATGAATACCAGCAGGTGGAAACCTGCCCGGAATGCCGACATGAAAATAAAGAATTTGGAGAAGAATCCTGCAAACGGCGGAATACCTGCCAGTGAGAACAGGGACAGGGTCATGGCAAATGCCAGTTTCGGATTGGTTTTGTAAAGTCCGGCGTAGTCTTCGAGCGTGAACTTATGGCTACGCAGTGCCACGATGGTAATCACGGCAAACACTCCCAAATTGGCGATGGCATATACCAGTACGTAATAGACCAGTGACGACATCCCGTCGGCTGTACCGCCGATCACACCCAGCATGATGTATCCGGCTTGTGAGATACTGGAGAAGGCCATCAATCGTTTGAGGTTCTGTTGGCGGATGGCAAACAGGTTGGCCAATGTGATGGAAGCAATCGTAATCCAGTAGAGCACCTCCTGCCAGTCGGCCATCATCGGAGCAAATACTTTGATGAGTACCGTCAGTAAAACGAAAGCGGCCGAACCCTTGGAGATAACGCTCAGATAGGCGGTCACCACACTCGGTGCACCTTCGTACACATCGGCTGTCCACAAGTGGAAAGGTACCAGTGACAGCTTGAAGCCCATGCCGGCGAAGAAGAATACGAATGCCATTATTTGCAGCATATTGCCGTCGATGCGGGCGGGCAGGTCGGTGAAATAGAGTGTGCCGCAACAACCGTAAATCATAGACAGCCCGAACAACAGCAGGGCGCTCGAGAACAGGGCGGTCAGTATGTATTTGGCTCCGGCCTCGGCAGAGTGGTGGCGGTATTTGTCGAAAGCGACCAATGCAGCCATCGGGATACTGGCGGTTTCAAGTCCGATGAAGAACATCAGGAAGTGTCCGGCGGAAATCATCAGATACATACCCAACAGGGTGGAGAGGGTCATGATGTAAAATTCACCGCGTTTGATTGAGGTGTCTTTTAACTTCAGCCATTCGGCAGCCATGAAGAATACAACGATTGTGCCGATATTGAGCACGGCTTTGATGATGGTCTGCATCGGGGTGTACTGATACATCCCCCCGAACGCTTCGGCGTTGCCGGCGGCAGGCACCAGATTGACGGCTGTATGGATAACCATCAGCACGATGGGCAGGATGGTGGCGAAACGCGCATTGCTTATGTTATCCCGTTTAGCCGGGTTCATAAACAGGTCTGCCAGAAATATAATGAGGATGACAGCTACCAGTGACAGCTCCTCTTTCATATATAGAAATTGTGAATAGTCCATTTCTTGCGTGATTTATAAGTTATGATTGATGATTGATCACGGAATCAGGTTGGATACTACGGGCAGAACACTGCCGGATATCATATCACTAATCCAGAAGGGTGCCATACCCAATCCGGCAACGCAGATGATCAGGCAGATGACGGCGAAACGTTCATCCCAGGTGGCATCTGTCAGTGCCAGGTGGTGCTTGTTGGTGCAAGTGCCGTAGAGGATTTTTCCTACAAGACGCAGGATATATACGGCAGTGATAACGATACTTGTACAAGCTATGATCGTCAGTGTCCGGTGGAATGCATCGGAGTTCTGGAAGGAACCGACAAAAATGGTCATTTCGGCAACGAAACCGCTCAGTCCAGGAAGACCGAGGTTGGCAAGACCGGCAATGACGTAGCATACCGACAGGAACGGCATCACTTTCATCAGCCCGTTCAATTCGCGGACGTCACGCGTGTGGGTACGTCCGTAGATCATACCGATCAGTGCGAAGAACAGGGCCGTCATCAATCCGTGCGACAGCATTTGGAGTATGGCGCCTGTACAGGCCGTCCGGTTCATCATCAGAATGGCAAAAAGCACCAGTCCGCAGTGGCTTACGGAAGAGTAGGCATTGATGTATTTCAAGTCCGTCTGCACGCAAGCGGAGAATGCACCGTACACTACGGAGATACCGGTCAGTATCAGGAAGATCCAGCCCAACTCATTGGCAGCTTCCGGCATCAGGTACATGGCAATCCGGAAACATCCGTACCCTCCCAGTTTCATCAGCACGCCGGCATGAAGCATGGATACGGCAGTCGGTGCCGAAGCGTGACCATCGGGGCTCCATGTATGGAAGGGGAAGAGGGCACCCAACACACCGAATCCCAGGAAGGTGAGCGGGAACCAGATGCATTGCTGTGCGAAAGGTATGTTGTGTAGTCGGGCAATTTCGAGGATGTTCATGGTTGTGCCGCCGGCACCGAAGAAAATACCTAAAATGCCTATCAGCAGGAAAGCCGAACCGCCCATCAGCATCAGTGTCAGCTTCATGGCTGCATACTCTTTGCGGCCCGATCCCCAGACACCGATTAACAGGTACATCGGAATCAGGGCGATTTCGTAGAACATGAACATGGTGAAAAGGTCGATCGAAATAAAGAACCCGAATACTCCCATTGACAACAGGGTGAACCAGAGGAAATATTCTTTGGTAAGCGGTTGCAGCCGCCAGGAAGCGAATGTTCCGGTGAATACGATGACGGACGAGAGCAGCAACATGGCTACGGAGATGCCGTCCACTCCAACGGAATAGGCTATGTGAAGCGGTGCATACCATACGGTGTCGGCCCGGAAAAGCATTTCGGCGGTATCGCCGCCGGCGCGTGCCTGCAAGTATCCTACTGTCAGTGACACAGCCGCTATCAACAGTGCCGAAGAGCCGACAACCATCACAGTACGTATCTGCGCAATGTTACGGCTGAGCCAAAGGCCGAGTAACATCAGCAGCGGGATGAGTACGAAGATTGATAAGAAATTCATCTTTATATTTACAATTTAACGATTTACGATTTACGATTGAATTTACTCTCAGAGAATAAGCAGCAGGATGAGTGCCAACGCTCCGCAAAGGAATACGTAGGTGTACTGCTGTATCTGTCCGCTCTGGAAACCACGGATGGAGTCGCTCGCCGCATTGGCTGCCCAAGCCATGAAATTGAACGTGCCGTCTATCACATGGCGGTCGAACCAGGCGATAGGCTTGCTGATGCAGCGGAAGATAATCTTATGCGTGATAAACTGATATACTTCATCGAGATAGAAGCGGTGGTAAGCTGCCGTCCACAACCCTGAGAAGCGGCGTTGCAGGCTGTCGGCTACCGGTTGCTTGCTGCCTTTATAGATGTAAGTGGCAAGGGCGATAGACAGAAGGGCGATGACGATGCTCGTTCCGGCCACCGTCCAGTCCAGATGAATCGTATAGGATTGTCCGTTTGCACTGATGAAATGTCCAAAAGGTATGAATCCTGCCACACAGGTGACGAGAGCCAGGAATATCAAAGGAAGGGTCATGGCCTTCGGGCTCTCATGCGGGGTGTGGGAGGCCTGTTGGCTGTTCTCTTTTCCCCAGAAGATGCCGTAGTAAAGACGGAACATGTAGAATGCGGTCATGGCGGCAATCACGGTCATGATCCAACCCATTACGGGGCTGAATTGGAAACAGGCTGCCAGTATCTCGTCTTTGGAGAAGAATCCGGAGAACGGGGGGATGCCGGCGATAGCCAGACAGGCAATCAGGAACGTGATGTGTGTGACCGGCATGTATTTGCGCAAGCCGCCCATCGCCGACATCTCATTGGAGTGTACGGCATGGATAATGCTACCGGCGCCGAGGAATAACAATGCTTTGAACATGGCATGTGTGAACAGATGGAACATGGAAGCCATGTAGCCCAGACCGCCGTGATGCGGATCGGCAGAGGTACAGACTCCCAAAGCCACCATCATGAACCCGATCTGAGAGATGGTGGAGAAAGCGAGCACACGCTTGATGTCACTCTGCACACAAGCCACACTGGCTGCATAGAACGCCGTGAAAGCGCCTATATAAGCAACCCAGTGCAATACATCCGGTGCGTAGGCGATGAATAGCGGGAACATGCGTGCCACCAGATATACACCGGCCACTACCATGGTTGCTGCGTGGATCAGGGCAGACACGGGGGTAGGGCCTTCCATGGCATCCGGCAACCAGATGTGTAACGGAAACATGGCACTCTTGCCGGCACCGCCCACAAACATCAGCCCTAAGGCCAACGGGAGCATTGAAGCACCGCCGCTGAGCAGCGATACCGTGTCGGGGGTAAAGCCGAATGTTCCTCCGTAGTACCCGTAGATAAGGATACCGATCAGGAAGCCCAGGTCGGCAAAACGGGTTACGATAAATGCTTTCTTACTGGCGGCGATGGCTGCCGGTCTGGTATAGTAGAATCCGATGAGCAGGTAAGACGATACACCCACCAATTCCCAGAACAGGTACATCTGGAAAATGTTGGTGGCCACCACCAATCCGAGCATCGACATCGTGAAAAGGCTCAGGAAGGCGTAGTAACGCTGAAAACCCTTTTCGCCTTTCATATAGCCGAAAGAGTAGATGTGCACCATCAGCGACACAGTGGAGATGACAATCAGCATCATCACCGAAATCGGGTCTAATAGAATGCCCAGGTTGAATGTCAGTGTTTCGGTGAAGGGCAACCACTCGAAATTGTAAGGTATCCAAGTGGCAAACGTTCCGTCTTCCAACCGTGGAGCCGAAAAATATTGTACTGCTGTGATGTACGACAGTACCGCCACTACTCCCAACACTGCCGTGCCGATGAAACCCGCTGTGCGGTGCGTCATCCATTTCCCTCCGATTCCAAGCAACAGGAAGGAGAGGAGAGGGAGGAGAAGTATTAATATTGTATATTCCATATTGTTAATTTAATCTTTATTTGATCTGTGTCAATGTCTTTTTACGATGGGAAAGCATTGTCTTACCACTTCATGTCATCCAGTCTCTTGACTTGGATACTCCGGATATTACGGTAGATATTGATCATGATTGCGATGGCGACAGCCGTCTCGGCCGCCGAGATGGCAATGGAGAACAGCGCAAAGAAATACCCTTCCAGTCCGTCCGGAAAAAGAAAACGGTTGAATACGGCAAAGTTGATGTCTGTTGCGTTCAGCATCAGCTCCACGGAGATCAGTATCGCCAGCGTGTTGCGGCGTGTAAAGAATCCATAGATGCCTGTAAACATCATGATGGTCGAAACCACCAGATAATATTCCATGTGTATCATCATATCTATTTACGATTTTACGATTTACGATTTACGATTGAAATCTCTTTGATTTACGATTTACGATTGAGATCTCTTTATCTTTTACGGGCAATCAACAGGCCGCCTACGATACAGGCTAACAGCAAGATGCTGACAGCCTCGAAAGGCAGGATGTATCCGTATTTGTCGCCGGACAGGAGTGCGTGCCCGATGGTTTTGATGGTGATCTCTACCGGTTCCGGATCGTCTACTGACACAAAGCGGTGGCTCAGGGTGATGAACAGGACGATGACGGCTCCCACTACGGTGGTTGCCAGTCCGGCTATGAATTTGCTGCGTTTCAACTCTTCGGCCCGGTCGCCCTCGCCGCTTGTCAACAGGATAGAGAACACATAGAGCACCACGATACCACCGGCATAAACCATCATTTGTACCGAAGCAAGGAACGTGTATCCCAACAGAAAATAGATGCCTGCCGTGCCGAAGAGCACAAAGAGCAGGTAAGTGGCCGAACGTACGATACGCTGTGTTGTCACCGTCAGTATACACATTACCGAGATGAAGGCGGCCAGGAAGTAGAATACTACTGTTTCAAGTGTAAATTCCATAATTTAATAATGTGCCGATAGGCCAATGTGCTGATGTGCCGATTGGCTGTGCACTTATTTGTTTATTATTTAATTATTTATCTCTCTCAATTCCGCTAATTGGCACGTAGGCACATTAGCGTAGCGCCGCAAGGGCGTATTATTTTTTCTCCATGACTTTGCTGCCCTCATGATTCAACTGCAGGACGAGCTTCGACCGGTCGAATACGGCGTGCTCGAAATTCTGGTCGAACGTGATGGCATTGTGCGGACACGCGTTCACGCAGAGCTGGCAGAACATGCAGGAGCCGAGGTCGTATTCATATTTGGCAAGTATTTTTTTCTTCTTCCCGTCTTCCGTTTCGATCGTTTCGGAGGTGACTTTTATCGTACCGTTGGGGCAGGCGTTCTGGCACAATCCGCAGGCAACGCAATGATGCTCGTTCTGCTCGTTGTGAGGCATGGTAAGTGTGCCGCGAAAACGGTCGAACATCTTCAGCTCTTTCCGGTTCTCCGGATATTGTTCTGTCACTTTCTTGCGGAAGTACACGGTCATAGTGGTCTTCATACCGGTCAGCAGGGTGCCGATGCCGTGAACAAGACCTCCTAAATATGTATATTCTTCTTTTTTCATCCTTTTCTATATGATTAAAATAATCTTCCGGAAGCACTAAAAGTGCAGGCCGAAGATAACGATTAATACCATCAGTAATAGGTTCAGCATGGATATCGGTACCAGGTATTTCCATTCCAGCGCCAATATCTGGTCGATACGCAGACGGGGGAAGGTCCATTTTACCCACATCAGCAGGAACACAACGAAGAATGCCTTGCCGAAGAACCAGATAAATCCGGGAATGTAATCCATGACGGCATTGAAACCGTCCAGACCGGAGATGTGCAACGGCATCCAACCTCCCAGAAAGATGGTGGCGGCCACTGCCGATACGATGAACAGGTTCAGGTATTCCGCCAGGTAGAAGAAACCGAAGTGCATACCCGAATACTCCGTGTGATAACCGGCTGTCAGCTCGCTTTCGGCTTCGGGAAGGTCGAACGGACCACGGTTACATTCCGCGTTTCCTGCAATGAGATAGATGATGAAAGCTATGACGGCAGGGATGTGACCTTTAAAGATGAACCATCCGTCGGCCTGTCCTTCTACGATTTCGGAGAACTGCATGGTACCCATCAGCACCACCATCGTCAGGATGCTCAGGCCTACCGACAATTCATAACTGATGATCTGAGCACCGCTACGCATGGCGCCGATCAGGGAGAACTTATTGTTGGAGCCCCATCCGGCGAGCAGGATACCGACTACCCCTATGCTCGAAGCTGCCAGCAGGAAGAATACGCCTACGTTGAAGTTCAGCACCTCCATCCCTTTGTTGACCGGCAGACACGCAAAGGTGAGGAAAGAGGCGATAATCACCATGAACGGTGCTAAATTATATAGGAACTGGTCGGCTCCCTTCGGATTGAAAATCTCTTTGGTGAGCATTTTCAGAACGTCACAAATCACTTGTATGGAACCCCATGGACCTACACGCATCGGACCGAGCCGGCATTGGAAGAATCCGCACACTTTGCGCTCCATATATATCAGTACAATGGCAAGGACGGCGTACATTAATATGATGCATATACCTATTGCCACACATTCGATGAATACTGCCCAGCCTTCCGGCATGGCGGAAGTCAGCATTTGGTGTATCCAGTTTGTTACAATACTAAAGTCAAACATGTTTTCTTGATTTATGATTTTTGATTTATGAAGGGATGGCTTTTGACTGTGATGTAACCGGAGGGTTTCCGGCACTCAAAAATCATCATTCATAAATCATGAGTCTCTTTTATCTATCAATATCCGGTACTACATAGTCCAGTGTTCCGCCAATGGCAATCAAGTCGGCGATCTTGGCTCCCCGGCAGATGGTGTCGACCGCACTTACCAGCGGCAATCCCGTAGAACGGTAGTGCAGGCGGTAAGGCATCTTGTCGCCACGGCTTTCAAGATATACGCCGAATTCTCCACGGCTGCCTTCCACGGCTGCGTAATAAGAACCTTCGGGAACGCGGATAATCGGTTTCATCTTCTCCTGGATCGGTCCTTCGGGAATATTGTCTATCAATTGTTCGATGATGTGGAGACTCTCCATGATTTCGTCCATACGTACCATGTAACGGGCAAATGAATCCCCTTCGGTATAGAGGATTTCTTTAAAGTCCACTTTGTCGTATACACCGTAAGGCATACGTTTGCGGACATCACAGGCCCAACCGCTGGCACGCCCTGTACCTCCGGTGGCTCCGAAGGAGATGGCATCTTCCCGACTCAGTACGCCGACCCCTTTCAGACGGCTTTGGGCGATGACATTACCTGTAAATACATCGTGGTATTCGTGTATGATGCCTCGCATGTAGGGGATGAATTCTTTCACCCGTTTTACGAAGTTGGGATGCAGGTCGGCTTGTACGCCGCCGATGGTGTTGTAATTCATGATCAGCCGTCCGCCGCAGGTCTCTTCGAAAATGTCCAGAATCTTTTCGCGGTCGCGGAAGCCATAGAAGAAGGCCGTCAGTGCTCCGAGGTCCATGCAGAGACAGGCGTAAAACAAAAGGTGGGAGTCGATGCGTTGCAACTCATCCATGATGGTACGGATGTATTTCACACGGTCACTGACTTCGATGCCCATTGCCTTTTCGATGCACATGCACAAAGCGTGCCGGTTCTGTTGCGCACCGAGATAGTCCAGACGGTCGGTCAGCGCCAGGGTTTGCGGATAGGTGAGGCTTTCGTTCATCTTCTCGATGCCCCGGTGGATGTAACCGCAGTTCGGGTCGATCTTGCGGATGATTTCTCCTTCCAGCGATACGCGGAAACGGAGTACACCGTGTGTGGCAGGATGTTGAGGCCCGATATTCACCACATACTCTTCATCGCCGAAAAGGGTGGTCTCTTTGTTTTGGATGCTTCCGTCCGAATTCAGTTCGATTTCCGTTGTGGTGTCGATGGTGTCTTCGTTCCACATGCGCAACGGGTTTTCTTTTTCGGGGTCATTGTCTTTCCGTAACGGGTAGCCTACCCAGTCGTTACGCAGGAAGAGACGTCGCATGTCCGGATGTCCGGCAAAAACGATACCGAAGTAGTCGTACACCTCGCGTTCGTTCAATTCCGCCGCTTTCCAAAGGTCGCATACGGAAGGTATCTCCGGATTTTCGCGGTTCAGGGTCGATGTTTTCACGGCAATACGCTCTCCGGTGGTCGTGGACTCCAAATGATATACCACACCCAAGCCACGAACAGCATCCGGTGCGTCGCTTTCGGCAGGCTCTCCCCAGTCCATACCGGTCAGACTTTCCAGAAAATCCATCTTCCGTTCGTTCCGCAAACGTGTCATTTCATCGTGTAACGCTGCGGGCTCTATGTATCTTATTTCTTGCATACTGTTATAATTATTTTTGGCATATTGGCACTTTGAATCATTATCATTGGCACATTGTCACATTGAACAATTATTCCTGTTTCTTCTCTTTTCTGTTTACTCCGCCGAAGAATTTTTCAATCTTCACTTTGCGTTGCAACTGCATCATGCCATAAAAAAATGCTTCCGGTCGAGGCGGGCATCCGGGAATGTATACATCTACCGGGAGAATCTTGTCTACTCCGTTCAGTACATGATAGGACTTTTTGAAAGGGCCTCCGCTTACGGCGCATCCGCCTACGGCAACCACGTATTTGGGATCGGGCATCTGATCGTACAGACGCTTCAGTACCGGAGCCATTTTGTTGGTGATTGTACCGCATACCATGATCATGTCTGCCTGTCGCGGACTGGCACGTGCTACTTCAAACCCGAAGCGGGCCATGTCGTAACGCGCGGCACCCAGTGCCATGAACTCGATACCGCAACAACTGGTTGCAAAGGTAAGTGGCCACAGCGAGTTGCTGCGTCCCCAGTTGATGAGGTCGTCCAGGGCTCCCACAAAGACGTTTGCACCTCCTTGGTTGAGTTCCTGAACCAGCTTCTCCAACGACTCGTTGTCGATGAATTCGTCATAAGGAATTGATTTTATTTTGGGTCTCTTAATTACTTCCATTCCAAAGCTCCTTTCCGCCAGGCATAAGCGAGACCCAGCACCAATATTACTAAAAAGAAGAGTACGCTTATCAATGCCTGTACCCCGGTTTCGCGTACGACTACCGCCCATGGGAAAAGAAATACCGTTTCTACATCGAACATGAGAAACAGGATGGCAAACAGGTAGTAACCCACACGGAACTGCATCCATGATTTTCCGCGCGTGGGGATACCACATTCATAAGCTTCAAACTTTTGCGCATTGTACGAACGTGGAGAAATAGCTCTCGACAGGGCTATCACCACACCGACAAATGCAATTGCCGTTAGCAAAACAACAACTAACAATGTAAAATTCATAATCCAAGTATCTATTTAGATTGAGAAATATTTTTTCTTAAACTAAAAACGGAGGATTGTGGTAGAAAGACACATCATGTACACCGAAAGGACTCTCCCTTACAGGTACTGTATATATACATTATAAAACTGTATATACATTATAAAAAAGAAGTAACACCGGGATACATCTTTACCGCTTTACCACAAATCTCTTTGTCCCTAAAGTTAGAGACAGTTAAACCACAATTTTCCTTTGCCCGTAAATGTAGTGCATTATGGGGTCTTCGGGATTATGTGTGTATAACTGTGACGAATGTTCGTAAAGTGAAGGAAGTATTCCTCTATATCCGTACTGACGGGTGGTCAGACGCAGGAAGTTTTTATCAGCTGGTACGTGAGAGAGGTCGGCGTGTCCCATTTCGCAGGAGAGCGGAGAACAGAAATGATAAAACTTTTCGATGGCATTGCGCATGGGGCATGCTTGTGATACAAAGCACTGGTTCAGGCTTAAAACAGGGGGCGCGGCAGACTCCTCCATCGCTTTCGTCACTATTGAGTGGAGCAATAGAGCAAATATCAATAATGTACCATATTTTAAGCTTTGTTTCATATTCCGCTTTTAAAACGGCTGCAAAGATAGAATTTAAATTCATTCTTTTTGCAATCTCCGCATGACAAAAAAGTTTTTTTAGCACTCCGGACTGATTTAGATCAATTCCTCTTCCAGAAATCGGAGCTGAATAATAACAGAACCGTAAATAGCTCGAGGCGTCCGAGTAACATGAAAAATGACATCAGCCATTTGGCGGCATCGGGCAGTCCGCTCCAGGAATGGGCAGGGCCGCATGAGCCAAGTCCCGGTCCCATGTTGCCCAGACTGGAGATGGCACATCCCAATGATTCCGTCAGGCCGACTCCCAATCCGAGCATAGCCAGTGTGCCGATGATGATCAGCACGGCATACAGAAAGGTGAATGCCAATACGGTAGAACGTATGGAGGGAGAGATCACCTGTTTGTTTATCCGTACCGGGAGCACGGCGTTGGGATGTATGATGTGCTTGAATTCGTTTCTTGAAATTTTGGCCAGTATTACCAGACGGATGCTCTTTAGCCCCCCTGTGGTACTGCCGGCACAGGCGCCCATAATCATGGTAACGGTCAGCAGCCCCCATGTTATCGCCGGCCACGTCATATAGTCGGCTGTTGCAAAGCCGGTGGAAGTGTGAAGGGAGGCTACCTGGAAGAGTGATTTGCGGAATGCCTCTTCCGGAGCCATCGAACTGCTGTAATAGAGGACAATGGCAATCACTACCGTAAAACTTGTCACGGACCAGAAATACCATTTCAACTCAGCGTCATGTACCACCTTTTTGAGTTTTCCGTTGATGAACAGCAACAGTAAGGTGAAGTTGATGCCGGATACGAACATGAAGATGGAAATCACATATTCTATATAAGGAGAGTGATAATATTCGATGCTGGCCTGTTTGGTGGAAAAGCCGCCGGTACCGGTGGTGGTGAAAGCATGGCATATACTATCGAAGGCATCCATTCCGCCGAACATTAACAGGATGATCAGTGCTCCCGTCATTCCAGCATAGATGCCCCAGATCCATTTGGCGGTGACACCGATGCGCGGGTGTACTTTGTCGTGTGTCGGTCCGCTGGCTTCGGCGGCAAATACCTGAATGCCTCCCACACCGAATATCGGGAGCACGGCTATGGTGAAAAATACGATTCCCAATCCGCCGATCCATTGCGTCATGCTACGCCAGAAAAGCAGACCGTGAGGCAATCTCTCTATGTCGTCCAAGATGGTGGCTCCGGTACTGCTGAAACCGGACATGGTTTCGAAGAAAGCATCTGTCACCGAAGGAATATAACCGCTCAGATAGAAGGGGAACATTCCGAAAAGAGAGAATGCCAGCCAGGCAACGGTTACGATGACATAGCCGTCACGCCGTCCCAACTGCTTCTCGGCTCCGCGTCCGATAAAAAGCAATAGGGCGCCCATCAATACTGTAAGGCCTGCCGATTGCAGGAAACTGATCAGGTCATCTTCGTGGTACAGTAGCGATACTCCCCCGCAACACAATAGCATGATTGTCTCTATCAATAACAGAAACCCGATGATGCGGTATATCATTTTGGAGTTTATCATAACGATATCATTGAAAGTTGAAAGCTGAGAACCGGACATTGGCTGTGCTGCCATGCTGCATGGCAGCTCTCACCCCTCGACTAATTAAAGTATTTTTCTATTTTCTTAATCATCATACTCAGGCAGAACACAACAACGTGGTCGCCGGCGCGTACCAGTGTGTCTCCGGTGACAAGGATACCTTCACCGTTTCGGATCATACCGCCGATGGTCGTTCCTTTGGGCAACCCCAAGTCCTTGATCAGGTGCTTCGTGATTTTGGAGTCTGCCTTTACGGTGAATTCGGCCACGTCGGCATTGGCGAATGTGAGGCATTTTACGTTGCTGACGTCTGCATCCAGCATCATTTGATAGATGTGGCTGGCGGCAATCATCTTCTTGTTGATCACCGTACCGATGTCGAGACTTTCCGCCATGCCGATATAGTCGATGTTCTCCACTTCCGCCACTGTCTTGTTCACGCCCATGCGCTTGGCGGCAAGGCAGGCGAGGATGTTCGTTTCGGAATTTCCGGTGAGTGCCACAAAAGCCTCTGTGTTTTTAAGGCCCTCTTCGATGAGCAGGTCCATGTCTCGGCCGTCTCCGTTGATAATCATGGTACGGTCGTCCAGCAATTCCGTCAGACGGTTGCAGCGGTTGAGGTCGTTGTCCACGATTTTCACTTGCATGTAGTCGGGTACGTATTGTGCCGTTCGGACGGCAATGCGGCTTCCTCCCATGATCATGACGTTACGCACGTCGGCATAATCCTCTTTTCCGGCGATTTTCCGGATATAGGGGATGTATTTCCGCGTGGTGGTGAAATAGACGATGTCGTTCAGCTTGATGGCGTCGTCTCCACGGGGGATGATGGTCTCTGTGCCGCGTTTGATGGCTACCACGTGATAAGGGATGTTGGGACTTCCGAGCTGGTAGAGGGGAATGTCCAGAATTTCTGCCTTCTCACGCATTTTGGCACCTATCAGGATGAGCGCTCCTCCGCAGAACTCCCACCATTGGCGTACCCAGCTCATGCGCATGGAGGACACAATCTCTTTGGCGGCGAGCATTTCGGGGTAGATGAGTGAATCGACCCCCAACTTCTGGAAGAACTCTTTGTTTTTGGGTAACAGATATTCATAATTGTCGATGCGTGCCACGGTCTTCATTGCCCCCAGATTGTGGGCCAGCATACAGGCTGTCATGTTTCGGCTTTCGTCCGGAGTAACGGCGATGAACAGATCGGCCTCCTTCACGCCTACTTCTTTCAGTCCGGAGATGGAAGAAGGGGATGCGGTGACGGTCATCAGGTCGAAATTGTTGCTCAAGGTGCTGAGTTTCTCTTCGTCATCGTCCATCAATATGATGTCTTGTCGCTCACGGGAGAGCAGCTTGGCCAGATGGGTGCCTACGTTGCCGGCACCGGCGATGATAATCTTCATATTTGTCTGCTGTTATGCTTCGTTCATTTTGTTACAGAGATGTGCTTTTCGGCAACGGTCTGCACTCTTATATCATTACCGTTTCCGGTAATTCTTTTCTCACTTTTCATCTTTAAGCGCTTTCTTGATACTTTCCTCGTCCAATCCGCAGAGGGCATGCAGCTGTGCCACGGTTCCGTGCTCGATGAAACGGTCGGGGATGCCGATGCGCTGTATCTTCGGACTGTATCCGTGATCGGCCATGAATTCGAGTACCGCACTGCCCATACCTCCGGCTTTGATGCCGTCTTCTATGGTGATGATGCGCTTGAACCGCATTCCTACTTCGTGCAGGAGCTCTTCATCTAATGGCTTGAGAAAGCGCAGGTCATAGTGGGCTATGCTTAGTTCGGGATTCTCTTTCTCCACCTGTGCGATGGCGTGCGCAGCTGTGTTTCCTATTGGACCGATAGTGATGACAGCCAAATCACGGCCTTCCTTCAGTTTCCGTCCCCGTCCTACGGGGATTTCTTCGAGCGGGCACTTCCAGTCCACCAATACTCCCCGGCCGCGCGGATAGCGGATGACGAACGGACCTTTGTCCGGTAACTGCGCCGTATACATCAGCCGGCGCAGCTCGTGCTCGTCCATCGGCGAGGAGATGGTCAGGTTGGGGATCGGACGCATGTATGCCAAATCGAACACTCCATGATGGGTAGGACCGTCTTCGCCTACCAGTCCGGCACGGTCGAGGCACAGCACGACGGGCAGGCGCTGGATGGCTACGTCATGAATCACATTGTCGTAGGCGCGTTGCATGAATGAAGAATAGATGTTGCAGAAAGGCAAGAGCCCGTCTTTGGCCATTCCTCCGGAGAAAGTCACGGCATGCCCTTCGGCGATACCCACATCGAAAGCCCGTCCGGGCATCCGTTCCATTAAGAAGTTCATGGAGCAGCCTGTAGGCATGGCGGGTGTTACCCCTACGATGCGCGGGTTCTGCTCTGCCAGTTCCACCAGTGTATGTCCGAAGACATCTTGAAAGAGAGGGGGCATTCCGTTTGTATCGGCAATCAGCCGTTTCCCTGTCTCCGGGTCGAATTTGCCCGGTGCATGCCAGATGCCCGGATGTTTTTCGGCCGGTTCGAATCCCTTTCCTTTAATGGTGTGCAGATGCAGCACTTTAGGGCCTTCCATATCTTTGATATCCCGCAGGATGCGGGCGATATTTTGTACATCGTGTCCGTCTATCGGTCCGAAATAGCGGATGTTCATTCCCTCGAAGATGTTTTGTTGTTGCGCAACGAGGGATTTCAGACTGTTCCCCAGGCGAATGAGGGCCTTGCGGCGATCTTCATTCAAGAGTCCCATTTTGAAAAGCAGGCGTGAAGTCTTGAACCTTAGCTGGTTGTAGCGGTTGGTGGTAGTAAGGTTAAAGAGGTATTGCTTCATTCCACCCACGCTGCGGTCAATGGCCATATCGTTGTCATTCAGTATGATAAGCAGGTTGTTGGGGGTGGATGAGACGTTGTTGAGTCCTTCGAAGGCCAGTCCGCCGCTCATCGATCCGTCACCGATGACGGCTACCACATGGCGGTCTCGTTCTCCTTTTTTCATGGCTGCTACTGCCATACCTAATGCGGCAGAGATGGAGTTGGAAGCATGTCCGCAAGTAAAAGTATCGTACTCGCTCTCCTCGGGTGAAGGGAAGGGCCGGATACCCCCCAATTTACGGTTGGTGGAAAAGGTGTCGCGGCGTCCGGTAAGAATTTTGTGCCCGTAAGCTTGGTGTCCTACATCCCAGACGATACGGTCGTAAGGAGTATTAAACACATAATGCAGGGCTACGGTGAGTTCTACCACTCCCAAACTGGCAGCAAAGTGTCCCGGATTGCAAGAGACCTCTCTGATGATGTCTTGCCGTAATTCACGACACACCTCTGGCAGTTGCTCGGGCGTAAGTCGCCGCAAGTCTTCAGGGTTATCCAATGCGTTTAGCAAGTTATATGTGGTTTCGTTCTTCATGTTCCGATAGAATTTAGTATGCAAAAATACGAAAAGAAAAGGAAAGACATTCCTTTTTAGCATGAAAAAGCAGTCATGATACGTCTTTGTACGGAAATTTTCTTTATTTTCGCATAAATTGATAAATGCACCAATGATGAACTTTTCTACTCCAGTTGAATTACCGAAAGGCTTGCCGCCTATCACCCATGCACAGCAGTTGCTGTTGATGGGGTCTTGCTTTGCAGAGAATATCGGCCGGCTGCTGAAAGAAAACTCTTTTCACTGTGATGTCAACCCGTTCGGAATATTGTATAATCCGTTTTCGGTATTGGAAGCGTTGCAGGAGATTCTTTCAGGAAAACAATATACAGTTTCCGATCTTTTTTTCTATCGTGACTGTTGGCACAGCCCGATGCATCACGGAGCCTTTTCTGCGGCTTCGGCAGAGGAGACGCTGCAGCAGATCAACATTCGATTGCAGCAAGCTCACGAACGGATGGACCGGACGGACTGGTTGCTGTTGACTTGGGGAACGGCTTATGTGTATCTGCAGAAGGAGACCGGACGTATCGTGTCGAATTGTCATAAACAGCCGGAAAAAATGTTTACCCGCAGGATATTGACGGTAGATGAGATTGTCTGTGAGTATACACGGTTTCTGGAAGCACTTCAGGACCGGAATCCTGCATTGAAAGTACTTTTTACCGTAAGCCCGATCCGGCATGCCCGCGATGGTATGCATGCCAATCAGCTCAGCAAGGCGACATTGCTTCTGGCAATAGAACAATTGCAGAAGACTTTCCCGACCACTGTCTTTTATTTTCCTTCTTATGAGATCGTGCTCGATGAATTGCGCGATTACCGCTTCTATGCCGATGACCTGCTTCATCCTTCTCCTTTGGCGGTAAGCTATTTATGGGAGCGCTTTTCCGATGTCTTCTTTTCCGATGAAACAAAAAAAATTATGGATGAATGTGAAAGTATCCGTAAGGCGCTGGCACATCGCCCCTTTCATCCCGACTCTGAGGAACATAAAAGATTTTTAGGACAAATTGTGTTAAAAATAGAACGACTTAACCGAAAATACCCGTACTTAGAGTTTGAATAATGCCTTAATGGTGTGCCAATGTACCAATATGCTAATGTGCCAATTGTTATTCGGTGTATGGCTATAGCGTAGTTAATTGGCATATTGGTACACCGGTAATTTAATTAATTATTTATGTCATATACGATTGAAACAATAGCCGAACGTATGGGTGCCCGTAGGGTCGGCACCCTGGAAGCCACTATCGACTGGTTACTTACAGATAGCCGTTCACTCAGCTTCCCCGAAGAGACTCTCTTTTTTGCCCTGACAACGAAACGGAACAAAGGGGCGCGATACATATCCGATCTTTATGAACGCGGTGTGCGAAATTTTGTTCTCTCACAGGAGGATTTCACGCAACAAAGATTTGCAGACTGTAACTTTCTAATCGTCACTAACCCGCTGAAGGCTCTTCAGAAGTTAGCCGAACAGCATCGTGAACAGTTTCAGATACCCGTAATAGGCATTACGGGAAGCAATGGAAAAACGATTGTAAAGGAGTGGCTGCACCAGTTGCTCAGTCCCGACCGCGTCATTGTGCGTTCACCGCGCAGTTATAACTCACAGATCGGCGTACCTCTTTCCGTATGGCAGATGAATGAGGAGGCGGAACTGGCCATCTTCGAGGCAGGTATCTCCGAGATGGGAGAGATGCGCGCTTTGGCAAACATAATCAAGCCGACGATCGGCATCCTTACTAATAT
>CAVCAX010000131.1:18094-20953 GCA_963599995.1 Coprobacillus sp. CAG:698
GAACTTCTTCTCCTTGCAGGAAAAGTGCATGGAGAAACTGAGTCTTTTTAAGAATTGCGATGTCGTGATTTATAATGCCGATAATGAACTGATAAGCAATTGTGTGGCGAAATCGATGCTTACAGCCCGTGAGATCGCATGGAGCTGCAAGGACGCCGAGCGCCCTCTATATATAAGTAAAATAGTGAAGAAGGAAGACCATACGGTCATTTCATACCGTTATCTGGAGATGGATAATACCTTCTGTATCCCTTTCATCGATGATGCGTCCATCGAAAATTCACTCAACTGCCTGGCGGCCTGTCTTTATCTGATGATGCCTGCCGACCAGATAACGGAGCGGATGGTACGCCTCGAACCCGTAGCCATGCGTCTGGAGGTGAAGGAGGGGAAACAGGGATGTATACTTATCAATGATAGTTATAATTCCGATCTGGCTTCACTCGATATTGCTCTCGACTTTCTGGCGCGCCGTTCCGAAACCAAAGGAATGAAACGTACGCTTATCCTTTCAGATATTCTGGAAACCGGACAGAGTGCGGCGGCACTTTACCTCAAAGTGGCCCAATTGGTACAAAGCAAGGGCATTGAAAAGATTATCGGTGTGGGACCTGAAATAAGTTCCTGCGCTGCACGCTTCAATATGGAAAAGTACTTTTTTCATACCACGGACGAACTGATGGCATCGGGGTTGCTGGACAGTCTGCGCAATGAGGTGATTCTGATAAAAGGCTCGCGGGCATTCAACTTTGATTTGCTCTCGGATGCCTTGGAACTGAAAGTGCACGAAACGATACTGGAAGTGAATCTGGGTGCTATGGTAGCCAACCTGAATCACTACCGTGCCATGCTCCGGCCGGAAACAAAAATGGTCTGCATGGTAAAAGCCTCGGCTTATGGAGCCGGCTCTTATGAAATAGCCAAGACCCTGCAGGAGCACCGGGTAGACTATCTGGCTGTGGCTGTGGCGGATGAAGGAGCAGACTTGCGTAAAGCGGGCATCACCTCTTCCATTATCATCATGGATCCGGAGCTGACCTCTTTTAAAACGATGTTCGACTATAAGCTCGAACCTGAAGTCTATAATTTCCATCTGCTCGATGCGTTGGTGAAGGCTGCCGAGAAAGAGGGCATTACCAATTTCCCCGTGCATATTAAATTGGATACCGGAATGCATCGCCTTGGATTTTCCGAAGAGGACGTTCCTCTGCTGATACGGCGGCTGAAGAATCAGAATGCATTGATTCCACGTTCGGTATTCTCGCACTTTGTGGGGAGTGATTCTCCGCAGTTTGATGCCTTTACACGCCGGCAGATTGAAATATTCGAACGCGCTTCGGTTGAGTTGCAACATGCTTTTCCACATAAAATTCTGCGTCATATCTGCAATACGGCAGGCATTGAACGCTTCCCAGGTGCACAGTTTGACATGGTCCGTCTGGGCATCGGACTGTATGGCATCAGCCCTGTTGACAATTCGATTATAAACAATGTCAGTACATTGAAAACCACTATTTTGCAGATACGTGATGTGGCGGCCGAAGATACGGTAGGGTATAGCCGCAAAGGACACTTGGAGCGTCCGTCGCGCATTGCAGCTATTCCCATCGGTTATGCCGACGGACTGAACCGTCATTTGGGATGCGGACATGCCTACTGTCTGGTCAATGGGAAGAAAGCCCCTTATGTGGGCAGTATCTGCATGGATGTCTGCATGATAGATGTGACCGACATCGACTGTCAGGAGGGAGATGCTGCTATTATTTTCGGAGATGATTTGCCGATTACCGTACTGTCTGATGCACTTGATACAATTCCTTACGAAGTACTTACGAGTGTCTCGACACGGGTGAAGCGGGTGTACTATCAGGAAAATTGACAGGGAAATTGAAAATTGAGAAATAGAGAATTGGAGAATAAGAATCTGTTTTGAATTTATTTCATAAGCTTATTGAGCATGATTTGGCAAAATGTTATTTGTAATATAGCTTCTGCAGATTCCGTTTTATATTCGTAATCCGTTGTTCAACTCGGAAACTTAACTACGAAAGTTAAAGAACTTGTTACTGCCATCGGAACAGACTACATTCAGAAAGTTACTGCTTTTGATAAAGATCGTAAGTCTGTAATAGAATCTGCGAACTCTGCATCTCAAAAATTTTCTGAGGCTACGGACTCTTTCAATAAGTCTTTGAATAAGATTGAGTCCAAATTGAATTATAGCTTGACTATAAATATTATCTTGGCTATTGCATTGGGAGGCGTCATTGTATTTTTTGCAAAATAATAGACATTTGAATAAGTAAGTTGTATGATAGAAAAAAACAAACCATATTTCGTCACCTCCAAGAATTTTCATGGAGATAAAGACTATACCGAATGGCTGAAAGAAATTAAAAATCGTTATCTGAACATTCGTAATCGTGTGGCTTTGCAAGCCAATTATGGAGCATTAGAGTTCTATTGGCTATTGGGGCGTGATATTGTACAGCAAAAAGCGGAATCAAGGTGGGGTGCTGGAGTTGTAAACCAACTCTGCCTTGATCTTAAAGCAGCCTTTCCCGATGTACGAGGATTCTCGGCACGAAATCTTTATTACATGAAGGAATGGTATGAGTTTTATATGGCAGATGATGAGCATAAACGAATTTTGCACCAATTAGGTGCAAAATTACAAGAGGCTGAAAATCAGAATCCTATAAAATTGCACCAATTAGGTGCAGAAATCGTATCAACCGACAAAATATCTGATATTTTAGAAAACAATGGTATGTTGCCAATATTCGGAATCGTACCGTGGAAACATCACTTAGTCATCACGTCTAAATGTAAATCCATTAAAGAAGCATTCTATTATAT
>CAVCAX010000132.1:0-4094 GCA_963599995.1 Coprobacillus sp. CAG:698
AGTTTTTAGATTGAAAGTTTTCTTTTCCTAAAATTCAGTTTTGACACACCCTCATTTCTCTTATTTCCAGGGGATACCCAAATTTCAAATTAGAAGTTCGCCTTCGGCAAAATTGAGTTTTGACAATCTCACTTTCTCTTACCTTTGGGAGATGTCCAAGTTACAAATCAGATGGCAAAGTTTCAAATCGAAAGCTCATCTTCGGGTAATTTGAATTTCGGCACGCCGGACAATCCTTTTTTGTTACAATATAGGATCAAGAACCACAATTGCCGGTTCAACACCCTTGTCACATTTATTCAAAGCGGTCAAGCTCCGATCTTCTCCGTCTTCACTCCGTTGTTATCTATATATGCCACCGGCATATTATTTGCATTAAGTTCATAAACGCTCTTCTCTACCGAGTCAGTATACGCTTTATGACGTTCATTCCAGCGGGCATACTCCATCGTTATTTCATTACCGCTATACAAATAAGTGATCTTGAAATAGGGCACCCATTTATCCCGGACTCCGTCCCACTTAAAAGCCTCTTTAGCAGTCATTCTCTTCTGGTCATCGTATGTAAAATCATATTTCATGTGTCTGTAAAGAGTGCCGTCCATGCTATTATAAATCACTTTTGAAGTAACAAGGTCACCCTCTTTAATTTCATTCGTGATGAAGTTCTCTTCCTGAGCTTTCAACTCTACATTTGCCATGCCGATAACTGCCATAACTGCCAAAACAATCGTTCTGAAAAATACTGTTGTTTTCATAATCGTATCTTTTTATTTAGTTAAACTTTTTTTCTGTTTATACATTAGACGTATCTATCCATTCAAAGGTTGCATCATTTTCTGTTTTTTTTCTATTTTTTTTGATGCCCGTCTTCATGTATCCCACTGCAAGCAGCATGCCAAAACATCAACACACTGGCTATCAGCAACTATTCAAAAAATCCACCTGTACGAAAATGAACACATGTACGCTTATACGCGAACAGTATGCCGGCAATTAAATATCATCGTAATAGACATCACTGCCGGACTCGGCAAAAAACGCAGTGATCCGATTCTCTTTTTCAAAATCGAATATCCTCACAATATTCTCTTTGACCAGTTTTGCCGGTACACCGGCTATTACGGAGTTTTCAGGGATTATATTCCTATAGTCTCTATTACACACAGATCCATATCCTATCGTTATGTTGTCCGGTGTTATGGTGCCCGGCAAAAGAGCCACTCTTGAACCGATATAATTTCTGGAACCGATCTTTACCGCTCTATTAAAAGGATGTATAGAACGGTCCTTCACATTTTTCATATAGTGATAATTGCTGTCCGATATCGAAGAAAAGCCTCCGACACGCGAATAATCCGAAAACCAGACACTCGTGGTACATATTAAAGAGGTGCAAGACCCGATACTCGACAATTGCCCCATCGTCAGAGTGGCTCCGGACCCTACCAATAGCTGAACAGAAGAGCCCATCCAAACTTCCCCTCTCACAACAAACGTACCATGTATCTTTATTTGAGCAGGCTCTTTAAAATAAAAATCCTCATAGCGATACCCTATTTTCAGCATAGCCCTCTTAACCGGTACCTCAAACACAAATCTCCCCCCTTTCAGAGCAAGACGACACCCGCCCCAAATAACAATCGGCAGTTTCACGGCATCTTTCAGCGGCAGCATCCGGAAATTAATATAAATCGTTTTAAACCAGTTCACTTGGATCAAGGTTGAAGCCAAGCTACCTATCTTTCTACAATTCAATCTCATTTTCTATTCATCCTTTTAGACAGTAATTGAAATATATTTATTCTCTTGTTAATCTGATCATAAGAGACATATAAACTTATCGACAATAAAAGGGCGGCAGATGTATATTTGATCCAGGCATTCTCAACGGATTGCATACAAAAAGCAACAATAGCCAAAGCCAGGACTACCAGAAACAGCATCCAGAAACATTTATAATATCCAATCCCGAACAACCGGTAACAAATGATATATATTCCCACAAAATGGATCACATAATAAACCAGAAAGGCAATGCCCACCCCTTCAATTCCCCAATAGTTGTATCCGACAATGTGCAAGAGAAGATATACAGAATTAAAAAAGACCGCCGTGCAAGTGAAGATTCTACTTTCTCCCTTGGCAATCAAGACATAACCCATGGTCCAGGAACCGATTTTGAAGACATTGCCCAGCATGGCCCAGTTCACATACAAGACGCTATCCATAAAAGTGGCCGAATACAATAGTCTGATAAGCACAGGCATCAGGAACAGGGCTATAATGATAATCGGGAAAGCCAGCAACAACCCCATCTCCGCTTGCCTGTTTACTTCATCCCGCACCTTTACATTATTATTGTTCACTGCCGCCAGACGCGGATAATAATCGGTCGCCATCGCAGTAAATATCAATCCGAAATACCCCTCGGTTATTGAAAAACCGGACTGGAATATACCCGCATCGTCAATGCCGCCATTCTGGGTGATATACGCTTTCAGAAGATACCCGGCAATGATCGCCATGGCACTGCTGAACATCATGGCAATGCCTAATTTGACCATTGCTGTCCCCTGCCTCAGTGATTCTTGTAATGTCTGTGAGACTTCCCCGGTTTTTATTTTACGGGCATAAAAAGAAGACAACGCCAATGTGCAGACAGCCGAAATGATAATCGAAGGTACGATTCCTCCATAAGAAAAGAAGAAGAAAAGCGGTACAGAAAGCAACAGTCCGATGAACGAACCGATCATCCCCGATTTAGCCAGATACCCGATTTTACGCAACCCCTGCAATGCCGCCAACTGTCCGGAGCTCAATGCCGTCAAAAACAGAACGACGGACAACCAGACAAACGACCAGGTGTAATCCTCATTGCCGAAGGTCCACCGGCTGAGATAAGGAGCAAGCGTCAATGTCACCAAAAAGCCCAATATCCCCGTCAGATACAACCAGCGCCGCAGCGTTTTCAAGATAGACGACACCTTAAGTATATCACCGCTTCCGGCTGCCTGCGACACCTCTTTCACCGCACTCGAACTCAGCCCCAAGCCTGTAATTGTCTTTATAACATCCAGCGTGGAATTCAGCATTCCCAAAAGTCCGATTCCTCCGGGCCCCAAAAGAACGGCAACCACCTTTAGCTTTATAACACTTATCAATATATTAAAGACCTGCACCCCACCGAAAACACTGGTAGCCTTAAATATCTGACGATAAGCCGACTGTTTCTCTGTCATCTAAAACAAAAATTTATACTAATTCCACAAACCAAACGTACACACAATGTCACCCTGTTTCAGACCCTGCCTGCATTTTCTTCCTGACAGTATCCATCCGTTTACCGGGAACAAAGTTTAAAATAGTTTCTTAGATAGACAAAGATAGGGATTTTAGGATATATGTCCTTGATTTTCCGCCAAAGAATCCACCGTTTTATGTGATGCCTGTGGTATAAATATAAAATAATCGCTATTTTTGCAGTATGGAGTTAAAACTGAGCATAATCATTCCTTTTTACGGCAAGGCGGACAAAAACATGTTAGATCGTTGTCTCGCTTCCATTCGCAACCAGGGGATGGAAGCCGGAGAGTATGAAGTAATTATTGCCGATGATGAGGGAAAAGGACTGGGAGGAGCCCGTAACATCGGCATCCGCAAAGCTCAGGGCAAATACCTGCTATTCGTAGATGCCGACGACTATCTGTTTCCCGATACTTTATCACAGTGCATGTCTCTCCTCGCATCGCATCATCCGGACATGCTTTCTTTCGGATTCCAGCCGGTTTCGCATTCCGATGAAACTCCCAAGAAGCATAAGAGAACAGAGAATAAGGTCTACCCGACGGGAGCTGCCTTCATGAATCAATACAATTTTATGGGATCGGCCTGGAGGCACTTCTTTCTAAGAGAATGGCTTCTCAGCCATAGGCTTGCTTTTCCGGAGAATGCCTACCATGAGGATGAAGCCTTTACAGCCAAAGCATATTTCTATGCCGGAGTCACTGTCATCACCAACCTGACCGTGTACGCTTATTATCAGCATCCCCATTCCATTCTGCATAGACAAGAGAAGGCTCCCCGCCTGAAAC
>CAVCAX010000133.1:0-7479 GCA_963599995.1 Coprobacillus sp. CAG:698
TGAGATTACCCAGGAAAGAGGTGCGTACGAATACGGTCACAATATAACCATCCATCAAGGGGCGAGCGGATCACCGGTTTTTAATAAGCGAGGAAAATTCGCGGGCATCATTGTATCCGGGTTTTTAGGGATCTCTCAGGGGTACAACCATGCGATTCATCCCACACCGATTTTAGAGTTTGTAGAAAAATCATATTAAAAAAATTAGTTATGGCAACAAAGAAATGTGCTAACGGACATCTTTATGATTCCAGTATTTACGGAGACAATTGTCCTTTTTGTCCTTCAGCGTCCGGTGCGACGACAGTGAATCCGGGCTTTTCGCCCGATAGCGGAACGAAAGTGCTTGATGAAGACGGTCCCACCAAGCCGGTGGACAGTACAATCGGCATTTTTGATCAGGACAACGGGGGAGGCGCTACGGTTATCCGTCACGTAGGTCCGTCGGTTACCGGTGAGACGAATGTGGGACAAAACAGGCGGCTGGTGGGACTGTTGGTCTCCTATGACCAGACTGCCACCGGTGAGGTGTATAAGATATACGAAGGCAGGAACATCATCGGAAGACGGGCGACCTGTGATATTGTGCTGTCAAAAGATGCCAATGTATCCGGTTCGCACCTGCTCATCTTGTATGTGGAGGCCGAAGGTATCTATTGGGCAGAAGACCAGAAATCTTCCAACGGCACATATATCAACGGAAAGTTTGTAAGAGAACACCAGCTTGATACCAATGACGTGATTGTGATCGGTGCGACAAAATTCATGTTTTTCGCCATCCCCAAATTCTAATGTATGAATAGTATGGAATATAATTATTGCCACATTGTCGGCAAGACGGATGTGGGTAAGAAAAGAAAAGCCAATGAGGACAGCATGGGCGATGCCGTCACCCGGAACGGATGGGTCTCTGTGGTATGCGACGGGATGGGAGGTCATGTGGGAGGTGCGGTGGCCTCGAAGATTGCCGTCACGACTATTCTGGAGAATCTGGACCGTGTGTATTATGAAGATCCCAAAATAGCGATAGGCGAATCCATCGACAAAGCCAACCGGGTTATTCTGGAAAAGGCCGTCGAGCAACCGGAACTGGCAGGGATGGGGTCTACGTGTGTCCTCTTGCTTGTCCGCGATGGGAAGGTTTATATCGGTCATGTGGGCGATAGTAGAATTTATCTGATAAGGAGTAAGCAGATTTTGCAACTGACCAAAGATCATTCGTACGTTCAGATGCTTGTGGACTGCGGTGAAATTACCAAAGAGCAGATGGAACGTCACCCTCGCAAGAATGAGATTACAAACGCTTTGGGACTTCCGAATATGTCGCCTGCAACGGTGCTGAACAATGAGATTATTCCGGAGGCGGGCGATTGTTTTCTGTTGTGCTCCGATGGCTTGAGCGGCATGGTGTCGGACAACGCCATCAATAAGGTGATCAGCCGGCAGTCTGAGATGAATGCACAGGACAGGGTCGACAAACTGGTGGCTATGGCCAATGAGAACGGCGGACTTGATAACATCACGGTTCAGTTGGTGGAGTTCTCCATCACTCCCGGTGAGACTGTGCAGGCTTGCAAGCCTGCGAAATGGATTTGGATAGGAGCGACCTGTGTCATTGCGCTGCTGTTGCTGGGTATGGGCGGACATTATTGGCTGAAAAAAGGAAATGACAAGGGAAACCTTGTTTGTGATACTGTTTTCAGGGATTTGGGGATGGTCAAGTTCGGCAACAACGAGAGGCTTGTCAAACTGGTGTTTTCGGATAGCTCGTTGAAACTGGAACGGGGAGAAACGACCATCTATACGGAAGCGGATTCAACTTTGGATAGAAAATCGCTGGTGGTTGAAACTCCCCATATCAAGACCGAATTTGAGAACTCTCTATTATCTTTTACCGATAAGTCGCCCGGAGATTCAGTTGTGTTCAGCATATCTTCTTCGGACAAGACTAAAGTATACAGATATAGATTCGGTATAGAGGGGGCGGAAAAAGATGATTTGCTTAAGATTTCCCAAGGGGTAGGTAAGAATGCTGAAGAATCGAAAAAGAGGAGAATTGATAATGCAGATTCCTCTCCCGCCAAACCGAAGATTGAGAAAGACACGGTTGAGGTAGTATTGGAATATGATGAATTGGCAAAGGGGGACAGACTGGTGTTCAACTATTCTGCAAAAGCCTCTCTGGTACTGAAAAACACCACTCGGAGCATCGACCGTTTTTTTAGTACTCTGGTTGTTGCGGACTTGTCATACAAAACACTGTATTGGGACATGAAGAGGAATAACAATCAGCTCGTTTTCACTTATAAGGGGGAGAAGTCCGGCGATAGGTATGAGTTCGTTATCCCTTGTGTGATCCGGGATTCTGAAAATCAGACTTGTGTCTATGTGGTACTGAAGAAAAAGCCGGCGGAGTCACTTGAAAATGAAGATTCGGAGCAGGGGGATAAACCGGAGCCGGGAAATGAACCGGAACGTGATAAAGGAGCGGATGAGCCGGAAGAGCCTGTGGAGTTGGAGAAGGTCTATATGTAGAACGGGATGTAGTGATTATTGATCCTTTAAATCGGTATGCTATGAATGATTATAAGATAATCCGGGAAGTGGGTAAGGGAGGAATGGGCTGTGTGTATGAGGCGACTGATACCGGCAGCAATAAGATTGCCCTGAAGATGATGGCTGCTAAGGCGGCCTCACAACCGGACTATAAAGAAATGTTTTATCATGAGGTGCGGAGCCTTCAGACCTTGTCCCATCCTGCCATTGTTAAAATAGTGGGAGAGCCTTTTTCGGATGAGGCGGGAAATCTCTTTCTGCCCATGGAATTTGTGGAGGGGAAGACCCTGTCGCAGATAGTCCAGGTCAATGGACCTTACAGTGAGGGCGAGGCTCTGTCTGTCTTTATGAAGTTGCTGGATGTGTTCTCCTATATCCACCGCCGGCACTGCATCCACAGGGATGTGAAGCCATCCAATGTCATGATCAGGAACGATAATTCCATTTGTGTCATCGACTTTGGCATTGCCAAAGACAGCAAGACAAGTACTGGTAAAACCATCGGAAGAATAGTCGGGACTGACGGTTATATGAGTCCGGAGCAGGCAAACGGGTTCAACATCGACACCCGCACCGATATCTACTCCTTGGGATGCCTGTTGCATTACATGCTGACCGGTTCTCATGCCATCGCCAAACAGTCGAATGATTATGATACGATATGTACCATTCTGGAGAACAATTTTCCACTTGTGGCTGATAAGGGGATTACTGTCAGCGACAGAACTCAGCGGGCGATTCTTACCGCTGTTGACAAGAATATGACCCTGAGATTTCAGACTGTCGATGAGTTTAAGGCTGCGCTGACGGATGGAAGCTCTTATAAGGTAACGGTGGGACGCTCCAATTGTAATATTATTCTGTGCGGTGAGTATGTCAGCGGACATCATCTGGATATCCTCTGGGAAGCTAAGGATGAGAAGGGCAGTTTGTATAAAGTGACGATAGCAGACCACAGTACCAACGGCACCGGAGTGGATGGCAGGAAACTCAAGAATGACTCCTTTACTTTCATGGTGAACAAGTCTGTTAGGGCGTTGATGGCCGATTGCTCGTCGTTGCCGCAAGTGATGATTGCCGGATTGGCCAGCTACACATTGGACTGGAGGAGTGTGCTGAACGTGTTGTTCGATAAGATGGACTTGCCTACATCCGTTCTGGAAGAGGAAATGGAACTTCGGAACGAATACGTTGAGGACGAGCCTGTTCTGCTCAATGTCGAAAAAATAACGGTGGGCTGTGCCATCTTGTCTTTTTTAGTACCCATAGCGGGCTGGATTTTGGGATATGTATGGAAGCAAAATGCTCCCGTCAAGGCCAAATCCGCCAACAGGCTGGCATGGTATGGGTTTTTGTTTAACTGCGTCCTGACGATTCTGGCGCTTTAATTTATTGGAAAATGCAAATGAAAGAAATAACAGTTGGGCGTGCGGGCTGTGATGTGATTATTCAGGATGACTGCGTCAGCCGGAAACATGCAGTCGTCACATTGGTTAACGGGCAGTATGTGTACAATGATGTAAGTAAAAACGGTACTGCCATTAATGGCAGGATTTACAAGAATGAGAAAGTAGTGGTCTCTCCGGGAACACCGATCTATTTGTCGAACAAGGTGCCGTTTCCGTGGGCACAGGTCTTAATGCTGCTGCCCAACAGACCGGTTTGTGTATCCGGCTCCGGGCACGGTGGACAGGAGACGTCGGTGGAACAAGGGCAGGTGAATCACGAAAGCCGACCGGCCTCCGGCAACCGGACAATCGGTATCGGCTGGGGTATCGTCTCCTTTGTGTTTCCCATCGTTGGGTTCATCATGTATTTTGTGTGGAAAGATTCTGAAAACTACAAGGCCAAACAGGCCGCCAATCTGGCTTGGGCCAGTATCATCGTCAATTTCATTTTGGGCTTTATCGGAGGGCTGCTTTAGTTGTGACATTTAAATAATATTTCATTATGATAGGAAAAGAGAGTTTAAACTATACCATTGTCTCACTGATTGGCAAAGGGGGGATGGGAAGTGTGTACTTGGCCGAGAACAAGTATATCAAACAACAGAAAGTAGCCATCAAGGTAATCAATGGTAATATGAAGAATGATTTCACCCGTCAGAAACTGGCTGAAGAGGCAGACAAACTGGCGAGGTTGAATCATCCCAATATCGTTCATTTCGTAAACTACCACATGGATGATGCGGGTACCATTTACCTTATTATGGAGTATGCGGACGGGTATAGCCTGGAGGACTACATCAAAAATGTATCCGGTCTTATCGTGGAGGAGAAGATCTGTGCGTTTTTCGAACCGTTGCTGGACGCTTTTGACTACGCGCACAAGCACAAGATCATCCATAAGGACATAAAGCCGTCGAACATCATTGTGACCCATGAGGGGATTCCGAAAATACTTGATTTCGGTATCTCTGCCCTGTTGGATGACAGCGAGGAGGATGCGGATGCGGAGATTATCATGGGAACACCCTCTTATATGAGTCCGGAGCAGGTCAAGGGATTACCCCTGGACCAGAGGTCGGACATCTATTCGCTCGGTGTCTTGCTGCATCAGATGATGACAGGTAACCCTCCGTATGACACAACTACCCTGACGGAGCATGAAATCTACAAGCATGTGGTGGACGATGAGTTGCCGAGGATGAAGACTTATTACAAATATGTGTCGGACAAGGTTCAGAAGGTAGTGGATAAAGCGACTGCCAAAAGGGTTGACGGGAGGTATCAGTCCTGCCAGGACTTCAAGAAAGCCTTGCACAACGCCATTTATCCGCCCAAGATACCGTTTGCTGTAAAGGCGGTGGCGGTTACAGTTGCCGCAGCCATTGTGATAGGGGGCTTCTTTGTCTGGGACTACAACAGGGTCAAGGTCTCTTATTACAAGGATTATGTGGAGCAATGGAGTATTCCGCAGGGAATCGGGAAAATCTCCGGTTCGGACCGTTCTCACACTCATCGGATGTATCGGTTCGAACACCGGCACTACAAGCTTCAGCGGGTGTCTCATGTGAACAGTCTGGGCACTGTTACACTCGACGGTGAGTCCGAGAGATATGAGAGACCGTTGGATGTATTGTTCTACTACGACAGTGACAACCGGCTGAACAGGGCGAAGGTGATGGATCATAATGGAATGGTGCTATACATCAAGTCTTTCAATGAGAAATTGAATACCGTCATTTTCCAGTTCAATGACGAATACGGAACGGAAAAGACGATAGGCAATGAGACGGTGGGGTATGTCAATGCGTTTGCTACAGACCAGAACAAAGGCAGAATCTCAAGATACCTGTTGGAATATGACGGTGACGGATTTGTAAAGACCCTCCGGTATGCGGGGTTCCAGAATGTGTATGTGGGTGATGCACAGGGGATATACGGGAAACAATACGTTCGGGATTCGAAAGGCCGTGTGGTCGAAGAGCTGTATCTGTCTCATGACGGATCGCCCAAAGCCACTAAGTGGGGACTGGGCAAAAAACTTTTCCTTTACGATGAGAATGACAATTGGATCAGGTCCAGTTACCTCTCCATTGATGGTCAACCGGCCTTGGACGCACCGGATGGTACAAGTATTTGCGAGAATGTGTATGACAAGTATGGAAATACAATCGGACAGTACTACAAAAACGCAGACGGGCAGCCGATGCTTCCGATGATGCATGGAATGGCCGGAGTGGAGACGGAATACGATGAGAATGGATTTGCATGCAAGCAATCGAATCTGGGTATCGACGGCAACGTGGAGTTCTCTTCCAAGCAGGGATTTGCGGTATCTGTTATGGAATGCAATGAATATGGATTCTATAAAAGCATTGCGTTTATGGATGCTTCGGGCAAGCCGTGTATGGCGGATGCCGGCAACTCTAAAGTAAAGATAGTGACGGATAAGAATGGAAATGAGTTGGAGAGGTGGTTCTATAATGTCAATGACGAACCGGTTGTGATTTCCGACGGATATGCCGGTGTGAAAGCTGAATATGACTCTTTGGGGCACATGGTCAAAGTGGTGTATTGTGGTGAAGACGGTGAACCGTGTCTGATTAATTCCGGTCAGGCGGGTTGGGAGCAGAAATATAACGGGATGGGCGATTGCATCGAGTATAAGAATCTGGGTATCGACATGCAGCCGGTCAAAGACAACGACGGTGTGTGTACCACTGTTTATGAAAGGGATATCAGAGGGAATCTGACAAAGCTGTCTTATTACGATGAAAAAGGAAAACTTACGTTAAGCAGTGAAGGAATTGCCATGATCGAGTATAAATACGATGATAGCGGTAATGAGACATACCGCCAGTTTTATGATGCCGGCGGTAAGCCTACGAACGGTTATTTAGGTTTCGCGCATTATTCGTTTACCTATGATGATAAAGGATATCTGTTGAGCGAGAAGTATTATAATGTCAAAAACGAGTTGATCCTTGTCAGCGGTACGGCCGGTAAAATTTATAAAAGGGATGACCGTGGCAATATCATAGAGGAATTTCCGATAGGGACTGACGGACAGCTTGCAAAAAACAAGTTGATAGTACGGTACAAATATGACGACAAGGACAATCTGATAGAGTATGCTGTGTTTGGGGCGAAAGGGAATCCTACTGTCAATTCGGACGGCATTCACAAATGCACGCAGAAGTATAACAACCGGAACCAGAATGTGGAGACCTGCTATTTCAACACCAACGGTGAACTGACGCTTTATTCGGATTGCAACTATTGTATCCTGCGTACGGAATACGATGAGAGGGGCTTGAAAACAAAGATGTCTTATTTTGACAGGAATAATCAGCCTGCTACCTATCGGGGAGCATTGGAGGGGAGTTATTCAAGTTTCACATCCCGGTATGATAATTACGGAAGGATAGTCAGACAGTTCTACTTTGACCGGAATGGAACTCCGACTCATCCGAAGAAC
>CAVCAX010000134.1:0-4171 GCA_963599995.1 Coprobacillus sp. CAG:698
CAGAGGTGAATTCTTTGAAAAGGACATTTTGACACACCCTCATTTCTGTAGTTCTATTCCTGTAATCATTTGAAATATGAATACTATTTATTGTCTTCCTTTAATAACGGATTCCAACCTTGTGCTTTCAGCTCGAATTCTTGCCCGTCTCGTGTTATTAGAGCACAGCCTAATTCGGGTTTGGTGATATGTCCGATCAGGCGTACTCCTTCCATCTCGGATATTTTTTCGTGATCGGCAATAGGAACGGTAAAGAGTAATTCATAATCTTCACCGCCGTTCATCGCACAAGTTGTGAGGTTCATATTGAATTCCTCTGCCATAACAGCCGTCTGGTAATCTATCGGTATATGTTCTTCGTAAACTCGGCAGCCGGCGTTGCTTTGGGAGCAGATGTGTAACAGTTCGGAAGATAGTCCGTCGGAGATATCCATCATGGAAGTTGGTGTAATATTAGCGGCGGCCAGCTTTTCGATGATGTCTTTACGAGCTTCGGGTTTGAGTTGCCGTTCCAGCAGATATTCTTTGCCGGAGAAATCAGGCTGTGCGTCTTGTTCGCCTTTGAACACGGCTTTTTCACGTTCCAGCAATTGCAGGCCCATGTAGGCGGCACCCAAATCACCACTGACACAGATCAGATCTGTTTCCTTCGCGCCGTTGCGATAGACAACTTTATCTTTATCCGCTTCTCCGATACAGGTGATACTGATGGCAAAACCCGTTAGGGAAGAAGTGGTATCCCCGCCAACAATGTCAACGTGATATTGCTGACATGCCAGGCGGAGTCCGGCATAAAACTCCTCCATCTCTTCCACACTGAAACGTTTGGACAGGGCAAGCGAGACGGTAATCTGCTTGGGGGTTCCGTTCATTGCGTAGATGTCGGAGAAGTTGACAATGGCGGATTTATATCCCAAATGCTTTAACGGCACATAGGTCAGGTCAAAGTGCACACCTTCCATGAGCAGGTCGGTCGTTACCAGTACCTGCTTTCCCGAAGGGTAGGAGAGGACGGCGGCATCGTCGCCCACTCCATATTTGCTTGATTCATTTTCTAATTTGATTCCCTCTGTGAGATGCTTGATGAGGCCGAACTCGCCAAGGGTTGCTATTTCTGTTCTCATAAAATCTGATTGATGATAAGGCCATTCCGGTTTGAACGGATTAGGCACGGTTGATAAGTTCACGCATGATGGTCGTCATCTTGGGTTGGGCGGCATCGGCGGCTTTCTGGACTTCCTCGTGTGATACTTCTACGATTTTCCCTTCCACTCCCAAGTCGGTTATGACTGAGATTCCGAAAACCTTGATACCGCAATGATTGGCTACAATTACTTCGGGCACTGTAGACATACCTACGGCATCTGCTCCAAGGATATGGAACAACTTATATTCGGATGGGGTTTCGAACGTCGGTCCCTGTGTGCCGATATAGACTCCTTGTTGTACTTTTATCCCTTTTTCTTTGGCTATTTCTTTCGCCTTACGAATCAGCTCCTTGTCATACGCCTCGCTCATGTCCGGAAAACGTGGACCGTATGGAATGTTTTTTCCACGAAGCGGATGCTCAGGAAAATAGTTGATGTGGTCGGTAATAATCATCAGGTCGCCTATTTCGAAATCGGGATTGGTACCACCGCTGGCGTTGGATACGAACAATGTCTTAATGCCTAATTCGCGCATGACACGCACCGGAAAGGTTACTTCTTGCATGGAATAGCCTTCGTAATAGTGAAAACGTCCCTGCATTGCCATAATATCTTTACTTCCCAATTTTCCGAAGATAAGCTTCCCACTATGTCCTTCAACGGTTGATACGGGGAAGTTGGGGATGTCTTCATACTTTATTTCATACTTTTCGGTAATCTCATTTGCCAGGCTGCCAAGTCCGGTACCCAGAATGATTGCCGTTTCAGGACTTGTGTGCATCTTCCCTTTCAGAAAAGCTGCCGTCTCTTGTATTTTTTCTAACATAGCCGATAATGTGTTGGTTAAAAATATCTTGTTGATTCTGTAATATTTCTACTTCAATGGGAAGAACATAAATATGTCTTTTCAGCTCTTCATCCATCGCCGGATGATTCACCAGACGGGTGGCATCCTTTTCGGTGGTGATGATCAGGCGTTGGTTCTCCTTTAGTTTTTGAAACCGTTCTCTGATAGACTGTATATCGTGTTGACTGAAATTATGATGATCATCGAATGCCAGCAGGTCTATATGCGATGTGTATTTCTCCAGCTCTTGCACGATAGGTGCAGGAGAAGCAATACCTGTGAGAAGCAATACCTGTTCGTCTGCCTGTAGAGTGGATAATTCCCTTTCCGCTTTTCCGGCTGTTTCCGGAAATACCGGTCGTAGGTTTCCGTAGCGGAGAGTTGAGAAAAACAGCATCTGATAGGGAAACAGGTTCAGCCTTTTGGTGATGATATTGAAATCTATCGGTTTTATGTCCGAGGGGCACTTGGTGACAATGACGATTTGTGCACGATTTTTCCCGTGTGCGGATTCGCGAAGCAGCCCTGCCGGCAATAATGCATCATCACAGAACCGGCGGTGATAGTCTGTCAGAAGGATGTTGAGGCCGGCTTTGACATAACGGTGCTGAAATGCGTCATCGAGCAGGACAACTTCCACCGGAGGATTATTTAACTTACACAGCTGTTCGATGCCATGACAACGGTCTTCATCCACAGCCACCCGGATATCGGAGAATTTGGATTTTATTTGGTAAGGTTCATCTCCTATATTGCGTGCATTACTTTCGCCGGTGGATAATACGTAGCCTTTGGTATGGCGTTTGTATCCTCGGCTCAATACGGCAACCTGAAATTTGTGGTGAAGTAATTTTATCAGATATTCGGTGTGTGGCGTTTTACCGGTCCCTCCTACGGCAATGTTGCCGATGCAGATGACAGGAACGTTAAAACTCTTTGACCGGAGGTATCCCCAGTCAAAGAGTTTGTTTCGTAAGGTAACCCCCATTCCATAAAGAAATGAAATGGGGTATAGCCATTTGTGTATCTTGATAAAATTATCTTCCATGCAGAAAAACTTACTTGATATTCAGTTCGAACGGAACGCGTGCCTGTATCATGGAGCGTTCGCTTAAATTCTTCAATAAGCTGAAGTCTTTATAATAATCTCCTAATTTGCTTTTCAGAAACCGTGATTCTACATAGTTTGTTGGCGGAGTGTCTAACAAAGAAGAGAACAGGTCTTTTTTAGCCGGATAAGCCACGACTGTGTATCCTTCCAGGTCGGCTTTCTTAACGGCGATGTCGAGTGCTTTGTCGATACCGCCCAGCTCATCTACCAGTCCCAATTCTTTGGCAGTCTCACCGGTCCATACACGGCCTTCGGCTATCTTCTCGATTGCCTCTTTGGTCATATTTCGCCCTTCGGCGCAACGGGTGACGAATGTATCGTATCCTTGTGTAATCATCATCTGCATCAGTGTCTTTTCATCATTGTTGAACGGACGCATGATGTTACCGAAATCAGCGAATTTATTTGTTTTTACCACATCATAGGTCAATCCCACTTTATCGGTAAGTTCTTTAACATTGGGCACCATACCGAAAATTCCGATGGAACCGGTAAGTGTAGTCGGTTCTGCTACGATTGTGTCGGCTATGCATGAGATGTAATAACCGCCCGACGCTGCATAGTCGCCCATTGAAACGATCACCGGTTTTTCCGTTTTCAACTCTTTTACGGCATGCCAGATCTGCTCGGAGGCAAAAGCACTGCCACCCGGAGAGTTTACACGCAACACAACTGCTTTGACATCTTTGTCTTCTTTCAACTTACGTAAATCGCGGATCACTTTATTGCCGACAATTTCATCTTCGGAAGTGGCTGCACCTCCCTGGTCTGTTATTTCTCCCGATGCGTAATAGATAGCTACGATATTTCCACTTTTGTCTTTCGGCACATTCTTTTTTACATTGAGCATATCGTTCAGACCGAGAATCGGCAGGCGGTCGTCTTTATCGATGTCAACCAGTTGCTTGAGATAATCGCGTACATCATTTTTGTAGATCAAGGTGTCTGCCAGTCCGCAACTTACGCTTTCTTCCGCAGGATAGAACATAAGCATCCGGTTGGCATAAGCATTCAGTGAATCCGGAGAGATGTGGCGTGACGCTGAAACCCCGTCCACTACTTGCC
>CAVCAX010000135.1:0-3884 GCA_963599995.1 Coprobacillus sp. CAG:698
TAATATAATAAGGTATGAAAACAAATCGATTAAAAGCCATGATGCTCGGATTATTGGTAGCAGTTATTTCTTTGGGAACAGTGAATGCAGAAACATTCATAGTAAAAGGTAAAGTGACCGATGCCGCAGACGGTTCCGGCATTATAGGTTGCACGATACAGGTAAAAGGGACTACCCGCGGTACTCTATCCAATGTGGACGGTGAATATACGATCCGTGCCGACAAAGGTGAGAAGTTGGAATTTTCTTATATCGGCTACGAAAAACAAGAAGCGGAAGTCAAGTCCGATCGCCTGGACATTCGTTTAAAAGCAAATAGCCTGATGCTGGAAGAATGTGTCGTAGTGGGTTATGGTACACAGAAGAAGGAAAGTCTCTGCGGTGCAGTGGCCTATGTTACTTCCAGTGCCATGGTAAGCAGAATGTATACCGACGACATGAATGCGGAAGAGTATAAGGAAATTACAGAAAACAACTTTAAGACTGTAAGTGAAAGCCCGCTATCCACGTTCTCAATAGACGTAGATGCCGCTTCTTACAGTAACATGCGTCGCTATATTAATAGAGGTGAACTTCCACCTGCAGATGCGATCCGTACGGAAGAATTAATAAACTATTTCTCATACGACTACCCTCAACCTACCGGAAATGATCCTGTGAGAATCACAACCGAAGCAGGTACCTGTCCGTGGAATGCCAAGCACCGCCTGGTCCGTATCGGATTGAAAGCAAAAGAAATCCCGACAGACAAGCTCCCGGTATCCAATTTAGTTTTTCTGATCGACGTTTCCGGTTCGATGTATGGTCCTCAACGGCTGGGGTTGGTTCAGTCTTCTCTCAAACTATTGGTCAACAATCTGCGTGATGAAGACAGAGTAGCGATTGTCGTATACTCCGGTTCGGCAGGAGAAAAACTTCCCTCCACCAGCGGAAGTGATAAACAAAAAATCCGTGAAGCCATTGATGAGCTGACCGCAGAAGGTTCTACCGCCGGTGGCGCAGGCATCAAACTGGCTTACAAGATAGCAAAACAGAATTTTGTAAAAGGAGGAAACAACCGCATCATCCTTTGTACGGACGGTGACTTCAATGTCGGAGTGTCTTCCAATGAAGGGCTGGAAAAGCTCATCGAACAAGAGCGGAAAAGCGGTATTTTTCTGACCGTATTGGGTTATGGAATGGGAAATTATAAAGACAGTAAAATGCAGGTTCTCGCAGAGAAGGGAAACGGGAACCATGCATACATCGATAACTTGCAGGAAGCCAATAGAGTATTAGTCAATGAATTCGGGGCCACAATGTACACAGTAGCCAAAGATGTAAAATTACAGATAGAATTCAATCCGTCGCAAGTGCAGGCATATCGGCTCATCGGCTACGAAAGTCGTTTGCTGAAAGACGAAGACTTCAACAATGACGCCAAAGATGCAGGCGAAATGGGAGCTGGACATACGGTAACGGCTTTCTATGAGGTAGTACCTGCGGGAATCAAAAGCGATTTTATAGGAAAAGTGGACGATTTGAAATATCAAAAGACAAAACCGGTCTCTGTTGCGGCAAACGGTTCCAAAGAACTCCTCACTGTAAAACTGCGTTACAAAGCACCGGACGGAAATATCAGCAAGAAAATCGAACAATCTCTTATCGATGATAAAAAAGAAAAAGTATCCTCGGATTTCCGCTTTGCTTCTGCTGTAGCCATGTTCGGGCAGTTATTGCGTGATTCCGACTTTAAAGGAAATGCAACTTATGACAAAGTAATATCTCTGGCTAAAACATCGCTTGACAACGATGAAAAAGGATACAGAAGGGAGTTTATCAGACTGGTGGAGACAGCCAAAGGATTGGCCGAATAAAAGAAAAAATAAAAGACGAAGGCGTATCAAAATGTACAAAATTCAAAGATTCCCCAGCCACAAATACTTGTAGCAGATGTGATTTTTTTGAAAAGTACATTTTGATACGCCCTCTAAAAAAACATGCCGTATTTACGTCTTTATTCCATTAATGAATAACCGGAATCCGAACAACAACGGGCATAAATTCAAAACAGGTCAGATAAGCTCATAACTGCTGCTCTGAATAGGCATGTCGAGATTATGCAGCACCTTCTCTAAAAGAATACCCTCACGGTTGTCATACTCATAACCAAAAGTTGCGCGAATCCCTTGCAAAATAAACTGTGTAGCACGGTCGAGTGCAATAGGCAGGCTGTCACCTTGCAGTAAAGCTCCGGTGATTACACTCGTGAAAGTATCTCCGGTTCCGGGATAATGAGCAGGCAGATAGGGACAGGTTACTTTCCAAAAACGATTGCCAGTACGATTATAGGCATACACGGATGTCTTATGGATATCATCCAGCACAGGAACACTGGTTATAATCACCACTTCCGGCCCGCTATCGGAGAGTTGACGAAGATAAGATTTCAACTCTTCATCGGTATTTTGTTCCTTATAAGGCAGATCCAGCAAATAAAACAGTTCGGTGAGATTGGGAGTGATCACATCGGCCTTCGTCACCAATCGGCGCATTTCCCAAATCATCGGATCATGAAAATTGGCATACAACTTGCCATTGTCACCCAAAACGGGATCAACCACAACAAGACTATCCGACTGCCGGAAATCATCTATGAAATCAGCGACAATCTGTATCTGAAGCGGGGAACCGAGGTAACCGGTATAGAAGGCATCGAATTGTACGCCGAGCTTCTTCCATTCGGAAATAATCTTCGGCATTTCATCGGTCAAATCCAAAAATGAAAAATTGGGATACTGGGTATGACTGGACAGCACTGCCGTAGGCAACGGACAAACCTGAAACCCCATCGACGAAAGAATGGGAATCACCACCGTAAGCGAAACCCGACCTACCCCTGAAAGGTCATGAACCGCTACAACTTTCTTTACTTTATTTGCATACATATTATTAATAATTTGCCAATGTACTGTCTTTCTTTTTAATTACCTGCACACCGGAGTTCAAAGCAACAACAAAACAGCTCTTGGTACAGGTATCTGTAGCAGAGTGGATTTCTATGTTTCAGATATTTTGGTTGATATAACCGACAGTAGCCTGTTATTTACATAATATTTATCAATTTGTGCGTTTGCAGGCTTAATCTCCATTTGGGATGTCGCATTACACAATCCACCGTTGCAGGAAAAAATGTTCGGCGGGAAGCAACTCATAAACCTCAATGTCCTGTCCTTCGTACACAACTTTCACTTCATCCATTCTATCTAAGCCCAATTTTACGCCTTGCTTGGGCGAACAGGTTATCCAATCGATAGCCGCCGGCAGAGGGCGGGTACCATTCGTCTCGATGCAAACGTATTTCCCTGCCCGATGCAAAAGATCGATCAGGTGATCGTCAATCCGCAAGGACGGTTCGCCACCTGTAAGTATTACCATCACAGCCGGATATTTCTTTACCTCGGCTATAATCTCCTCATCCGTCATCATCACCCCCTCTTCATGGCGGGTATCACAGAAACCGCACTTCAAGTTACACCCAGAAAAACGGACGAAAACAGCGGGAGTACCTGTATGATACCCCTCTCCTTGTAAGCTATAGAAAATTTCGTTAATCTTTCTCATAGACAGCCGTATTTGACTCGGATTCCTGTACTTCCACTTTGAAGCAATGAGGCACTTGTTCACAAACCCAGCGGGCTATATTTTCGGCAGTAGGATTAAAAGGAAGTACTTCGTTCAGATTGCGGTGGTCCAATTTTTCTTTCACCGTCTTTTTGATCAGGCTGAAATCCACTACCATCCCGTCGGCATTGAGTTCTGCAGAACGGCAGTACACCGTGATAATCCAATTGTGACCGTGCAGATTCTCACACTTACTGCGATAAGAAAGTTTCAGGCTATGG
>CAVCAX010000136.1:0-1003 GCA_963599995.1 Coprobacillus sp. CAG:698
CTATAAGAATCTCTAGGGGAAAAATATTTTTTTCTTGCGAAGACCGTTTCTTACGCTAACAGCAGACTGAATATAAAGCATTTCGAAATGGAATAAAGAATAACAAACGTACATTTTTGAGACAAACTGCAAGCAAAACAAAAGAATAACAATCCTAACAATAGCCATCCACCCACATTGACAGCTTTTTGAAATGCCCTACACGAAAATGCAGCGATTTTTCAACACCAACCACATCTCTTGCTTTAATTAGAAGATTCTGTACAAACAAAAATATCATATTGACATTTTGTAAAAGACACACCTGCCTTATTCAAGCCTCAAAAGACAGATAAACCCCCTGTTTCCAAGTATCCGATCGAGGGAACTGAAACAGGCAGATACCCCTAAGAAAAACACTCCGGGAACCATTTAACAATCTGTTGAAAACTTTATTCCATATTTTCCATACAGGAGGTTCTTTTTTCTTTGAGAAATATGTATTTTTGCCGTCACTTGCTTATATAATAAGGTAGAATCGATGAAGGAGACACAAGAGGAATTGACATATCATGTACCGGTATTACTAAAAGAGAGTGTAGACGGAATGAATATCTGCCCGAACGGCACGTATGTAGACGTGACTTTCGGTGGTGGAGGTCATTCCCGTGAAATTCTTTCACGCCTGGGGAAAGGCGGACGCCTGTTAGGATTCGATCAGGACGAGGATGCCGAACGGAACATTGTCGATGACCCGCGTTTCACTTTCGTGCGGAGTAACTTCCGCTACCTGCATAATTTTCTACGCTATCACGACATAGAGAAAGTAGACGCCATACTGGCAGACTTGGGGGTGTCCTCCCATCACTTCGACGATAGCGAGCGGGGATTTTCTTTCCGCTTCGACGGTGCATTGGATATGCGTATGAACAAACGTGCCGGGCTTACAGCCGCAGATGTGGTGAACACTTATGCAGAGGAGCGGTTGGCAGATATCTTCTACCTGTATGGAGAATTGAAAAAC
>CAVCAX010000136.1:1013-23638 GCA_963599995.1 Coprobacillus sp. CAG:698
CAGTCGCAAACTGGCATCCGTCATCGTCAAAGCACGTACCGGCGGACAGATAAAAACGATCGGCGAGTTCCTGGAGATTATCAAACCCCTCTTCGGACGGGAACGCGAGAAGAAAGAGCTTGCCAAGGTGTTTCAGGCACTTCGCATTGAAGTTAATCAAGAGATGGAGGCGCTGAAGGAGATGTTGACCGCAGCAACGGAAGCACTGAAACCGGGAGGAAGACTGGTCGTTATCACTTACCATTCACTGGAAGACCGGATGGTGAAAAACATCATGAAAACCGGCAATGTGGAAGGTAAAACGACACAGGACTTCTTCGGTAACCTGCAAACACCTTTTAAGCTGGTGAACAACAAGGTCATTGTGCCAGACGAAGAGGAGATAGAACGCAATCCGAGATCACGAAGCGCCAAGCTGAGAATAGCGGAGAAGAAATAAAAGGAGAAGAGACCGGCAGAGAAAGAGAAAGGAAAGACAAAAACTCATAAAAGAGAAATGGAAGAGAACAAGCTAAATAAAGACGAGGATAAAGGACCCAAAAAGAAAAAAAGAACCTCCTTGAAAAGTATTCTGGGAGGGGACATCTTAGCTACGGACTTTTTCCGCCGCCAGACCAAGTTGCTGGTACTCATTATGGTATTTATTATCTTCTATATCCATAACAGATATGCCAGCCAACAACAGCAAATCGAAATAGATAAGCTGAAGCAAGAGCTTACCGACATTAAATATGATGCGCTCACACGTAGCTCGGAACTGATGGAAAAAAGTCGCCAATCGCGTATCGAGGAGTATATCTCGACCAAAGAGAGCGATTTGCAGACCTCTACCAATCCCCCTTATCTGATTGAAGGGAGAAAGTAAAGGGAAGGCACATTAAAAAGAGAACGGAGAGAACGGAGAGAAAGAGAAGAGAGATGAAGAGTGCCGAGTAGAAAGAAAAAAAACGGAGAGAAAGAAAAGACTGTTTCAGTAATGAAACGGTAAATGGTTAAATTGTAAATTGTAAATAGTTTTGGCTGTCAATAAAAAAAACATAATGACCCGTTATTTCTTCGTCATCCTCATTATGGGGTTGATAGGAGTAGCTATTGTGGTAAAAGCAGGCATCACCATGTTTGCCGAGCGACAATACTGGCAGGATGTTGCCGACCGTTTCGTCAGAGAGAATGTAACGGTAAAGCCCAATCGGGGTAACATCATCTCCTCCGACGGCAAGCTGATGGCGAGTTCGCTGCCCGAATACCGCATCTATATGGATTTCAAAGCAGGAGCGCCTGCCAAAACCGACTCTCTGAAAAAACATCTAAATGAGATATGCGAGGGATTGCACCGGATATTTCCGGACAAGAGTGCGGCCGAATTCAAGGCGCATCTGCAGAAAGGAATGAAAAAAGAGAGCCGCAACTATTTGATTTACCCGAAACGCATCTCATACATACAGTACAAAGAGGCCAAACGCCTGCCTGTTTTCAACATGAACAAGTTTAAAGGCGGATTTCACGAATTAACTTATAACCAGCGCAAGAAACCATTCGGTTCTCTGGCAGCGCGTACATTGGGCGATCTCTATGCAGACACCGCACAAGGCGCCAAGAATGGCATCGAGCTGGCTTTCGACACCTTACTGAAAGGGCGCGACGGAATCACACATCGCCAGAAGGTGATGAACAAATACCTCAATATCGTAGACGTTCCCCCGGTAGACGGTTGCGACCTTATCACCACCATCGATGTGGGCATGCAGGACATCTGCGAGAAAGCGCTGGTGGATAAGCTGAAAGAACTGAACGCCAGTGTGGGTGTTGCCGTTTTGATGGAGGTAGCCACAGGTGAGGTGAAAGCAATCGTCAACATGATGAAAGCCGCAGACGGTAAATATTACGAAATGCGCAACAATGCCATCAGCGACATGCTCGAACCGGGTTCTACTTTTAAGACGGCTTCTATCATGGTGGCTCTCGAAGACGGATACATCACCCCCGATTACGAAGTGGACACGGGGAACGGTATCAAGATGATGTACGGACGCCCGATGAAAGACTGGAACTGGCATCGCGACGGATATGGCAGAATCAATGTAACGCGTATTCTGGAAGTGTCGTCCAACGTAGGAACATCCAGCATCATAGACCAGTTCTATCATGACAACCCGCAAAAGTTTGTAGACGGTCTGAAACGGATGAGCATCGACCAGCCGTTGCATCTGCAGATTTCCGGAGAAGGAAAACCCAACATCAGAGGACCGAAAGAGCGTTACTTTGCCAAGACCACCCTCCCCTGGATGAGTATCGGATACGAGACACAGGTGCCCCCGATGAATATACTGACATTCTACAACGCCATTGCCAACGACGGCGTGATGGTCCGCCCGAAGTTTGTAAAAGCAGCGGTAAAAGACGGGGAAGTGGTAAAGGAGTTCCCGACGGAGGTCATCAACCCGAAAATCTGTTCGGACAATACCCTGAAGCAGATACGGGAAATTCTCTATAAGGTAGTGCATCAGGGATTGGCAGGGCCGGCGGGAAGCAAACAGTTTGCCGTATCCGGTAAGACAGGAACGGCACAGATCTCGCAAGGCACCGCCGGATACAAGACCGGACAGACCAATTATCTTGTCAGCTTCTGCGGATACTTCCCTTCGGAAGCGCCGAAATACAGTTGCATCGTTTCCATCCAGAAACCGGGCCTTCCGGCTTCCGGTGGTCTGATGGCGGGTAGCGTATTCGGGAAAATAGCAGAAAGGGTATACGCCAAAGACCTGCGCCTGCCGCTGGCAAATGCCATCGACACCAACAGTGTGGTAATCCCCGATGTAAAGGCGGGCGAGATGAATGATACCAAACGCGTGCTCGACGAACTGAAGATACAGAATCAGGACAAATTCGAGACCAAGAACGGCAAAGAGAGCTGGGGAAGCGCACACGCAGCCCCCAAAAGCGTCATCTTAGAAGGCAGAGACCTGATGCGCGACCTTGTACCGAGCGTAGTCGGCATGGGAGCACGGGATGCGGTCTACCTGCTCGAGAGCAGAGGGATAAAAGTGACTTTGGTAGGTGTAGGCAAAGTAAAAAGCCAGTCGATAGCCAATGGGACAAGGGTAAGAAAAGGACAGACAATCGTATTGCATCTAAACTGATTATATATAATTGAAGATATGAAACTGAATGAATTACTGAAAGCGATCCAGCCGATAAAGGTTGTGGGAGCTTCGGACATAGAAATAACAGGAGTCAACATCGACTCCCGCCAGATAGAAGCAGGACATCTGTTTATGGCCATGCGTGGCACACAGACAGACGGCCATGCCTACATCCCGGCCGCCATAGAGAAAGGTGCCGTTGCCATACTTTGCGAAGATCTGCCGGAACAGCCGGTAGAAGGAATCACTTATGTGCAAGTGAAAGACAGCGAAGATGCCACCGGGAAAATGGCGACTCGTTTTTTTGGAGATCCCACTTCTAAAATGGAACTGGTCGGTGTCACGGGTACCAATGGGAAAACGACCATCGCCACCTTATTATATAATACGTTCCGCTACTTCGGATACAAAGTGGGACTCATCTCAACGGTATGCAACTACATCGATGACGAAGCGATTCCGACCGAGCACACCACCCCCGACCCCATCACGCTGAACCGCCTGTTGGGCAGAATGGCGGACGAAGGCTGCAAGTATGCCTTTATGGAAGTAAGTTCTCACTCCATCGCCCAAAAGCGCATCAGCGGATTAAAGTTCGCCGGGGGTATCTTTACGAATCTGACCCGCGATCATCTGGATTATCACAAGACGGTAGAGAATTATCTGAAAGCCAAGAAGAAGTTTTTCGATGACATGCCCAAAAACGCTTTCAGCCTGACCAATCTGGATGACAAGAACGGACTGGTAATGACGCAAAATACACGTTCGAAGGTATATACCTACTCTTTGAGGAGCCTGAGCGACTTCAAAGGACGGGTATTGGAGTCGCACTTCGAAGGAATGTTGCTCGACTTCAACAACCACGAGCTGATGGTGCAGTTCATCGGCAGATTCAATGCCTCCAACCTCCTTGCCGTATTCGGCGCTGCTGTATTGCTCGGCAAAAAAGAAGAGGATGTGCTTGTGGCACTCAGCACACTGCACCCGGTGGCAGGACGTTTCGATGCCATCCGCTCTCCACAGGGATATACGGCAATCGTCGACTATGCGCACACCCCGGATGCACTGACGAACGTTCTGAATGCCATCCACGATGTACTCGAAGGGAAAGGCAAAGTCATCACCGTTGTGGGCGCCGGCGGCAACCGCGACAAGGGGAAACGTCCCATCATGGCCAAAGAGGCTGCCAAAGCGAGCGACCGCGTCATCATCACGTCAGACAATCCCCGGTTTGAAGAGCCACAGGACATTATCAATGACATGCTTGCCGGTCTGGATGCCGAAGACAGGAAGAAAACAATCAGCATCGTCGACCGCAGGGAGGCTATCCGCACCGCATGCATGATGGCCGAAAAGGGAGATGTAATTCTCGTTGCCGGAAAAGGACACGAGAACTATCAGGAAATAAAAGGAGTGAAACATCACTTCGATGACAAAGAAGAGTTGAAATTAGTGATGGGTGACAAATACTGATATCACACATCGCTCATCGCTAATCACTAACCCTAATTACTATTTACAATGTTATATTATCTATTTGACTGGTTGCACAAGCTCAATTTTCCCGGTGCGGGAATGTTCGGCTATACATCATTCCGCGCATTGATGGCTATCATTCTGGCATTACTGATTTCGAGCATCTGGGGTGACAAGTTCATCAAATTACTGAAACGCAAGCAGATCACGGAGACACAACGTGATGCCAAGATCGACCCGTTCGGCGTAAACAAAGTAGGCGTACCGAGCATGGGGGGCGTCATTATCATCGTAGCCATTCTGATCCCCTGCCTGCTGTTAGGGAAGCTACATAACATCTACATGATCCTGATGCTCATCACCACCGTCTGGCTGGGGTCGTTAGGGTTTGCCGACGACTATATCAAGATATTCAAGAGAGACAAGGAAGGGTTGCACGGTAAATTCAAGATCATCGGACAAGTGGGATTGGGACTGATCGTGGGACTGACACTCTATCTCAGCCCAGATGTCGTGATCCGTGAAAACATAGAGGTGCAGGCACCGGGACGTGAGATGGAAGTCGTGCACGGAACAAAGGACTTGAAGTCGACACAGACCACCATACCGTTTTTCAAGAGCAACAACCTCGACTATGCCGACCTGGTGGCTTTCATGGGTGATCATGCCCAGACAGCCGGATGGATTCTGTTTGTAATCATCACGATTTTTGTAGTGACAGCCGTGTCCAACGGGGCCAACCTGAACGATGGGATGGACGGAATGGCGGCAGGCAACTCAGCCATTATCGGACTGACACTGGGAATACTGGCCTATGTATCGAGCCACATCGAATTTGCCAGCTATCTGAATATCATGTACATTCCCGGTTCGGAAGAACTGGTAATTTTCATCTGCGCTTTCATCGGTGCACTGATCGGTTTTCTATGGTACAATGCCTATCCGGCACAGGTGTTCATGGGCGATACGGGAAGCCTGACCATCGGCGGCATCATCGCCGTATTCGCCATCATTATCCATAAGGAGTTATTGATTCCCATCCTCTGCGGTGTGTTTCTGGTAGAAAACCTGTCGGTCATCCTGCAACGCGCCTATTACAAGGCCGGAAAGAAGAAAGGGGTCAAACAACGCCTGTTCAAACGTACACCGATACACGACCATTTCCGTACGTCGATGAGTCAGGTAGAAAGCGGATGCCGGGTGGTATTCACCAAACCGGACAACCTCTTCCACGAGTCGAAAATCACGGTCCGTTTTTGGATCGTAACAATCGTATTGGCAGCAATAACGATCATTACATTAAAAATCAGATAAAGCATGGTTCAGGATGCCACAAATGCCACGGAAAGAGCCGGATGCCGGTGACGGGGCAGTGAAGCAGCCATGAACCCATACATAAAATGAGAGAATTAACCGGATTATTAACCATTAAAGTTTGTGTATTGCCGGTGGCATACGGTCACATTGGTATATTAACACAGTATTGAGAATGAAAAGAATTGTAATTTTAGGAGCCGGCGAAAGTGGCACGGGCGCTGCCGTATTAGCCAAAGTGAAAGGATTCGAGACGTTTGTATCGGACATGTCCTCCATCAAGGACAAGTACAAGAAACTGCTCGACAGTCACGGTATTGCCTGGGAAGAAGGTCATCATACCGAAGAACTGATTCTGAATGCCGACGAGGTAATTAAAAGCCCGGGTATTCCGAACGATGCTCCGCTGGTTCTGAAATTGAAAGAACAAGGCACGCCGATTATCTCGGAAATAGAATTTGCCGGACGCTACACGGATGCCAAGATGATCTGCATCACCGGTTCGAACGGAAAGACGACTACCACCAGCCTCATCTATCACATCTTCAAAAGTGCCGGATTGAATGTCGGGTTGGCAGGTAACATAGGCAAAAGCCTGGCCCTGCAGGTAGCCGAAGACAAACACGACTATTACGTTATCGAGCTGAGTTCATTCCAACTGGATAACATGTACGATTTCCGTGCCAACATCGCCGTACTGATGAACATCACACCGGATCATCTGGACCGCTATGACCACTGCATGCAAAACTACATAGATGCGAAATTCCGCATCACCCAGAACCAGACGCAGGACGACGCTTTCATCTTCTGGAACGATGACCCTATCATCAAACGGGAACTGGAGAAGCACGGACTGAAAGCACACCTGTATCCGTTCTCCGCAGTAAAAGAGGACGGGGCCATCGCCTACGTGGAAGACAATGAAGTGAAGATCACCGAACCGATTGCTTTCAATATGGAGCAGGAGAAGCTGGCTCTGACCGGACAGCACAACCTATACAACTCACTGGCTGCCGGCATCTCAGCCAATCTGGCGGGAATCACGAAAGATGATATCCGCAAGGCATTGTCCGACTTCAAAGGGGTGGAGCACCGCCTGGAAAAAGTGGCCCGCGTAAGAGGCATCGATTTCATAAACGACTCTAAAGCGACCAATGTCAACTCCTGCTGGTATGCCCTGCAAAGCATGACGACCAAAACAGTCCTCATCCTCGGTGGCAAGGACAAAGGCAACGACTATACGGAGATAGAAGACCTGGTGCGCGAGAAATGCTCTGCGCTGGTGTACTTGGGACTGCACAATGAGAAGCTGCACGCCTTCTTCGACCGTCTCGGATTGCCGGTAGCCGATGTACAGACCGGTATGAAAGATGCCGTGGAAGCAGCATACAAGCTTGCCAAAAAAGGAGAGACTGTACTGTTGAGCCCCTGCTGCGCTTCGTTCGACCTCTTCAAGAGCTATGAAGACCGGGGCGACCAATTCAAAGAGTGCGTTCGAAATCTTTAAAATAACACTAACCCACTAATCACTAAAGACGTGGACTTATTAAAAAACATATTCAAAGGCGACAAGGTAATCTGGATCATCTTCCTTTGTCTCTGTCTCATCTCGATTATCGAGGTGTTTTCGGCAGCAAGCACGCTTACCTATAAAAGTGGAGACCACTGGGGCCCCATCACACAACACTCCATCATACTGATGGTGGGAGTGCTGGTAGTGGTACTGATGCACAACATCCCCTACAAATGGTTTCAGGTGTTTCCGGTCTTCCTGTATCCGGTCTCGGTAGTGCTGTTAGCTTTCGTCACTCTGATGGGAGTCATCACGGGCGACCGTGTCAACGGTGCGGCGCGCTGGATGTCGTTCATGGGGTTACAGTTCCAGCCTTCCGAATTGGCCAAAATGGCGGTGATCATCGCCGTCTCCTTTATCCTGTCGAAAAAGCAGGATGACGAAGGAGCCAATCCCAAAGCATTCAAGTACATCCTGATCATTACAGGTATCGTCTGCTTGCTGATTGCTCCGGAAAACCTTTCTACCGCCATGCTGCTGTTCGGAGTCGTATTCCTGATGATGTTCATAGGCAGGGTGGCAACCCGGAAACTGCTGATGCTGATAGGTTCGCTCGGATTGGTGGGAGCGGTAGGTGTCGTATTCCTGCTGGCTATCCCGAAAGATTCGGACATTCCTTTCCTCCACCGCTTTGATACCTGGAAAAGCCGTATCGCCAACTTCACCGAGAAAGAAGAGGTGCCGGCCGCCAAATTCGACATAGACAAGGATGCACAGATTGCCCACGCCCGTATTGCAATCGCCACGAGCCATATCATAGGAAAAGCGCCGGGAAATTCCATTCAGCGCGACTTCCTGAGCCAGGCATTCTCCGACTTCATCTTCGCCATCATCATCGAAGAGCTCGGACTGGTAGGAGGCATATTTGTGGTCTGTCTCTACATTTGGCTATTGGTACGTGCAGGGCGGATTGCGCAAAAATGCGACCGGACGTTTCCCGCCTTCCTGGTAATGGGAATCGCCCTGATGCTGGTATCGCAAGCTATCTTGAACATGATGGTAGCCGTCGGTCTGTTCCCGGTGACCGGACAACCGCTGCCACTGGTCAGCAAAGGAGGTACTTCGACACTGATAAACTGTGCATATATCGGTATGATACTGAGTGTGAGCCGTTACACAGCCCGCCTTGAAGAGCAGAAAGAGCGCAATGCCCAACTGCAGATGCAGGCGGAAGCAGCCGGCACGTCGGAGGCGCAGACTGCTGCCGAGCCGACAGCCCAAGTGCTAAACAGCGACGCAGAGTTCGAAGAAGAAAAGAAATAGGATAATTACAAGTTACAATGGAAAAAGAACTTAGAATCATCATCAGCGGCGGGGGTACGGGAGGACACATCTTTCCGGCCGTATCCATTGCCAATGCCATAAAGGAACAACGTCCGGATGCCAAAATACTGTTTGTAGGCGCCGAAGGACGGATGGAAATGCAACGTGTCCCCGATGCCGGCTATGAGATTATCGGACTGCCGATAGCCGGATTCGACCGCAAGCATTTGTGGAAGAACCTGGCGGTACTTGTGAAACTGGTCCGCAGCCAATGGAAAGCGAGAAGCATCATAAAAAAATTCCGTCCGCAGGTGGCGGTGGGAGTCGGCGGATATGCCAGTGGCCCGACACTGAAAATGGCAGGAATGATGGGGATTCCGACATTGATACAAGAGCAGAACTCGTATGCCGGAGTAACGAATAAGCTGTTGGCAAAAAAAGCGCAAAAGATATGTGTCGCCTATGACGGAATGGAGAAATTCTTTCCGGCAGAGAAGATTCTGATGACCGGCAATCCGGTACGCCAAAACCTGCTTGACCATACGCAGAGCCGTGAAGATGCCATACGCAGTTTCGGTCTGGATCCGAACAAGAAAACCATACTGATTTTAGGAGGCAGCCTGGGGGCGCGTACCATCAACAACACGCTCATTGCCGGACTGCCGGTTCTGAAAAAGAATGCCGGCATCCAATTCATCTGGCAAACCGGAAAGATATATCACAAACAGGTGATGGAGGCCGTTGGCAGTACGGGAAGTATTCCGAACTTATACGTAACGGACTTTATCAAGGACATGGCCACCGCCTATTCGGCTGCCGATCTGGTCATCTCACGTGCAGGAGCGGGTTCCATATCGGAGTTCTGCCTGTTGAGCAAACCGGTCATTTTGGTACCGTCGCCGAACGTAGCAGAAGACCATCAGACCAAGAATGCACTTGCGCTGGTGAATAAAGATGCGGCCATCTACGTGAAGGATGCAGAAGCCGAAGCCAAACTGTTGCCCACTGCTTTGGAAACGATAGCCGATACGGCCAAGCTAAAAGACTTAAGCAATCACATAGCCCAACTGGCCCTGCCGGATTCGGCAAATATAATAGCCAAGGAGGTTATCAAATTGGTGAGAGGCGACAAGTGAAAGGATAAATGGTAAACAATAAATATAAGACAATGAATATCAACATAGATAATATAAAATCGGTGTATTTTGTAGGAGCCGGAGGAATCGGGATGAGCGCCCTCGTACGCTATTTTCTCTCCAAAGGGAAATTGGTAGCCGGTTATGACCGTACACCCAGTGAACTGACGGAACGCCTGATAGCGGAAGGGGCACAGATACATTATGAGGAGAATGTCGATCTGATCCCGGAAGCGTGCAAAGACAAAGAGAACACGCTCGTTGTGCTGACACCGGCCGTGCCACGGGAGCATAAGGAGTTAACCTACTTCCGCGACCATGGTTTCGAGATTCAGAAACGTGCCCAGGTGTTGGGAACGATTACGCACTCCAGCAAAGGACTTTGCGTAGCGGGCACGCATGGCAAGACCACCACTTCGTCTATGACGGCACATCTGCTATACCAATCACACGTAGGCTGTACGGCTTTCCTGGGAGGTATCTCCAAAAACTACGGGACTAACCTGCTGCTTTCGCAGACGAGCCCGTATACCGTCATCGAAGCGGACGAATTCGACCGCTCTTTCCATTGGCTGTCTCCTTACATGTCCGTCATCACGGCCACCGACCCCGATCATCTGGACATTTATGGCACAGCCGAAGCATATCTGAAGAGCTTCGAGCATTACACCACCCTTATCCAGCCGGGCGGGGCGCTGATTATCCGCAAAGGAATCTCTTTGCAGCCTCAAGTGCGACCGGGGGTGAAGGTATATACTTACTCCCGCGACGAGGGTGATTTTCATGCAGAAAACATCCGCATCGGCAATGGGGAGATCTTTGTTGATTTTGTAGGACCGGATGTACGCATTGAGGAGATCCGGTTGGGAGTTCCCGTAAGCATTAACATCGAGAACGGTGTGGCAGCCATGGCATTGGCACACCTGAATGGGGTGACGGACGAAGAGATCAGACAGGGAATGGCAAGTTTCCGGGGAGTGGACCGCCGTTTTGATTTTAAAATCAAGAACGACCGTATCGTGTTCCTCAGCGACTATGCCCATCATCCGTCGGAGATCAGACAGAGCGTGCTGTCTATTCGCGAATTATACCGGGACAAGAAGATTACGGCCATTTTCCAGCCTCATCTTTACACCCGTACCCGTGATTTCTACAAAGACTTTGCAGACAGCCTGTCTCTGCTGGACGAGGTAATCCTGGTAGATATCTATCCGGCACGCGAACAGCCGATACCGGGGGTAACCAGCCGGCTTATCTACGATAACCTCCGTCCCGGCATCGAGAAAAGTATGTGCAAAAAGGAAGAGATACTCGATGTATTGAAAAACAAGAAAATAGAGGTGCTGATCACTCTCGGAGCCGGAGATATAGAGAACTATGTCCCCGCTATTGCCAAAGAGTTAAGTGCTATGGGGTGAACAAAATTCGATTGTCAGTTGTCAACCTCTCTATATGGAAAGTTCAGACAGCAGCCATCTCCATAGGAAACAAATCGTAAATATCACATTATGCTGAAACGGATTCTTTTATCTATCGTTCTGTTGCTCATCACCGTCTACCTGGGTGTAGCGGTAACAGTATTCAACCGCAAGCCCGCCGATCAGGTTTGCCGTGACATAGAACTGATTATCAAGGACACGGTGTATGCGGGCTTTGTTACCAAAGATGAAGTGACCGGTATCTTGCAAAAGAAAGGCATCTATCCGGTAGGGAAAAAGCTGGAGCGGATACACACCAAAACCCTGGAAAAAGAGCTGGACAAACATCCGCTTATCGATGAGACGGAGTGCTATAAGACTCCCAGCGGCAAGCTTTGCGTGGAGGTCAGACAGCGTATCCCGATCCTCCATATCATGAGCAACAACGGTGAAAATTACTATGTAGACAACAAAGGGACGATCATGCCGCGCGAAGCCAAATGTGTAGCCCGGCGGACAATTGTGACCGGAAACGTAGAAAAGTCGTTTGCAATGAGGGATTTATATAAGTTTGGTGTATTTTTGCATAACAATCCGTTTTGGGATGCACAGATTGAACAGATTCATGTGCTCCCGGGCAAAGACATAGAACTGGTGCCACGGGTAGGCGACCATATCGTCTATCTCGGAAAACTGGATCAATTTGAAGATAAACTGGACCGCCTGAAGATATTCTATAAAAAGGCACTGAACGAAGTGGGGTGGAACAAGTATTCACGCATCAGCCTGGAGTTCAACAACCAGATTATCTGTACAAAGAGATAACCGATAACGGGCCAATGGGGTGTAGGTGCCAACGGGCCGGTTAAAGGATGAGAAAAAGAACTAATTGAATAACAATCAAAATAAAGCGCCAGCCTATCGGCATATCAGCAGATCGGCACATGGGCACATTACTTAAATATATGGCAACAACAGAATTTATCGCCGCTATTGAACTGGGTTCATCAAAGGTAACCGGCATTGCCGGAAAAAAGAACAGTGACGGAAGTATGCAGGTGTTGGCTTATGCCAAAGAGGACTCCTCTTCGTTCATCCGGAAAGGAATCATCTATAATCTGAACAAGACAGCCCAAAGTCTCACTTCCATCATCAACAGACTGGAAGGCGACCTGAAAGAATCGATCGCCAAGGTCTATGTAGGTGTCAGCGGACAGTCACTCCGCACGGTACGGAATGTCGTAAGCCGCGACTTGAAAGAGGAGACCCTCATCTCGCAAGAATTGGTGGATTCCATCTGTGATGAAAATCTGGAAATCCCGCTGATAGACATGGATATACTGGACGTTGCTCCGCAAGAATTCAAAATAGACAACTACCTTCCGGATACACCGGTAGGCGTGCTCGGTAATCATATCGAAGGGCGCTTTCTCAATATTGTGGCACGCGCCTCTATCAAAAACAATCTGGAACGTTGCTTTGAACAGGCAAAGATAAAGATTGCCGATCTCCTGATTGCGCCACTGGTGACTGCCAACGCCGTACTGAGCGAAAGCGAACGCCGTTCGGGATGTGCTCTGGTGGATTTCGGAGCCGATACGACCACAATCTCTGTCTACAAAAGTAATATACTCCGCTTCATGACCGTACTTCCCTTAGGAGGTAACAGCATCACCCGCGACATCACGTCTTTACGGATAGAGGAGGAGGAAGCGGAGAAATTGAAAATAACATACGCCGATGCCACCTACGAAGAGGAGGGGGAAGAGAGAGCGACCTGCCCTCTGGAAGATGGAGAACGGACCATCGAGTTAGGAACACTGAACAACATCATCGGTGCACGCGTGGAAGAGATCATCGACAATGTATGGAATCAGATACAGCTATCCGGCTATGAAGACAAACTCCTGGCAGGCATCATCATTACCGGCGGAACAGCCAATCTGAAAAACCTGGATGAGGTGCTCCGCAAAAGGACCAAAATCGACAAGGTACGGATAGCACGCAGCATCCGCAACACCCTATATGCCGACGGAGATCTGATAAAGAAAGACGGGACACAGAATACGCTGTTCGGCCTTCTGTTTGAGGGAAAAGAGAATTGCTGCCTTGTAGAGACACGCCCTGCCACTCCGGCAGCCGCTGCAGCCGAACCCGTAAACATGTTCGAGGAAGACGAAGCGCTGAAGGAGCAGGAAGCCGCCGCCCGTGAAGCGAAGAAGAGAAGGGAAGAAGAGGACAAGCGACGCAAAGAAGACGAGAAACGCCGCAAAGAGGAGGAGAAGAGAAAGAAGGAAGAGGCCCGTAAAAAGAAGAAAGAAGGGCCGAGCTGGTTTGAAAAGACCTTCAATAAAATCTCCAACGAGATCTTCTCTGACGATGATATGAAATAAAGAAAGGGACGGAGGCAACGGGTAAATAACAAATTGTAAATTATAAAACAACAAATATTATGACGGATGAGATAGTACAATTCGATTTTCCGCAAGATTCACCCAAGATCATCAAGGTGATCGGGGTAGGCGGAGGCGGAGGTAATGCCGTAAACCACATGTATAAAGAAGGTATACATGACGTAACATTCGTTCTCTGCAATACGGACCACCAGGCGCTGGCCGATTCTCCTGTACCGGTCAAGCTGCAGTTGGGAAAAGAAGGCTTGGGAGCCGGCAACCGCCCGGCACGTGCACGCGAGGCAGCCGAAGAGAGCCTGGACAGCATCAAAAGCATGCTGAACGACGGTACCAAAATGGTATTCATCACCGCCGGAATGGGAGGCGGTACAGGTACGGGAGCCGCACCGATCATCGCCAAGACAGCCAAAGAGATGGATATTCTCACCATCGGCATCGTAACCATACCGTTCCGTTGGGAAGGCGACAAGAAAATAGACCAGGCATTGGACGGTGTCGAGGAAATCAGCAAACACGTGGATGCACTGCTGGTTATCAACAACGAAAAGTTAAGCGAAATATACAACGACCTTTCCGTGGACGATGCTTTTGACAGAGCGGACGATACTCTCTCGATAGCTGCCAAGAGCATCTCGGAGATCATCACCCTGCACGGGAAAGTCAATCTCGACTTCAATGATGTAAAAACGGTGCTGAAAGACGGTGGCGTGGCCATCATGAGTACCGGATACGGAGAAGGAGAAGGACGCGTAAGCGCTGCCATTCAGAATGCGCAGCACTCGCCGTTGCTGAACAACAACAACATATTCGACTCCAAGAAAGTATTGCTGAACGTCTCTTACAGTTCTCAGCACAAGCTGATGATGAACGAGATGGATGAGGTAAAGGAATTCATGAACCGGTTCAGCCGCGATTTTGAAACCAAGTTCGGTATCGCCATCGACGACAGTCTGGGCGATCAGGTAAAAATCACCTTGCTGGCTACCGGATTCGGCATTCAGGACATCCACATGAAAGAGATGGACAACCGTATCTCGCAACGCAGCGTAGAAGAGCAACAACGTCTTGCCGAACTGGAAGAGAAAGAGGAGGAAAGACGCAGTCGCCGCGAAAGATTTTATGACGATAAAGGGGCCAACAAACAGAAAAAGCGCCGCCATATTTATATATTCAGTCCGGAAGATCTTGATAATGAAGACATCATTGCGATGGTAGAAAGTACGCCGACCTATCTGCGCAACAAAACAACCATCGACAAGATCAGAGGCAAAGCATCTCAGAGTGAGGAAATCACTCCCGAAGAGGCGGTGAATGAAAACGGCTTGATCACCTTCTGAGAGAGAGAAAGAATGGTCCTGTCGAACCCGGATAAAAACAGTTAAGTAATAAATAGAACCATGGATTTATTTGAAAAAGTCAGCGAAGACATTAAAAACGCAATGAAGGCTAAAGATAAAGTAGCCCTTGAGACACTGAGAAACGTAAAGAAATTCTTCCTTGAAGCCAAAACCGCTCCGGGAGCCAACGATACCCTGACAGACGATGCGGCACTGAAAATCATCCAGAAACTGGTGAAACAAGGAAAAGATTCTGCGGAAATCTACATCGGACAAGGCCGTCAGGATCTTGCAGAAGGGGAGTTGGCGCAAGTGAAAGTCATGGAGGCCTATCTGCCCAAGCAGATGACACCGGAAGAACTGGAAGCTGCGTTGAAGGAGATCATTGCCGAAACGGGTGCTACCAGCGGCAAGGATATGGGAAAGGTTATGGGAGTCGCTTCCAAGAAACTGGCCGGTCTGGCCGAAGGGCGTGCCATCTCCGCCAAGGTAAAAGAACTTCTGGGATAATCCGCGTCCCTGTATTTTATCCGATTACCCCTGCCACAGATTGTGAACTGTGGCAGGGGTGATTTTGTAAACGGACCGTCCTTGATTTTGTAAACGGAGTCCCAGCTGCCGGTAGTAGAAGATGGCCAAGGTCAATCGAACAGTTCTTTCAGCACATCCAAAGATTTCAGCACCGGGAAATCGGGCAGGTGGAGCCGGTAATATTCATTAATGACCGTAAGACAACGCGCCCGTTCCAAACGGCTCATACCGAACAGGTGCATTGTGTCATAGTTCATCCGCATCAGCACATTCAGTCGGGAAGCCTCCTGCGGCAGGATATAGGAGGAATGCAACTGCGGCCGCGACGAAGTAAAACAGGCATTCAACAGATCAAAATAATCTCCGTCATGATAGTCTTCCAAATTAGGATATAACCCTAAAAAACGGGAAAGGCGCATCAGAAACACCAAATGGAAATTGGCAAACCCCTCACGGCACTCATCCAGCCAGGTAATGGAATGCACCAAATAGGCAAACAACGGCCGGTTCTCAGCCTCCTCACGAACCGCACGATAAAGGAACTCCGCCAGGAAAAGGGCAATGGACGATTTATAGGGATCGTAAGGTATCGAAGAGAAAGGGAAAAAAGACTTCGCTTCTTTTATTCTATAAAGAGTGGCATTGGGACGGAAATCAGCCTCGATTTCTATTAAAGAAAGTGGCTGAAACAATACGGACTTTACCGCCGACTTTCTTGAACGCGGCACCGGCACTAAAAAAGAGACACGCCCCGACAGTTCGGTATACATTTCAACAATATTGGATGTATCATTGTATTTTAGCGTATGAAGAACTATCCCAACCGTTTTCTGTAACATTTCTCTTTCGTTTCAATTAATCGCAAAGCTACAAAAAAAAGACGAGAAATGATGAGTCCATGCCCTATAGCCTATAAAAAAGCAGAGAAGAGACGAAAAATTTTATCTATTTTATCACATTGATAATCAGCGCAAAACAAATCAAAAAGAATATACCAGCGTCTCTTTCATGAAAAATTTTCTATCGAAACATTTGCTAATTCAAAAAAAGTATCTACCTTTGCATCCGCAATCGAGAAACAAACGCTCGAAAAGCAAGAAAAGAAACGGAAACGTTTCACCCAATGATGGCCCGTTCGTCTATCGGTTAGGACGCAAGATTTTCATTCTTGAAAGGGGGGTTCGATTCCCCCACGGGCTACAATTAAAAGAATAAATGAATTAAAAACAGATTAGTCGAGATGGCAAATCACAAATCATCACTTAAGAGAATCAGACAAGAAGAAACAAGAAGACTTCATAACAGATATTATGCTAAAACCATGAGAAATGCTGTTAGAAAGCTTCGTTCAACTACTGATAAAGCAGAGGCTACTGCAATGTATCCTGGTGTTGTAAAAATACTGGATAAGTTGGCTAAAGTGAATATCATTCACAAGAACAAGGCAAGCAACTTGAAATCCAAATTGGCACTTCACGTCAACAGACTTGCTTAATACAAGAAATTAGCAATACTTCATACAACTTAGAGACTGAGCTTTTTAGCTCGGTCTTTTGTGTATTGTAACAAACCGAATTTCATTTTGACACCACAGAGTACACAGAGGGGCACAGAGGAGTTCCACAGAGGAATATTTTTTTTGAATTCATAATGTTTGAGTGCTTGAACTGAATTTCCAAGAAGCACCACAGAGTACACAGAGGGACACAGAGGAATATTTATTCCGGTATGTTTTTTGAAATCATAATGTTTGGGAACTTGAACTGAAATTCCAAGAATAAAACAGAACCAGTGTTGCTCCGTGTACCCCTGTGGTGATTCCGGTAAAAAATATCACTCTGTGAAACTCTGTGTACTCTGTGGTGTTCCTCCCTCTCTTTCCCCAATTCTTCTTTTTTCCCTCTTTATTCTTCCTCAATTCATTTTTTTTTGCTATTTTTGCTCTGTTATTATAACTTAGAAAGGTAATTATGAGCGAAGACTTAATCCCCCAAGTTCCCCGGAGCGAAGGATCGTATTCTGCCGATAGCATTCAGGTCTTAGAAGGTCTGGAAGCAGTGCGTAAGCGCCCAGCGATGTACATCGGCGACATCAGCGTAAAGGGACTTCATCACTTGGTATATGAAATTGTTGACAACTCTATCGATGAAGCATTAGCAGGCTATTGCGACCACATTGAAGTAACCATCAACGAAGACAATTCAATCACCGTACAGGACAATGGACGCGGTATCCCCGTAGACTTCCATGAGAAAGAACAGAAATCAGCATTGGAAGTAGCGATGACGGTGCTTCATGCCGGCGGTAAATTCGACAAAGGTTCGTATAAAGTTTCCGGCGGTCTGCACGGCGTAGGTATGTCTTGTGTAAACGCATTGTCTACCCACATGATTACCCAGGTCTACCGCAACGGCAAAATTTATCAGCAAGAGTATGAAATAGGAAAACCGCTTTACCCCGTAAAAGAGGTAGGTGTATCAGACCACACCGGAACCAAACAGCAATTCTGGCCGGACGGTTCGATCTTCACCGAAACGGTTTACAAATACGAGATATTGGCGAGCCGCATGCGTGAACTCGCATATCTAAATGCCGGTATCAAGATCACCCTGACCGACCGCCGTGTCGTAAATGAGGAGGGGAAATTCAAGCAGGAGGTATTCTATTCGGAAGAAGGTTTGAAAGAATTTGTCCGTTATCTGGAATCATCCCGCGACCATCTGATTAACGATGTCATCTATCTGAATACGGAAAAACAGGGTATTCCCATCGAAGTGGCGATCATGTACAATACCGGATTCTCCGAAAATGTGCATTCGTACGTAAACAACATCAACACCATTGAGGGGGGTACGCACCTGGCAGGTTTTCGCCGCGCCCTGACACGTACACTCAAGAAATACGCCGAAGACAGCAAGATGCTGGAAAAGGTAAAAGTCGAGATTGCCGGAGACGACTTCCGCGAAGGATTGACAGCCGTTATCTCCGTGAAAGTAGCCGAACCGCAGTTCGAAGGACAGACCAAGACGAAGTTGGGCAACAACGAAGTGATGGGAGCCGTAGACCAGGCTGTAGGCGAAGCCCTCTCCTATTATCTGGAAGAGCATCCGAAAGAAGCCAAGCAAATCGTCGACAAGGTGATTCTTGCCGCAACCGCCCGTCATGCTGCCCGCAAGGCACGTGAAATGGTGCAACGCAAATCACCGATGTCCGGTGGCGGACTTCCCGGTAAGCTGGCCGACTGTTCGGATAAAGACGCTGCCAAATGCGAGCTGTTCCTTGTCGAGGGAGACTCGGCAGGCGGTACTGCCAAACAGGGCCGTAACCGTGCCTTCCAAGCAATCCTGCCTTTGCGTGGTAAGATTTTGAACGTAGAGAAAGCCATGTATCACAAGGCGCTCGAAAGCGAGGAAATACGTAATATATACACGGCATTGGGTGTCACTATCGGAACAGAAGAGGACAGCAAGGCTGCCAATATCGACAAATTGCGTTATCACAAGATCATCATCATGACCGATGCCGATGTCGATGGTTCGCACATCGACACACTGATCATGACGTTCTTCTTCCGTTATATGCCGCAAATCATACAGAACGGCTATCTGTATATCGCCACTCCCCCGCTCTACTTATGCAGAAAGGGTAAAATAGAAGAGTATTGCTGGACAGACGCACAACGCCAGAAGTTCATCGATACGTATGGCGGCGGTTCCGAAAACGCTATTCACACCCAGCGCTACAAAGGTTTGGGTGAGATGAACGCCCAGCAATTGTGGGAAACAACCATGGACCCGGAAAACCGTATGCTGAAACAGGTAAATATCGAAAACGCAGCCGAAGCCGATTATATCTTCTCCATGCTGATGGGTGAGGATGTCGGTCCGCGTCGCGAATTCATAGAAGAGAATGCAACGTATGCAAATATCGATGCATAATACGTTTTTATAAGCCAACCTCACATCTTACAACGAAGAAGCGCCGGCAAGCAAAGGAAAATCCTTTGAACCGGCGCTTTTCTCTAAAATCCATCTCTACCGCGCAAACGCATCTTCCACGTTTTCTTTTTACAGACACCCTTTCAAGTCTGATTGATGCGGCTGCAGAACAGATATTTTCAATACACAATTAAATCAGTACAAAAATGCAACCCGACAGCAACAGAATCGTTTTCTTGGACATTACAAAGTGTTTCGCCATCTTTTGTGTTATACTGGGTCATGTCATCCAGCAAACATTTCCGGGAGACCCCTATCACGACAGCTTGTTATTTCAGTTCATTTACTCATTTCACATGCCTCTTTTCATGGTAGTCAGCGGGTACTTTATGGGCAAAGCATTCGCCATGTCTCCGCTCCCATTCCTCAAGAAAAGATCTGTCCAACTGTTGCTCCCTGTCTTAACCTTCTCCGTATTATTCATCCTCTTTCACAATACCATCTACACCCACCTGACGGGCAAGGAGAGCATCAACTTCTTCACCTACCTATCCGGAGGCTGGATGTGGTTTCTCAAGTACCTGTTCATCTGCTCGGTAATTGCGTATGCAAGCAAGAAAATATTCCGCAACGATGCCTTAGCCGCACTTCTACCCACAATACTGCTGATTCTGCTGACCCGGACCACCATATTCAGACTATTGCCTTTCTTATGGTTAGGCTACTTTCTCCATAAATACAATGACAGACTATTTAAGCGTCCGTCCGTTACGCTCGTATGCAGCCTGATATGTTTCGTTTTCTTCTTAATCTTCTGGAAAGGGGATTATGACGCCGCCCACCGTATCGTTTTCTTCAAGGAGGCAGTCAGATTTGACGTACACAACTTTATCATAACACTCATCCGCCTGGGCGTAGGAGCGAGCGGCAGTATATTCTTCATCGCATTATTCAAAATTCTGATGGAGAGAGTAAAAGACGGAAAGCTATGGCAGATATGCTGCGAAACGGGAAGAAACACATTGGGTATTTATTGCGTACAGATTTATCTGTTGGAGTTCGGCTTAGACCACATCCCGGTCGTATTCAATTTTCCCGGAGCTGTTTTCGCCCAACTGATCTACGCCGTCATCGTATTAGTCCTGTGTGATCTTCTCGTCCGTCTCATCCAAAAGAACAAATGGACCGCATTGTTTATGCTGGGACGCCAAATCAGATGATATTCTGCCGATTTAATTCCTCAGCAACCACCTCCAGTTCTTTATACCAATCTTCTCCGAACTTACGGATCAGTGGTTCTTTCAAGAATTTATAAACCGGCAGATTTTCCTTCCGGCCAAGCAATACGGCTGCCTTACAAACATTCCAACGATGATAATTTACCGCTTTATAAGGTCCGTAGTCACCGATACGGATCGGATATAAATGGCAAGAAACAGGCTTGTAGAAATCCACCTTACCCGCACGGTAGGCCTTCTCTATCGCACAATAGCAGCAACCCTTTTCGTCATAACAAGTAAACACGCAGTCTTTATTATTCACGATGGAAGTTACCAGATCACCCTCTTCGTCTGTATATACCACTCCCTGCTTCTCGATGACAGCACGGGCTTCGGGAGACAACTCCTCCCAAATAACAGGAAGAACCTCTTCCAACTTCGCCACCTCATCCAATTCCACCGGCGCTCCGGCATCTCCTTCAATACAGCACTCCCCCTTACAGGCATCCAGATTACAGAGAAATTTCTCACGGAACACATCGAGGCTTACTACAACATCATCTATCTGAATCATAATCTTATTCGTAAAAAGAGGAGGACAAAACACTGGTACATAGAAATCACCCCTGTCACAGAGGTCTGTAGCAGGGGTGCTTGCCAACAAGAGAGTTTTGACCCTCCTATATCATGAACATTACTTTTTTACTTAATCAGCACCTTACCGTTCATCTCTGCCGGAACTTCAAGTCCCATGATTTTCAGGATAGTAGGCGCTACATCGGCCAGACGTCCGTTTTCTACCTTGGCGTCTTTGTTTTCCGTAACATACACACAAGGAACCGGATTCAAAGAGTGAGCCGTATTCGGAGTGCCGTCCTCATTCAGAGCATGGTCGGCATTACCGTGGTCGGCAATGATAATGGCCTCGTAACCTTGCGCTTTTGCAGCCTCGATAGTATCTTTGACACAGGCATCTACTGCCACTACAGCCTTTTCGATTGCCTCATAAACGCCGGTATGTCCCACCATATCACCGTTTGCATAGTTCACCACAATGAAATCGTACTTGTTTTCATTGATGGCGGCCACCAGCTTATCTTTCACCTCATAAGCACTCATTTCCGGCTTCAGGTCATAAGTTGCCACCTTCGGAGAAGGAACCAAGATACGGTCTTCGTTTTCATAAGGAGCTTCCCGTCCGCCATTGAAGAAGAAAGTTACGTGAGCGTATTTCTCCGTTTCGGCAATATGAAGCTGTTTCAAGCCTTTAGATGCCAGGTATTCGCCCAAAGTATTCTTCACATTCTCTTTATCAAACAAGATATGAACCCCTTTGAAAGAAGCATCATACGGAGTCATACAGTAGTACTGCAAACCGGGGATGGTATGCATTCCCGCTTCCGGCATATCCTGTTGAGTAAGCACTACGGTCAATTCTTTGGCACGGTCGTTACGGTAATTAAAGAAGATAACCACATCACCCTCTTTGATCGTACCATCCACATTGGCATTTACAATCGGCTTGATAAATTCATCGGTAACACCTTCGTCATAAGACTCCTGCATAGCCTGAACCATGTCCGTAGCCTTTTTCCCCACACCGTTTACCAACAGGTCATAAGCCTCTTTTATACGTTCCCAACGTTTGTCACGGTCCATCGCATAGTAGCGTCCGATGATAGAAGCGATCTTACCGGCAGACTTTGCACAATGCGCTTCCAGCTGTTCGATAAAACCTTTACCGCTCTTCGGATCAGTATCACGACCGTCCATGAAACAATGAATGTATGTATTCTCAACACCATATTCTTTGGATATATCACAAAGCTTATACAGATGATCCAATGAACTGTGTACAC
>CAVCAX010000137.1:0-17072 GCA_963599995.1 Coprobacillus sp. CAG:698
CGCCATAACCTACCACAACCACTTCATCCAAAGTTTTGGTGTCCTCCTTCATAGCAACGTTTATTACTTCAGTCACAGCTTTCTTTTCCTGTGTCAGATATCCGATGTATGAATAGACAATCGTAGCACCTTGTTTCACAGACAATGAATAATTACCATCCATATCAGTAATTATCCCATTCGTTGTGCCCTTCTCGAGCACACTTACGCCAATCATTGGCTCATTAAAGTCATCTACGACTTTACCCGACACCTTCATCTGGCTTTGTGCCAGCAGGAAAGGCATCCCGACCAAAAGGAAAAGCACTGACATCGCCAGCCTTTTCATTGCATTGTTTTTCATAATGTCTCTAGTTATTAATTAGATTGTTAATAAAAGGATTGTATTATCACTCTGCATCTACATTGAAAGCTATCATTAGAATCCACGTACCGGAAAGGCCATCACCACATCGAGCAATTCCTTGTCATGATTGTACTTCATGACACAATCGTTATCGAAAATCATCGTTGCTCCTTTCTCTGGAGTATAAGGTTCCCATTCGGGTAATCCTTCGGCATTGGGATTCCCGGTACGGGCAAAGTTCAGCCAGGCGTTACTCATCTTATCCGCCAGCATTTGTGCCGCTTTTCCGCCTCCGGTCATCGAAGCATGGCGCACAGCATTATCGAAAACAAAAGGAATCTCCATACAATGCGTACTGCGAAGTATTCCGTCCATTACGGGCGATTCCCAAGCAAACATATACATATAGACCGACGCCCCTTGTTGTGCCGACTTCAGTTTGGCCTGCTCCACTGCACCGGGACGGAAAGTAAAATCCACATCCACCAGATCCTTAGGTTGATAATCGGGATAGGCCTGCTCGAAAGCTTTCAAGAAATCATCCGTGCGTTCACCGTATTTCTTTTTAATCTGCTCCACAACCTGCTCTTTCGTCATACTCCGCAAAGGTGGGAAGTAAGTGCTTGCGGTAAACTCGTGCAGGGTAGTGCCTATCATCACCGGAATATCTTTACTTTGCGCCGGAGCCTGAGGGTCGAAAGGCTGTGCCGGCAGCACATCGCCATCCACCGTGGGAGCCCAACCGAAAATAAAGGAAGACACTCCCTCTTTCTCTGCCTCCGTACGCATTTTGGCAACAGCCTTTTCGCCCGCGGCAAGTAGTTTGTCGTAAGGCACTTTCTGTAATTCGTCTATCCGTGAAGGATTCAAGCCAAGTTCCTCTATCACAGCACTGCCGATGCGGCGAGAGTATTTCTGTTCCATCGTACGAAGCATAGAACCGCTCTGAACAATGGCTTTATGAAACAAACCTCTCGCCGATGGCGTGGCAAGCAGTGTAGAGACCTTACCTCCCCCGCCGGACTGTCCGAAAATGGTGACGTTCTGTGCATCTCCACCGAAAGATGCTATATTTTTATTTACCCATTGAAGTGCGGCCACCAAGTCCAGCAATCCGATATTACCCGATTTCGCATATTTATCGCCATAAGCGGAAAGGTCGAGAAATCCCAGGACGTTGAGGCGATGATTCAACGTCACAACCACTGCATTCCCTTTCTTTGCCAGATTTGTCCCGTCATACGAGGGAAGTTCCTGGCCACTGCCGGCAGAATAACCTCCACCATGCAACCACACCATGACGGGGCGTTTCTTCCCATCTTTCAACCCCGGTGTCCAGATATTCACCCGCAGACAGTTTTCATCGGGATAACCGTCATCCCAGTTGAAAGCAAATGCCTGCTCGTCGCTGTACCACCCCATACGCTTGCCTTGCGGACAAGTAGGACCATAGGCACGGCTACTGCGAATACCTTCCCATTTATTGGCTGCCACGGGCGGCATAAAACGTTCGGCTTTTGCATACGGTATACCTTTATATATATAAATACCGTTTTCAACATACCCAGCCACTTTGCCCGATTCGATTTCTGTAATAGCCGTTTCCGAAGAAGCCATTATCTCTCCCTCCTGCATGCAAGCAGATGCTTTCTCTATTTTAGCAGTTTCTCCACACGAAGAAAGTAGGATGGCAGAGAACGCTAACACTGACAAGAATTGCTTTTTCATATTACGTATTAGTTTCATTGTTTTTACGGTTGCAATATTAGCGCATTCTTCCCATGAAGGTTTTCTATGGCATTCAAACGGCTTTTCCCAATGTTCAAAACCGCTTTTCTCTATGTTCAAATGTTTGCAAATTCGTTCAAAACTTGTTCTCCGGCAGTCTCTCTCTCAATTATTATAAGTATTTTCGCACCGTAATGCAGAGGATTCTTGAACGTTTCACCTTTAACTATATATGAAATACATTACATACCTGTTTCTATCATGTTTGATTGCAGCATGCAGCCCATCGGGCACAAAGACCGCACCGGAAAGCAGCATCAAGAGCCCCGTCATCACCAATGACCTCTCCAACCAGAAGGTCACTTCCTTTGCCGAAGATGCGCAAGGACACATCTGGATAGGTACTTTCCGGGGACTGAACAAATACAATGTACACGAATACCACCAATATTTCTGTACGGACGACTCATTAGACTTACCGGACAACCAGATAAACGACCTTTTCCGCGATTCACAGGGACGATTCTGGATAGCCACCGTGAACGGCATCTGCCTATACACGGACAAGGACAATTTCCACCGCATCCCACTGAACTTCAACAACAAGAATGGGATTCAGCTATTAGAGAATAAAGAAGGACGGATATTCCTTAATATGATGCACCAGCTTGCGGCATACAACTCTAAGACACAAGAGTTCGACAAGGTCATCCCGATGTTCGACTATCAGCACACTTTCAACCTGCGCTGCTTCATAGACCAGAGTAACAGGCTTTGGGCTGTGACTCCATTAGGGGCGCGTTGCTACAACTCCTCCACTATGGCATTAGAAGACTCCATACCACTGAACAACCATCCCACTTACTTCTTCATGCAAAACAACGGGGAGTTATGGCTGGCCGGCAACCACCAATTAGCCATCCTCGACACACACTCACGCAAATTCAAGGCTCCTCCCCACTCCATACAGCAACATCCGCTACTGGCGCACGCCAACATAAACTACATCCACCCCTATGGTAACAACTGCCTGCTGCTAAGCACAGACAAGCAAGGTATGTTCCTCTATAATTATATAGAAGGCAGCGTGACACACCAGAATGAAAACGGCTTCCCTTTCGAGGCTCCCAACTTTAGAATAAGCCAGATGTTCACCGATTCACAGAAAAATCTGTGGATAGGTTCGGTGGACCAGGGCTATACCGTGCGCTATAACTACAAAGAACGTTTCAACACCAACAATTACCTCAGTTCTTGCTTAAAAAACAAGTCTGTCAAGTCTGTTGCGGTAGATAATGACAGGAATCTATGGATAGCCACACTGACAGACGGGCTCTATGTTTATAATATGGACAGCCATGAAGTGAAGAAAATAAACATGCAAAAGCTTTTTAAACAGAATGATGTAGAAAAGACTGATGTAACACGTGTCTTCACGGATAATGAAAACAACATCTGGTTAGGAGCTTCCTTGCCATGTAAAGTATTGAAATGTAAATATAGGAACGGAGAACTACAAGCAACAAACATCTACGATATCTTCATGCCGATGTCCTTTGCCCAAGATTGCCACGGAACGCTATGGCTGGGAACAAGCAGTTATATGGTCTACGCCATGAGACAAAATGAGCAAGAATTCGTACCGGTACAAGTATTTCCCCAGATGGGTACCTTTATCCCCGGAATTCTGCCGTTCCACAACGGAAAAATATGGATATCAGCCTTCATGTGCCCGGTGATGCAGGTGGACCCTACCACTTGGATAAGCGAAGAAATACCGTTTGACAAGGCCGACTGGCAAACTTGCATCCGACGCTCGGTATTCATCCCCACCGCCCTCTTTGAGGATAGCCGCGAGGATGTATGGATAGGAACCGTCAGCAACGGACTGTTGCACTACTCTTCCGCCACCGGCAAACTGAAAACAGTGGAAGGCACTCCCTGTCTGGACATCTCAAGCATTGAAGAGGATGCACAAGGCAACATCTGGGTAGGAACACAATACGGACTGGGGAAGTATGACCGTACCGTGGAGAAGTTCACCAATTATTATGCCGCCGACGGCATAGGCGGCAACCAGTTCTATGACCGCTCTTCCTGCCGCCTGCCGGACGGCACGCTTGTCTTCGGCGGTACACACGGGCTGACCTTCTTCAACCCGATGGACGTAAGCAACAAGCGGAGCATCCCGCTGCTCTTCGAAGACTTGAAGATTCATAACCAACTGGCACATCCGCAAAACAGCAAAAACATCGACAAGCACCTCTCCTACAAACCGGACATCTGCTTGAAACATAACGAAAACGGTTTCAGTATCACCTTTTCCGCACTGGACTACTGCGAGTATGAACGCATACACTACTATTACTGTATGGACGGTTTCGACAAATATTGGATTGACGCCCGCAACAACCGCGAAGCCTACTATGCCAACCTGCCCGCCGGTACCTACACCTTCAAAGTAAAAATAACCAATAACGACAAGAGCATTGTAGAAACGGAGAACTCCATACGTGTCATCGTAAAGCCCGCCCCTTGGCAGACGTGGTGGGCATGGTGCAGCTATCTGCTTGTTGCCGCCACCATCATCGGCATCCTCATCCGTGCCTGGCTGAGCATCAAGAAAGAAAAGGAAGCTGCCCGGCGTGCCGAACTGGAAAAGGAGCAGGAGCAACGGGTGAACCGCATGAACATGAGTTTCTTTGCCAACATCTCCCATGAATTCCGTACTCCGCTGACCATGATAGCAGGCCCCGTATCACAGCTTTGCGAAAGCCCCAAGATAGAAGGAGAAAACAAGCAACTGCTCTACATCGTGCAACGCAGTGTGGGACGTATGCTCCGCCTGGTAAACCAACTGATGGACTTCAACAAACTGGAGAATGACACCCTGAAGCTGCAGGTGAAACGGACCGACATCATTTCGCAACTGCAACGCTTCATAGATATCTTCCGCATCAACGCCAACGAGAAAGGCATCGCACTGAACACCTATGGTCTGGAGGATACCTTCCTCATGTGGCTGGACGTGGACAAGCTGGACAAGATTGTGGGAAACCTGCTTTCAAACGCCTTGAAATTCACTCCGAACGGCGGGAAAGTGGAACTGTGCTTCGACGTCATTACCCGAGAAGAGGCTGCGCGCCTCTTCACGCTGACGGACAAGGACATCAACACGCAATACGTCAAAGTCACCGTGGCGGACAGTGGCAACGGAATTCCCGAAGAACAGTTGGAAAAGGTATTCGAACGCTACTACCAACTGGATAACCAGTCCCAAGGTACCTATAACTGGGGAACCGGCATCGGCCTGTACTATGCCCGCAGCCTGGCGTTATTACATCATGGTTATCTGAAAGCCGACAACCGTCTCCAAGGAAACGGAGCCGTCTTCACCCTGCTACTACCGGTGAATGACCTCTCTTATACCCCCGAAGAGCGTACCCTTCCTGAGGAAGAACAGAACAATGTATTCCCGATACAGACTGAAGAACAGTATCAACCGGAGGACACGGAGAGCATCCGGCAACCAAAGCAAACCCTGCTGGTGGTAGACGATGATACGGAAGTGGCACACTACCTGAAAGCCCTGCTTTCTCCCGTCTACAAAGTCATCTGCCGCTTCGATGCCGACAGCGCCTTCAAAGCCATGAGCGAAGAAGCGCCCGACCTCGTGCTGAGCGATGTAGTGATGCCCGGAAGAAACGGCTACGACCTCTGTCGACAGATAAAGGAGGACTTGCAACTCTGCCACATCCCCGTGATACTGGTCACGGCCAAAGCTACTGTGGAGAACCAGGTGGAAGGTCTGAATACCGGTGCAGATGCCTACGTGACGAAACCTTTCGAGCCCAACTACCTGCTGGCGCTTATCAAGTCCCAGCTGAAGAACCGTGAGAAAGTGCACAGCCTCCTGAGCCGTTCCACCCAAACGGATGAGATTGAGGAGAACGTGCTCTCCCCACAGGACAACACCTTCATGACCGAGCTTTACCACCTGATGGAAAACGAGCTCTCCAATCCGGAACTGGACGTGGCGCGCATGACCGAGCTGCTGAAAATTTCCCGTACCAAGTTCTATTATAAGGTAAAGGGGCTGACGGGTGAGAATCCCAGCGTATTCTTCAAGACCTACAAGCTGAACCGCGCCGCCGAACTGATAAAGGAAGGGAAATATACCATCTCAGAAATAGCGGACATGACGGGATTCAGTACGCTATCTCATTTCTCGACCAGCTTCAAGAAGCAGTTTGGGGCGACACCAAGCGAATACAGCAAGTAAAAAAAGTCGATTCAAATTTACTCATTACATCTGTACGTAAGCATTTGGTTAATCCCGTCTGTAGTATCTGTATCTATCTGGCAAGAAGTTGTTGTTATCTTACATTCATGCCTTTTTATTATCACATTTCATGTGTTCATCACCGAAAAGGCCCAGCCGTAATAGCATAAGCAGAACGAAAAAATTTTACCAAAGTCAGGACAGCCTTTATCCTGAATGTTTTACCACCTTCACTTTTTTGTTCAAAGTCTTTATTCATCACAGATACAAGGTGAAGCCCCGGTCGGAACGGTGCTCATGAACCGCGAACACGATCCTTACAGTTCATAAGCACACTCGTTGCATAGAAACCCTCTTATTGACAAAATCCCCCTTGCTACAGAGATCTGCGACAAGAGGGATTTCTATGTTTCAGGTGTTTTTGGAAAGTATCTCGAAATCAGGTTGGAACGCCTTCTTCACAATGATTTAGAAACTATATTTCGTCCAGCCGAATACGCTTGCATCAGCTCCCGTATTGCTGTTGGTCTCATTCAAGACAGCATCACCGTTCAGTTTCTTGCCGGTCAGCTGAAGAGAATTGGTGATACTGATGGTAGATGCGGCATTACCGGCTCCTTTTCCATCATTCATGTCTACCAGGTCGATAGCGCCACCCGTACCCTTCACCAGTGCATTCTTGATGGTTGCCTTGGCACCGCGGCGAATCTTGATGACGTCCTGCATACGGTCTACATTGTCTGTGGTATTGGCAGCATTGTTCACGATGGTCATGCCGTCTACTACAAAATCCGACTGGCGCAGGTGGTTCGGATAGAGTCCGTCGAAGTTGCCATCTGCCTCGATGCCGCGCGGATCGGCTTCCGTACTGGTATAACCGCTTTCCCAAATGCCGTAGCAGTTGCTCAATGTACCGCTATATCCCTGAGTGAAATCAAACATGTCGTCATCCGGATTTACGGCAAGCAGATTCTTCACATTCACCGTACCTCCGAAGAATTCGATGGCATCATCGGCACTTTCCAACACATAGATATTCTCAATTGTCGTACCGTTTCCCACTCCATTCAAGGTAAGGCCGTTGTGTTCGATGTCTTGTGTAGAGCGTGCACCGGCATAGCAGATTGAGACATAAGTCATCACGCCCGAATTATCGGCAGCATCGTTGCCTCCGTAAGGATACTTATTGTTGATTTCAGCCAAAGCCGTATTGCTTTTGTCCTCCTTATCTCCCGAAATAGGAGCCTTGCCGTTGATGATGATACCGCCCCAGTGACCGGACTTGGCATCCTCCTCATCGGCGGTGAAGGTAATCGGTTCCTCTTTCGTTCCGTTGGCATAGATTTTTCCACCTTGTGCCACAAGCAGATAATTGCTGAATCCCTGGCGGGCTTTAATGGTCGTACCGGCGGGAATTGTCAGTTCTCCCCCATTTTCAATCACCACAGTACCGCTCAGAATGTATTCCTTTGCTTCGAGCGTTTCCTTTCCCGTCAATGAACCGGTCAGCGTATTGCCGTTGAAAACGATGCTGTTTCCATCGCCGCCTCCGTTACCCTCATTTTCATTATCATCACCACATGAAGTCAATGTTAAGGCTGATACCATTGCAGTGCAAGCCATGAAATTCCAAAATAATCTTTTCATTTTCCTTAAAATAAATTAGTTAGTAATAATTCTATTCGAATGTCCGGTTTTAGAATGTACACGACACTCCTAAACTGATGTTGATTCCTTTTTTATAATTGCTCAATACGACCTTCCTGCCGTTATCATCAGCCTTGCGGGTCAGTTTATGTGCCGGATTGAACAGGTTTCCGGCTTTCAGATTGAGCGAGACGCACTTGTTCAGTTTTGCCTGTGAGACAAAGTCGAGAGTCGCCATGCCATGCTCCATGATATCCTGATACCCTTGTGTCCCGATGGTGTAGATTTTATCACTGACATAGTTGAAAACCAGAGTATTGATAAAGCTACGGTCGCCGCTCGTATAATTGTGTGAGATATCCAGATTGGCAATCCACGGTGCCGCACCTTCCAGTTGTGAGCCGGTAGCAACCGTAGCTCCCGGTACTTTGGCACGGGTGTAGATATACGAACCGTTGAAGCCGGCAGAGAGACGGTTCATGCCCGACGCCCCTTTCCCTGCCGGACGGGTAAAGAGATACTTACGGACTTCCAGTTCCACCCCCGCTACCGTAGCGTGGTCAGCGATGTTCTCATACGACAGGTAATTGCCGGCACTGGCAACCTCAATGCGCGAAATCGGATTCTTTATGTACTTATAAAAGGCGGTCAGTGAAACAAGTTCTGTCGAAGTAGGATTGAAGTCCCACTTCAAATCAAGGTTATAGTTATCGGACGGTTGCAGCTTTTCATTCCCCTGGCTGTTGAAGTTCACTCCCACATAGCGATAGGGAGAGATCTCTTTGGGCTGCGGCAGGGTGTATGTTTTGCTGGCTCCTAAACGGAACGCCTGCTTGGAGGTAAGGTTGTATTTCAGATTCAGACTCGGCAGGAAGTAGTTCTTGCCGATCTTTCCACTCCCCTTTTCTCCCCCTTTATTCACATCATAATCCACCCGGATGTCCACGCGGTCGTATTTGACGCCCAAGTCCAGCACCCATGCGGCATCAAACTGATAAACAGCCTCCGCATAAGCCGAATGAATATCTTTCTTCACTGTATATTTGTCAACATTGCGCTGGATCTCAAACCAGCCGTTTTTCAGATTCTCCTGATTGTAATAGCTGTCCAGTGCAAAATCATCCAACCGGAAAGCAGCGCTGTGGGCAACCGTCATATTGTATTCCGTAGCTTCAAAGTCATCGTTCACAAAGCGTCCGTTATACCCGATGCGGAGGTTGGATATCTCTTCCTGACCATCTGCCAGACGGTAAGTGAAACCGGCTTTTACATTCAGGTCGTCTTCATTCAGTTCGGAGAAATAGCGCTGTTGGGAATTACCTTCGAGCAGCGTATAGTCCTTGGCTGCCTTGCGCAGATTATTGATACGCCGGTCCGGTTCAGAGCCCTTTACGATGTTGTATGAAGCCCCCGCATCCAAACTCAACTTTTGGGTCAATCCCCAATTTGTCATCAACTGATTGACAAGCAAGAAATTATCATTTGCCTGCTGACGGCGGGTAAATCCCATGTTGTCGTAATCATCATTGAATTTTCCCGAGTCCATCCCATCGTAGTCGCCTACCGACTGCACGTTGTCGTGTACCATCATAAAGTTATAGCTCAGATGGTGGCGGTTACGGTAGTCATAATCCAGATTGGCAAGAGCCAGCTGACTGATTTTCTGTTCATACACCTTTCCTGTCTGGTCTTTATAGATAGTACCGTCGGTGGTTGTATTGCGCAAGCTCTCCTTGGCATACCGGTATTCCGTATTGTGCGCCGCTACGAGAAAAAATGAAAGAGCATCTTTTTGCGGTCCCACATAGATTTTTTTCCCGCCGGAAAGTCCGTAACTGCGGTTTATCTGCAAGTGGTGTTCAGATGGGTCCAGACTGTTCTTAAAACTATAATTGTTCTCCACACCCGGTTGCGCTTTGTCGGCAATACCTAAAAGACTGACTCCGTCCATCTTCAAGAAGTCGGTTGTCAGAGTCTGTGTATTGAATCCTCCGGAGACCCCGACATTGAAATGCCCGCCGCCGATCAGTTCTTTGGAGGTGATGTCGATGTTAGCGCCACCCACATCACCGCCACCACCGGCATTGAAAGCCTTATTCACGCCAACCGTCTGGATAATGTCCGTAGAGAAGAAGTCGAGAGAGATGTTTTTATATTCCGGATCTTCCGAAGGAATAGGGAAACCATTGAAAGTAGTAGCGTTGTAGCGATCGCCCAAGCCGCGCACAAAGACGTTTTTCACACCGTCCTGTTTAGAGATACCTGCCACTTTAGACACCGCTCCTTCCGCATCGCTCACCCCTTTCCGCGAAAGTTCCTTTACGCCTACAGCCTGCACGGCAATCACCGCTTTCTGCTGTTCCAGCAGAAGCATGTTCTCGTTTTCGCGGTTCTTTTTGGCCACTACCACTACATCGGCAAGCTCCTGTGCATCGGTTTCCAGTTCCAAATCCAAGACCACCAGATTTCCGTTCTCTACACGGACTTTATGACGGACTTCGGTTTTATAGCCGACATACTTTACTTCAATGTCGTACATTCCTTCAAGAACTCCTACCCCATTAAGTTCAAAATTGCCATCCATATCGGTGACGGTTCCTGCCTGAGTCCCCACCAGATGAATGGTTGCACCGATCAGAGGTTCTTTGGATAATTTGTCTTTTACAGCACCCTTAATCTTAATATTGGCAGCCATCGCCATAGGAGTACACCAAGCGATAAACAAGACTGCGAGGAAGAGTTTTACAAGAAATAGTTTTTTCATCGAACTTTGCTATATGTTTTTATTACGGGGGCAAAGTTAGAGGGAGGCGGTTACGGAAGTAATACGATGAAAATACAAGAAGTTTAAATTCATGTTTCGATATTGTTACTGACGGAGAGAACGGTCACTCGTATGGTTTCAAGAGTAAATGTGTTCCAAATCTCCTGTTAACAGATACAAAGACGAGGGTGCGTCAAAATGTCCTTTTCAAAGAATTCACCTCTGCTACAAGCGTTTGTGGCAGGGGTAAATTCTAAGCCTTGCCCATTTTGACACACCCTCGCTTCTAAGTTTCAGGTATGGTTGATACCCTCAACCATGCGGAATGATAATCAAGCAGCCTGCATGATTAAAATTCGTGGTCGTTTCCGGCATCATCCACCCAGTCTGTTGTTTCCGCATCAAACTCGATTGTTTTCAATTTGGGATTTCCGTCTGCATCATAACCGCCACCAAAGATCATGGTGTAGATGTAACGTTTACTCGGTTCCCATGAAGCCTCGAATGGAACATAGATTGTCTCGTATTCACTCTCCGAACCGCACAGATAGACTCCCGACTGCTTGATTTTGCATGAAATCTCCAGGTAAGACTGTTCTGCTTTATTTGCTTTGGCTATCGTTTTCGTATCATCCTGGTCGACAGCCCATTTGGTCAGCGTCTGCGGAATCGTAAATATAGGAGTGTCGATAGAGATATCCGTCGCTTCCGTATTGCTATTCACTTCGATTTCCTTATTTCTTATGATGACAGGGTCATAAGCACCCAATGCTTGCAGCGTCCAATCGGAAGCAGTAGGAGCAGTGTCGGCATCATCGGGCAGGGTAAATGTTCCGCTCATCTTGGCATTTTTAATTTTTATGCTATTGATGACCACATTCATTGTGGGATATTCTGTTTTGGCCCTGAATGCCACCTGAGAAAGGATATGTCTGAATGTGAATTTTACGACTCCGTTGTTTGTATCCTTTGTCTGGTTCTTGGCTATACCATACATTACATCGTGGTCTGCATGCTTATCCTTTCCTTCTCCATACTCATTCATGCACGTATAATATATTTTCTGGCTGTCATGGTTAAAGTTCCACGTATAGTGTATTCCCGTATCCACGATACTTCCGGGGCTGACAGCATAAAAGTCCAAAGCCTCGTTAGGCCAATAACGCCGTTCACTTGCATCATCGTAATCCCACTTGCCATCAATGTACTTGATTTTCACTCCATCATGAGCAAAATCCTCATCTGCATTTCCCATAAAAGCCGTACCATTCGACGTATAGGCGAATACATCGAAATCGACACTCGTCAGATTACTGGGAGTAATAGGGGTAGCCCTTGTTTCTGCCGTGTTACTCAAAACATTAAAACCGATCACATTCTGTGAAGAAGTCTCTACATTTGCAATCTCCTCTTCGGCACAACTAACCAGTAATGCTCCAAAGATTGCTAAAAACATTACATTTCTCTTTTTCATAATCTAAAAAAAATAATTAATAAAATAATATAATCGATTAAGTTATTTAGTTATTTACAATCTCTCTCTATAATACAATATCTATATTCACATCGTCCCAGTCATCGACATCCACGTCAAACCCGGTATCACCACCCGACGATCCGGACGGGACTTCATAATCAAACCCTAACACAATATGCACATCACCGATATGCCCCACCACCGGGACATCGTGCACCTGTCCGGTTACGTCCTGCTCCAATACATGCGTATTGCCGGAACGATCCTTGATGTACAGCCGGAAAAGATTGGGCTGTTCCTCAAGAGCCGAATATCCAAACGTGTAGAATCCGCCTCTGATCTGGCTCTGCATCACCATCGCATCAAAAAGCAAACTCTCGGAAAGACCGGCAGGCAAGCTGTCGGCAGCCATGTTCAGCGAACCGGACATCCCCGAAAGTACAGCCCGCAAATCAGCCACCCGTTCCAGTCCGCGGATACCGTTCACCTCATACGTATAATGGCACACCATGTTTACAGGAGCCAGCAGCACCGTCCTTTCCGTGCCCACCGGAATGTCCTTAAGGCAGATTTCATCAATATGATCGCCACACAGCCAAGGGGGAGTGACACCCATCTGTTCGCCATCGGGCGACTTGGCGTCACGCGTATCGGCTGTAAAAAGAGCATAGCTGTCACTCTCTCTCCACACCATTCCATCGGAATCGTAGTTGAAGCAAACCACCCGGTAATCATTCTCGGGAATCTCTATTTTCCCCTCCTTACCTTCAGGAAAATCGAATGTCCACGGACTGCCTTCATTGTCTGCCGGATAAAAGACCACTCTCATGCCGTCCGGCTTTTCGTGGTTGGAAATCCCGGTCCAGTCGAACATCACCCGTACCGTTGCAAAATGCGGATGACTGTAACATAAATCCTTGTGTTCACAAGCTACCAGTCCCACCAATAAAAGTAGGGAGACGCATACAAATCCGATCCGTTTCATCGTTGGCCTCCTTTCTTCCTGAAGGGATTCCTGATGTCGGGCAACCATACTAAAGAGACCTCCACTTTGGTAGGGAAGACACAGTTTCTGTTGTGTGTGCTCTGCCATACATAATGGTTGTCAATAGGCAAATACTTTTTATATTGCCCGCTCAAGTATCCTATGCCCGCAGTAAAATCAATATTCAAGTGGCGCACCACGGGGAGTGAATAGCCATAAGACACTCCGGCACCGTAAGTCCACTTGTCGGCCAGGAATCCCTTACCGCCAAGTTCGAAATCATAGGTAAGTATCTGACCGTACAATCCGATGTGGTGTCCTTCCAAGGAGCTTTTCCCTGCCCTTTCTCCCAACCAGTAACGCACCTCCACATCACCGCCGTAAGTACGCCAGTAATGATGGCGGCGATCGCTTTTCCACCACGCATACATCCAATTGCACCCCACCGACCAGTGCTGCCCGCAATAAAACTCAACACCTATATTGGGAACCAGCAGTGCGTCATAAAGCATATTCGACTTTATCCCTACAGGCAAGTAAGGCCATTCTCTTCTCTGACCGGAAAAATCCAACTCAGCCAAACGCAACGTGTCGCATACATGCCCCACAGGGATGTTCGGACGGCAAACCTGTAACGTGTCACTCTCCGGCAGCCTTTTGTGCCGGTCATACCATACGTACAACACGGAACTGCGTAATTCCGGAAAAAAATTCCGGTACATATAATAGTAAGGTGCACCACCACGCAACTGCCTCAAACGATGCACTTCCCTCTCTTCATCCTCTACCTTGCCTACTGCAGAGATGATCCCGTCCAATATCTTCAGGGTTTCCTCCCGATAAGGTACATTCACATCATTCTGTACCAGACGGTACAATCCATACCAGTCCCTACCGAGAAATACCGATGTTTTCAATGTGTCAGCCATCGGATGGTAACGGCAAACATAATCAAACAACCTTCCGGCCCGCTGTTCTGACAACCAACGGTTCAGCTTGATGCTTCCTTCCGGCGAAGCCCCGCCCACCACAAGCACTTTACTTATAAAAAGAGAGGAATCCGGCCGTTCGGTCAAGATACGCCAAGGCAACCGTTTCAGTCTCTGTCCGTTCGCATGCAGACAAGTATCGATGTTTATTTTCCCCTGATGAAAATAGATACGCACCGAATCCTGCGTTTCTCCGGCAGAAGCAGCGAAAGAGAACGGAAAGAATAAAACAGTAAGAATCAGTATTTTGAATAGAGTTTTTACAGAAAAGAGTCGACAGAGACCATGCATAAATATAGGCATATATAAAAACAGATCATATATCGTTTTTATATCTTTTACAGCATATATCGGAATACACAAAAGTTTCAGATTCCCTATTAAGAATATACGCCTTTCAGCCTCTATACTCTTTAAGCGTAGCATGTTTTGTCTGTCACATTTTATTTTTGCGGGCGCAAAAATAACACCTTTTTTGGTTAAAAATATTTTCTTATCCATCCACAAGTTCAAAAAAAACTAAAACAAAATAAATTATTTTTGCGGCCCTCTGGTACACGAGCTTTCATCCATTTCTTTCTTATGGATTTTAGAGGCTGCTTAATTGCCGTTCAGCCATTTTGAGAGGAAGAATTAAGCGGCTCTTCGCCTGACTTTCCTTGAAAACGTGTCTTTCTTCTCTATAAAAAACTTTTTTTATATCCTGCCGGTGTGAAAATCTCGTGATTTTCATCTAAATTTGTTTCTACAACAGATATATCTTACTAAATAAATATATATGATAACACCTATTTATTCAGCCGCTGATGACAGATACAAGAATGGCATGAAATACCGCCGTTGCGGTAAAAGCGGCATCCTGCTTCCGGAAATCTCACTGGGATTATGGCACAATTTCGGTGATGTAGATACCTTCTCAAATAGCCAGCGAATGGCCCATTATGCCTTTGACAAAGGGATTACCCACTTCGACCTGGCAAACAATTACGGTCCGTCTTACGGCTCGGCGGAAGAGACCTTCGGAGAAATTATGAAAAAGTCGTTCATGCCTTACCGCGACGAGCTGTTTATCTCCACCAAAGCCGGACATGACATGTGGCCCGGCCCTTACGGTGAATGGGGTTCACGGAAAAACCTGATGGCGAGCCTCAACCAGAGTCTGAAACGCATGAACCTCGAATATGTGGATATCTTCTATTCACATCGTTATGATCCGGTTACTCCGCTTGAAGAAACGCTTCAAACATTGGTAGACATCGTCCGCCAAGGAAAAGCCCTGTATGTGGGCATATCCAAATACCCGAAAGAGGCTGCAGCATTTGCTTACCACTATTTGGAAGAGAGAGATGTGCATTGCCTGCTCTATCAGGGAAGGTACAATCTGTTCAACCGCGAACCGGAAAAAGAAGGTATTTTACAACAGGCCAAAGAGAACGGTACGGGATTCATCGCATTCTCTCCGTTGGCACAAGGACTGTTGACCAACCGGTACATTAACGGCATTCCGGAAGGCTCCCGAATGGCTCGTGGCGGCTTTCTTAAAAAGGAGCAGTTGACCGAAGATGTATTACGCAAAATCAAAGCCCTGAACGAAATAGCCGGACAACGAGGACAAACTTTGGCAGAAATGGCGTTGGCATGGGTATTAAAGGACGACTTGGTAACTTCAGTGATCATCGGAGCAAGTTCGACCGGACAATTGGAAGACAACTTAAAAGCGATAAAAAATCTCTCGTTTGCAAAAGAAGAGATTGAAAAGATCGAGAGAGTATTAGAGTCCGGCAAAAGCTAAGTGACATTCAATAAAAACGAGGGTGTCAAAATGTCCTTTTCAAAGAATTCGAGGGTGTCAAAATGAATAAAACTTAGAAATCCCCCCCTGCTACAAGTATTTGTGGTAGGAGAGATTTTTCATAAAAGGATATTTTGACACACCCTCGATTTCTAAGTTTTGTACATTTTGACACCCTCGATTTTTTTTAAGGGAGAAGAGGTGTCAGGTAAAATAAAAAGAGAGGAAGACCCTGCAGAACGGCAGTTATGACTTCCTGCCCAGCTCCCTAAAATCTTCGCCTGTGGGATTCTGGAATACATGCAAATCAAATTCCGGAATAATGGCAAGGACATGATCGAAGACATCGGCCTGCACTCCCTCATAAGGCACCCACGTTTTGATTGCAGAAAAGAAATAAAGTTCGAGAGGAATACCTGTTTCGGTAGGCTGCAACTGGCGTACCATGCAAGTAAGGTCTTGATTCACCGTAGGCAGACTCTTCAGATAATTCGTCAGATAAGCACGGAACACGCCCAAATTCGTCTGGCGACGGCCGTTTACCAAAATAGAGTTGTCTATTCCATGTTCTTTATTATACTCCTCCACCACCTTTTCCGTCTCTTCAATGTAATCTTTCAACAACTGTATTTTCTTGTATTTAGCAAGCATTTCCGGCGTACAGAACTTCACGCTATTCATATCAATGCTGATAGAGCGCTTGATACGTCGTCCTCCGGACTCCTGCATACCACGCCAGTTTTGAAAAGAATCGCTGACAAGGGCATAAGGAGGAATGGTCGTAATCGTATTATCCCAATTCCGCACCTTCACCGTATTCAGAGTCACTTCAATCACTGTGCCGTCAGCACCATATTTCGGCATCTGAATCCAATCGCCCACCCGCAGCATATTGTTAGCCGAGAGTTGGATGCCGGACACAAAACCCATGATACTGTCTTTAAATACCAACATCAGGACAGCAGCCGAAGCACCCAGACCGGTAAGCAAGACCATCGGCGACTTATCAATCAAAATACTGACAATGGTTATGCCGCCGATAAAGAAAAGAGCGACCTGCAC
>CAVCAX010000137.1:17082-24057 GCA_963599995.1 Coprobacillus sp. CAG:698
AAACTGCTCTTTCTCACTATACACCAGAAAGAGCGCAGTCAGCAAAGCACTGATGAACTTCAAAAAGACAGCGATGATATAAACCATACAAATACGTTGTATGAAACTCAACAGCCCGACATTGGTTATCGCCAACGGCAACAATATATACAGCAAAATCGGCGCTACCAGATGACTGACATGAGTCAGTACTTTACGGTCGAAAACAATATCATCCCACGTTGCCTTGGTCTTCTTCACCAGTCTGGTAACCACTGTCAGGATAACATGACGGCAAATGGCATCTCCCAGAAAAGCGATGGCAAGAATTATAACTAAAATAATAGCACTCGTCAAATCATCAGCCCACGGCTGACCGAATCCCCACGAAAGAAGGATTTCATTAATAAAGCCTGTTACTTGTTCCATTAAACTGTTTTTCAGTCGCTGTTTTTAATAAGGCAACAGCAAAATGCCTTGTCTGTCACTTATCCTTTCTCAAGGAATTCTCTCACATCATCACGCAACCATTGATGGAGATACAGCGATCTGTAAGCACTGTTTTTCTTCAGCATAATCTCCACATTAATCTGGCTGTTCTGATAACAAGTCAATTCATTACGATATTGTTCATCATGCTCGGCCAATTTCTTTATTTCCTGTTCCCGCTCTCTGCGCAAAGCCGTACAGACCGGTATCAGCAGTTTCATCACTACGTTATCCATTATATGATGTCCCTGAATATACAGGTACGTAGTCTCCGGCACCAGCCCTAACTTCTCCAGTTCGACGCCCAAAGCCTCCACCTTACCGACGCAATGCGGGAAACGTGTTTTCAGTTCGGACAATTTGGCCGACACCTCCCTTTTCATGGCTTCCAAGCTCCGTTCCGGATGCCGCAGACTTACATTCTTCAAACGGATATACGAATTGAAGTCACTCATCGAAAAGGTGTGCGTATCGTGTTGCCGGTAGAACCACACATTCCACAGGAAAAGAGGATAAGCGATTTGGGAATAGTGCCGCATGAAAGCAGCAAAATCAATCAGAGAACGGTCATTCAAAGTGGCCTGCACACATACCTCATGCAAGCTCTCGGCAAAACAATGGTGGTTCTCGATTGCATAGGTATAAGTCTGAAAGATATACCTGTTACTGTTTATTTTCCGGGAAGTAGCAGTAGCGCCCTGCAAAAGGAAATCATAGTCGCTGTCTACGCAAGCGATCAGACTCTTTCCCAGTTCCGCAGTATTTAGTGTATTCATCAATACCATCTTCTTCCCTTTCGCCAGAGAAGTGGCCGAAGGGAGCATTACCTGAAAGTAACGCTCGTCATTTTCAAACTCTTCAAACAAGGTACGCCAGAAAGGCACATCATCGTAACTCTCTACATAAGCCACAATCCTTCGGCGGGCTTTCTTGGGATACAGCCTGTTGGCTGCATCGAAGTAAGAAGAGGTAAGATTATCGCGTAAGTTCCGAGCCATGGAAACGGTTTATGATTTAGAGTTTTCAGTCATATTCGTTGTTATATCGCTCACTTCGGTCACTGCATCGAGCCACCCTTCCATGATAAGGGCAGGCGAATGGGTGGTAAGGATAATCTGCACATTCGGGTTCAGTTCACGGATCATGGCAATCAGTTTCTGCTGCCATTCAATGTGAAGAGACGCTTCCGGTTCGTCCATGAAAAGCACATAATGTTCATTATTCTGCACCAATACCGTCAGCAGGATAACGAGCATCTGCTTCTCACCGGAAGAGAGCTTGTAGGGCAACAGCAACTCCCCGTCCTGATAAAAAGCAATATCGTTCCGCTTACGGTCTATCTTCTTCCGTGTATAACTGAAGAGGTCGTCTATCAGATCCTGAAAACGTTTCTTCGCCAATGACAAGCCGGCAGCTTTCTCCCTCCCTTTTTCCGTGTTACCGGCCAGGAGTTCGATCATCTTATTCCCTATATTCACCTGATAATCCAGATAACGGCGTTGCAGAAGATAAAGTTGCCAGTCGAGTTCAGACTTCACATTCTTGTCAGCCATCCGGGCAGTGAAATCGCCCATGACTAAAGGACGGTCGTAACTGCGGATCACATCGTAAGGGATGTAAGTCGCTTCCGGATCATCAAAATAGATATGTACCCCCTGTTTTACACCATTCTTCATTTCACCGGACAACTCTTCCAGATAATTGACGGAACGGTTCAGAATCGTTGTTTTACCGACACCATTGATACCGGAAAGGATATTCACATCCGGACGCAAGTCCCAGGCAATGTTAAACCGCCCCCACAATCCGTTTATTTCAATGCGTCTGATATAATTGGCCTGTTTTTCCATATTGTTTTATTGCTTTATATCAAGGCAAATATAGACAATTCAAATGATAAAATGGTTACCTTTGCAGCAGTTTTCAATATAAGGTAACAAAAAGATGAATATCAACAAGAATGTACAAGGGCATCTCTATGCCCTTACCGCCAATGTTATGTGGGGGTTAATGTCCCCCATCGGGAAATCAGCCTTGCAAGAATTTTCCGCCTTCTCGGTCACTACTTTCCGGATGATAGGTGCGGCAGCCGCTTTTTGGATTCTATCCATTTTCTGTAAGCAGGAGCATGTGAATCATAAGGATATGCTCAAAATATTCTTTGCATCCTTATTCGCACTGGTATTCAACCAGGGAGTTTTTATCTTCGGCTTGTCTCTCACCTCTCCCATCGACGCCTCCATCGTAACAACCACTTTACCTATTATCACCATGATCGTGGCAGCCATTTATTTGAAAGAGCCGATTACCAATAAGAAAGTTCTCGGCATCTTTGTCGGTGCAATGGGGGCATTGATATTAATACTGGGCAGTCAGACCTCCGGAAACAGCAACAGCAGTATCTGGGGAGATATTCTCTGCCTGCTGGCACAGCTCAGTTTCTCAATCTATCTAACCGTTTTCAAGGGACTTACCCAACAATACTCGGCGATAACCATCAATAAATGGATGTTTATTTATGCATCGATGTGCTATATACCTTTCTCTTATCATGATGTGGCCGCCATCGAATGGAGCACCATTTCAGCACTCGCCATCTGGCAAGTTCTCTATGTCGTATTGGGAGGAAGTTTCATTGCATATATCTGTGTGATGACTGCACAAAAGCTGCTCCGCCCCACGGTGGTGAGCATGTACAACTACGTACAACCGATTATCGCCTCCATCGCTACGATCCTCATGGGCATCGGAACCTTCGGCTGGCAAAAAGGAATAGCCATCGGACTCGTATTCCTGGGAGTATATATTGTGACCCAAAGTAAGTCGAGGGCAGACTTTGAAAAAGCAGGGAAAGAAGTGTAAAGCAAATGAACAGCTGGAATTGACAGCTGAGATCAATAGCTAAAGATTAATAGTTGGAATGAATAAGAGCCGTATCATCACTCAAAACTGAGTTTGATACGGCTCTTTCTATTATCTACGGTTCGTTCTATTATCTACAGTTTTATATTATCTTTAGGGATCACCACTCTATAAACTTACCGCGCGCCTTTCTTTTCTTCAACTCTTCTTCCAAGAACTTCTGGCGGTCTTTAGCGATGTAACGACGGGCAAAGATATTAGGAACCGCTACCCCCAATGCTATACAAAGAATAACAAGAGCGGAATTGATTCCATTGAAACAGGCAACCGTCACCTCTCCTACAACCCCGTGCATACCGATAAAGGCAAGCAAAGCGCGATACATCAGCACACCGGGAATCATCGGGATAACCGAAGGAATGGTCAATACGTGATTGGGAACATGAAACCAATGCACCGCTTTGACTGCAATCAGACTGACGACGAAACTTCCCATAAACGAGCCCATCACCGGACCGAGCCCCAACTCAAGATTCACAAAGTTACGGATACATACGGCAATGATTCCTCCTACAGCCACCACCCAAAGCAAACGACGCTGGATATTGAAAATCATAGAAAATCCCATAGCCGAGATTGCGGCTGCAATGGCATATACATAATAAGAATCATGGGGAACCATACTCAACTCACTGAACTTCTTGTCCAAAGTCATATCCCCCATCACACACAGACGGATAGCCAATGCAATACCAAAGGCCATAGCTCCCACCATCATAACCGTATTGGCCGCACGGGTAATACCCACCAGCAAATAGTTATCTATCATATCATCGACAAAGTTTATCAACGGAACTCCCGGAACAATGAACAATGCACAAGCCAGAAGCGGATGATAAGGGGTAGAAGACCATCCGGTAAATGAACTGGCATAAGCCAGACAGGTAGACACAAACGCAGCAATCGCAATACTCATATATACATTAACGCCAAACTCTACCAAACGGGCGCGTACGCGAAAACCGACAAATGCAGCAATAGAGGCCAGAAAAAAGGCAATCCAGTCGCAACCGAACAGTTTGCAAAAACCACCGCAAGCAAAGCCGGCTCCTATCGCTACCATATATGGAACATAATTACGAGGCGCATTGGCTATCCGTTCCAACTCCTCCTCATATTCATCCAAAGAATAGTCTTTTTCGATAGCACGCCACGACAATTTACTGATAGCAGAAATAACCGTCATATTAATCCCATGTTTCTCGCATTTCTGGAATTTAGAAAAAGAATGCGCTACGTCACTGACATTCACCATCAGCATCGTATAGCTGACATCGATATGCAACTTCTCCTCAGGAATTCCCAGATAAGCCGCTACGCGCTTCATGTTTCTCACTATACGGTTCGTATCTGCCGCACTCTCCACCAGTAATTTACCTGTACGCAACAAAAGATCCAATTTACGTCGCAGCAATAAAGTTTCCTCTTGCTCAATTATCTTATTATCCGTCATCTTGTAAATAGAAATAATTATTTTTCTTCGGGGGTGCAAAGGTACAACTTTCTTTTCAAATGAAGAAAAAGAATAATGTGCCAATGAAAGAATGCGTGGCACATTATTCATTGACCTATTATTTCCTCTTCAATTCCTCAAAATAAGTATCCAGCAATGTTTTTGCTGCAATAAATGAAGTTAGGTTTCCTCCTAATACCTGCTGCTCCTTCTCTGACAGCATAGACTCTATTTTGGCATTATGATAGAAGCTGTCCCGAAGTTGTTCGTTTATACTTTCGTACATCCAATATTTACTCTGTTCATTGCGGCGGTATTCAAAGTAACCGTTCTCTTTTACAAAGTCGATGTACTGGTATATCATATCCCAAATTTCCTTTACGCCCTGGTTGTAAAAGCCGGAATAGGTCAATACCTGAGGTGTCCAGCCGGAATCGGGAGCGGGAAAAAGATGCAGAGCGTTACGAAACTGTGCCGCTGCCAGTTTTGCCTTGTCTATATTACTGCCATCCGCCTTGTTTATTACAATGCCGTCCGCCATCTCCATGATACCGCGTTTGATCCCCTGCAGTTCATCCCCCGTTCCGGCCAACTGAATCAGCAGAAAGAAATCCACCATAGAGTGCACAGCCGTCTCACTTTGCCCCACACCTACTGTTTCCACAAAGATTTTATCGAAACCGGCCGCTTCGCACAGGACAATCGTTTCACGGGTTTTACGGGCTACCCCTCCCAACGAACCGGCAGCAGGACTGGGGCGAATAAACGAGTTGGGATGTACAGACAGTTGTTCCATACGGGTTTTATCCCCTAAGATACTCCCTTTGCTGCGTTCGCTGCTCGGGTCGATGGCCAACACAGCCAATTTTCCTCCTTTTTCGAGCACATGCAGCCCAAACACATCGATCGAAGTACTTTTTCCGGCTCCCGGAACACCACTAATACCGATACGGATAGAGTTTCCGGAGTAAGGCAGACATTTCTCGATGACTTCCTGTGCCACCGCCTGATGTTCGGGTCGCACACTTTCCACCAACGTCACCGCCTGGCTGAGGATGGTTATATCCCCTTTCACTATTCCCTCCACAAACTCGGCCACAGAAAGCTGCCGTTTCTTGGGTTTACGTTTCAAGTAAGGATTTACCGACGAGGGTTGCTCAATGCCTTTATTAACAACCAATCCTTTATACTCTTCGCTGTTTTCCGGATGTTCCATGATGGTGGTATTTAAGTTATCGTTTTACGTTGATTTCCACTTTCGGCCGCGCCGGGTCATTGGTTATCATCAGTATACGCAGATGATGCTTTTTCTTTCCAGTGTTCTTTTTATGGATGGTTACCCGCAACTTAGTTGTTTCTCCCGGTTGGAGAACCGTTTTTTTCAGGTTGACCCCTACCGAAGAGTTAAACACTTGTAACTTACTGATCTGCAAAGGCGATTTTCCTCCATTTGTAATGACAATATCATGAGAGGCCTTATTCTTTTTCACGAGATAGGCACTAAGATCGATATCCGTCTCAGACAGACGAATGGCAGGTGCATTCAGACGATCCTGTTCCGTCATTCCGGAGAAATCGGGAAGAAGAATAGCGGATACGGGGATCTCGTTTTCTTCACCGACCTTATCACCGGCAAAGCGGGCCAGATAGACAGACGCCTGCGTCAGTCCCAAGTCGGTCAGTTGTCGGGTGTCAAGAGTCAGTTTTACCGTCCCTCTTTTTCCTTTCAGAATCACATTCGGCTTCTTTTCCATCTTCAAATAGGGTGGCAGATGCATCAATACCGGTTCGTACGGACGGTCAGACTGGTTTACGACACTAAACGTAAGAGTCGGCTCTTCACCATGATGGGCATCCGGGAAGTCAAATTCATTCCGGTCCAACCGGATGGAGCCGATAACATAAGGGTGTGTTTTCGTGAAATCAGTCACTTCCTCCACTACCTCGCCCACAAATCTCAAATAGACAAGACTGGGTTGCGCATTGCTGTAAATGCCGATGGTTTTCTCGAAATGCCCGAGCGCCTTTGCGTCAAAAGTGGCGCTGACCGTTCCTTTCTCTCCGGGAGCAATAGGCGTTTTTGTCCAACTGGCTACGGAGCAGGCACAGGAGGTAGTCACATTGGTCAATAC
>CAVCAX010000137.1:24067-30418 GCA_963599995.1 Coprobacillus sp. CAG:698
ACCAGAGGCTTGTCTCCGGTATTCGTAATGGTGTATTCCACATTGACCGGATGTTTCCATTCTATCTGCCCGAAGTTATGCGTCTCTTTATTGGAAGAGAGACGGGGCTGGGCAATGGCGGACGAAGCAATGATAAAAAGAGTAATTATAAAGGATATACTGCGTTTCATGTTCTTACATATTATAATTTAAAGTACAAATGTAGGCGTTTTCGATGAGAAAAGGAACGGATTGAAAGGATTATTAAGAGTAGACAGTAAAAGAATGCCGGCTACATCCATCAGAAATGTAACCGGCACTTAGAACCTGTTTAATTTTTCCTCAAACAGTATTTATCCGTCTCTTTTGAGCTCAACTCCATCCGGACAGACACAACCGTCCGTCAGATGTAGATCATTTTATCGTCACCTTCATCGATGCGGAGTGAGAGACATATTCGGGTGCATAGGCACTCTGAATGGTCGCCAGTCCGGTCTCGTACATTCCGGCACGACTGATGCGGCAGCTATATTCGAGCACATACACTCCTTTGCCCAGTCCGTCGAAGAAGAAGTTGGTAGAAGCGTCTTTGATATCGACATAATACCCGAAACCGTTGTTCCAACGATAACCTGACAATGTGCCGACAGGTTCGAGACAGGCTGCCCGCTGGTCTTTCAATTGAATGAAATCCATCGGACGGTCCAAACGGATCGTAAGGCGTGAAACGACTTTATCCCCCACGGCCAGTTCCGTAGCAGCCGTTATCGGCTGTAGCTGACGGACATTATTCACCAACCGCTCCACATACATTTTTTTCTCCACATTCAGCTCGCCGCCCTGCTGTTTCACCTGATCGATATCTTCCTGATACTGTGCATAGACTGCCCCCCAGGCAATACCGGCATCCCTCTTTTCGACAGTTACTTTACGGGCATCCACCACTTTCTTGTCGGTGAAAGTCTTTTTAATATAGCCCAATCCGGGAACGGTGTTTTTGGCAGAAGCCAGAGTTTCCAATACCTCATTGGCTATGGTAATACGTACATCGCCTTGATTATCGAGCAGACCGGTACCGCGTTGCAGCAGAGCAAAAACCGCATTTACCGTAGTCACCGGAGAATCCCATGCCTGCGTTTGTTTCTGTTTCAAAAGCCAGAGCTTCATCTCTTCCACCGTAGCCGAATCAGCGGTTACCAGTTCAAGAGCTTCCATCACCGCCACATGAGCCGGTATCTGCAAACCACCCCAAGCGTATGGATTCTCATTGAAAGCGAAGAACATGCCCTGCTCGTCCGTCTTTGTCAGATACTCTTTCAGAGAAGCGATAAACTCCAATGCTTCCTGCTTGCGTCCGGCCTTATCCAGTACAATGGCGGCAAGCGCCTTCCGGGTCATGGAAGAGCTGGTCAGCAGCTCTCCCACCTTGGAAAGGAAGTAATTGTAAGCCGTCTGATTATCGGCAAGCGGCATCTTCTCACCGGAAATCGCAACAAGATAGAGGTATTTCAAAGCCGCATCGGAAAGCCCCTTTATCTTCTCTCCGTTCTTCTCTGCCTTACGGATATTCTTATACTCTTCCAATGCCTTTTTATTCAGGAAGCTGAAAGCAGAACGCTGCATCGTCAAGGCATCCCCCTCCAGCGGCTTGCCAGTAAGCAAGGCAAGGCGGGCATTCAATTCGACAATGAAATCCGTGATATAGCGGCTGCCGTCCATACCTTTATACCATGCCCACGAGCCGTCGGACTGCTGAAGTTCTTTCAAGCGGGTCAAGGCGGTAATATTGTTGTTGCGGATGTTGTTCAAATCGAACAAAGTAGCGATGCGCTCTTTCTGTTCCTCTTCCGTGCGCGCCTCCATCACCCACGGAGACTCGGCCAGCAGGATGTTCTTCACCTCCTGATTCTTTTGCAAGTTGCTGAGGAAAGTCTCCTTCGTGCCGCCTTGCAACTTCCAGCTATCGAATACGGTTTTGATACGCGGTTGCGAATTCATGATATAGGCAGCCAGCATATTCGCATAATAAGCGGAAGCCCAAGAGATGGCATTATCGTTTTCGGGCATGTCCAGCGACGGCAGTGCCTGTATGGCGTACCAAGCCGGATTGCCTGTAAACTCGATAGTCAGACGGCGGTCGGAAGCCGATTTGCTGTGATTATTGAACAACTTATCGAGCGTGAAAGTACGTGTCTCTTCTCCGCGGACAGGCATAGGCACAGTCTCCACCAGATTGACTTTATTGCCAAGCACCGGCAAGAGATGCTGCTCGCCGTCACTGAACGAACCGCCGTCGGCAATCATGCGGCAACCCAATACATCGTATTTATCGGTAACGGTAAAGAGGAAGCTCACCCCTGCGGTACGTCCTGCTTCCACAGAGAACTTTTGTTTCTGCGTACTGATAACCTTTTCCGTCATCGGGTCAAAAAGGATAAAGCTAGCCGTTCCGGAGATATTCTTTCCGGTAAGGTTTGCCACGGAAGCGGCCACGGAAGTCTTATCTCCTACGCGGACGAAACGCGGCAAGTTCGGTGTCAGCATAAAATCTTTGCTGGTCACGGCAGTAGCATCGATCATGCCCGTCATCATGCCTTTGGTATGTGCATATCCCCGGAAATTCCAACGGGTAAGACTTTGCGGCATGGTGAAGGAGAAAGAGACTTCTCCCTGCTCATTGGTGCGAAGTTGCGGATAGAAGAAAGCCGTCTCGGCAAAATTGGTACGCAATTCTTCGGTTGCCTCAGGAAGGGCTTCTTCCGCTCCGGCATCGGCATCCTCAGCCAATTCGGCCTCTGCCATATCACTGGTGGCAGTAGCCATCATCGGAACATCCGCTCTGGCTTTTGCCATTCCCCGTACCTTTATACCACCGACAAATGAAGCATTCCGGGAACCGTATGCTGTCGCTGTCTCCATTACAAGACCTTGTATGTAGTCGAATGGAAGCAGGAAATGGTCGTATACCATCGGAGCAACTTTCAGACTCTTGGAAGGGAACCAGTAATTATAAGAGTTCATTCCCCAATAACCATCCATCCAACGTGTTCCGGGCACAGAAAGGTGGTAACCGATTTTCAGGTTCTGGTTGTTTTTCCATATCTTATCCAGCGAAGCGTCATACATGGTGGCAAGCATCTCGGCTACGGCGGGCATTCCCTGCGGGGTTTTGACAGTCAGTTTCCACTCTTCCTCCTGTCCCGGACGCAGTTTATCACGGAATACCTCCCACTTCATCGCCAATGTCTTATCCGGCAGGCGTTTCGTCATTCTCACCGTCTGCTGGTTTACGGAACCATCCTTCACAAAGCAGAAGGTAATAGAGAGTCCGTTTCCGTACGATTCTTTATAAGGATATTCGAAACGCTCGATAGAATCAGACAAACGAAGCACCTTGCTTTCCAGCATCCGGTTACCGCTGAACAGGTTCATCATCACATACGCATCTTTCCTGGAAGTTCCGAAATAGAACACAGCCGGATGGGCGGCATCAAACGAAGTATTTTCTGCATAATACCAGATTGCCCTGTCTACCGGAGGACGCTTGTCTTTGATCGAGAAGAGGATGATCTCCTCTTCGCCCGTCACTTCACGGCCCTGGTCATCTTTGGCAGACATCACCAACAGGTATTCTCCCGACGGCACAGAGGTCCATTCCGGAAGATACATCTCTTTATTGGAAACAAATGTACCCGTATAAGCCGGAGTGCCTTTCACCACCTCTTCGGACTTCGCGCCACCGACTACGGGATAAAGTTTGTAACCGCCCTCTACGCTAACGGGCTGTCCGTCAAGATTGGTCGCTTTAAAAGTCAGCTTGATGGAGTCTTCCTTGCAAACAGGATTCTGTATCTCGGCTCCCAACAGCATCGAACGGTTCCCGACTCCCAGACTGTAAACGGAGGTCTGTGTTTCGCCCGCCACATTCGTAACCGTTGCATGAACCTGAAAAACATAATAGCCTCTATCGAACCCTTTATCACCGGTCAAGGCTACCGGAATCTTGAATTGTCCGTCTTCATTCAGTGAAACGGTGCCCGATTCTATCGGTTCGATGCCCAACTGCGCTCCCTGCCAACCGAAACGCATGAAGCGGGTAACGGTATAATTCAAAGGCAAATCCTGCAATGACACTCCGCTAAAGGAAGCCACCGTCCCTTTCACATCGATTTTATCACCTAAGCTGTACGAACCGGTCATTGCATCAAAAGTGATGTCGAAAGTAGGCCGTTTGTACTCTTCCACGCGAATGGTGGTCACGCCTCCATCGGTCGTCAGTGTGAATATACCGTTCAAGCAAGCCGACGGCAGAGTGAATTCCGCAGCAAAGGAACCGAACTCATTGGTACGAAGTTCTTTTTTCCCCACCTCCTGCCGGTTGGCATCGGTAAGCGTCAGCGTATAAGTGCGGTTGGCAAGGACACCGGCGGTATCCAGTTCCTGTTCATAGGCAATCCCTTTCACATATACGGTCTGCCCCGGACGATAAAGAGAACGGTCTGTCAGAAGTTTCACCGAGCTCACCGGTTTCTTGTCCGTGTAATAAATATAACTACCGCCATAAATGCCTTGCAAAGGCATTGCGGCATCATTGCCCTTGGCAGCGGTCAAGTAACGGTATTCACGCTTATAGGAGAATGTCGCCTTTCCTTCGGAATCGGTGGTAAACTCCGTCAATTTCTTTTCATCGTTCGCATAAAGGGTGATAGTGGCACCTTCCACCGGCATTCCGCTCATGCAGTCGAGAACGACCACCCGGTATTGATTTTCCGGCAGACGAAGTGTCAACACCTTGAAGCGGGTAACACTCAGTTTGCTTTCACTGTTGTCCCGTGCTTTGGTATCGGGCACGATGCGCATCACATATTCTCCGACAGCCGGAGCTTTCAATGTAAATACGGTATCCTGATTCTGATAATTCCGGGGGCGCAATAAGGAATAATGCTGTTCGGCCACCCGTTTTTTCGATTGGTATACCTGCACCGTAAACCCATCTATATTCTTATGGTTCACCATCAGTTTCATATCGGCATCCGGATAGGCAACCCGATCGGCATGTACATACAAAGCCGGACTCAAAATTTCCTGTTTCAGATCCTTTAAGGCATTGATGCGTTTATAGTCCGGATAAAGTTTAATAGCCTCGTCACAAATCTGCAAAGCCGTCACCTGCTGCTGTTTATCCACGGCATACCGGGCTTTGGCCAGATAAACCTCCGCACAGACATCTTGTGATTTAAAATCGGCTTCCAGTTCATCGAGACCGGTCAGGTAAGCATCCGAAGCCGGCGCGTCCGGATACTGCGGCGCATGATAAGGCACAAAGTCGGACTCCGAATTCCGTTTCCAGTTAAGATAATCGAGTTTGCAGAGCACGTAGCCATCGTCCATTCCGGCTTTCCCGTAAGCATCGAGCATGCCTAAATAGATATTTTCAATCGATGTCCGTACAACCGAATCTTTATCCAGTCCCATTACGTTGTTCAAGGCATCCACCCCTCTGCTTCCCAGCAGATGAAGCATATCATGATGATAGTATTCACTGGTATCTCCGAGTTTCACAAAAGGGATATAACTGCGCGAAGAGGTTTTCAGCAGCAAGTCCGTGTCCTGCAAAGCAGCGGCCGTGTGTTTCATTACCTGCTGCACGAACATATTACCGCTCCATTCCCGTATATCGGTCGAGGGCGCTTCGTCTACAATGTCCGTCTGCTGACGAATCTGCCAACGATTGTCGGATGCATAATCCGCATAGATTTCGGCTATCAGAGAATTCAGTACAGCACGGTCCATCGGTTTGTCCGTTGTTTCCGCCCACTGCTCCAAGCCTTTCAAGCTTACATAAAAACTATCCGGAGTCAACGTCTCACGATATTTCATCCGCCACGTATATGCTTTCAGCATTTGTGGAGAGTTTTTCTCTGCTTCCGCTTTCTTATAAATCCGGTCTGTCAGTTGAATAACAGTTTGCGGCAAATCCTTCTGTTCGGCCTGCTCCACTTGCTTCCATAGCTTGTCGAATGTTTGAGCTTTTGCCCAAGGCGCTATCCCTAAAGACAGCAATACCATCATACAAATCTTCTTCATTCTCATACGTTTAAAGTTTAAGTTTTCATTATAGGGACAAATTTAGATATAAATTCCGAGTTATATGCCTGTATGATAAGAATTATGCTCACTTCCCCCCAATGATGCTACATATATATTTTCTATAGGGTCAAGAGTATAAGAAACCAAAATCGGGTTTTCGCACTATCAGTCATTCAATAAAGATATCAGCTAATGTTATTTCCCTATTCTCAATAATCTTCAAATTACAAACTTTCCAACAGTTCTATCATTTTATAGATGGTAGTTGATGGATTATTATAT
>CAVCAX010000137.1:30428-31170 GCA_963599995.1 Coprobacillus sp. CAG:698
CTCCAACACCTTGGCTCTTGCTGTTGCTTCTGATGTCTTATCGTACAGTTGCTGTTTCTCATTCAGTGTCAACATTCCTTTTGTGTAGTGTTCAAGATGTCTTTTCATTTTTTTCATGCAAGCATTTTGAGTTAGTTCGGCGTGACATTCCTCAAAGTGCAGTAAATACCACAATTCAATACATGGATTTGACACCAGCAATACTGTATCCGGAATACTTTGCAGATGTACTAACATTCCGTCCACATCAAGGTCATACATTAAAAATATCTTATCATTTTCGGTCACAATATATGCTCGCTTACAATTCTCTATATACCGAACGGATATGTTCGAATCGCTCTTTCTTGGAATAATCTGAAGAGGCACACGGTATTGCGAACGGAGGTGACTAATATAGGCAACCTCAGATTCACCTTCACAGAAAACAAAGAAATTTGGTTTCATTGTCTTACCTTTGGATTTTCTTATTTGTCGTCCCATATCAGTTTCTATTTCATAAAATGATCCGCCTGTCCGTCAATATACGGGATGGCATCAAAACGACCTTGCAGATATGCCTTTTCCGCATCCAGCCCGTCACGGAAATCTTTGTAATCAAACAGCGAATACAAATCCGAGGAACCGTTATCCCGTTTGTTGACAAAATATATCTGATCCTTACGTAACTTATTGGTATCAAGCAGATATGTATTGTGCGTAGTATATATCAGCTGCGCCGATTCGCTTTTATTGAACAAAC
>CAVCAX010000138.1:0-5853 GCA_963599995.1 Coprobacillus sp. CAG:698
CCGAGTGTACGGAAGCCCAGACGGCTTGTATCCCCCACAAGGCTACAATGCACAACACTACACTCCAAAAAGTCTTTTTCATGTTTTTACTTATTAGAATTATAAAATAGGAATGTACAAAATTCAGTTTTACCACCTTTCCTTCTGTACATTCCTTTCATTAAGTTACCCTGTTCAAACCTTTAACCTCAAAGAATTACCAGGAACGGTCATTTTGTTCGAAGCCACACTCTTGAGTTTCACGAACCGGTAAAACAAAGTGATAAAGTTTACGGTTATCCGGTGTAATACGGGCAGCATCCATAGCTTCTTTAATTCGTTCATTCGCAGGACGTTCTACGCCAAAAGCATCGGTATAACCATGATTTACATCATATACCTTCTCATTACGTACCAGATAGAACCAGCGTTTGAACTCAGCAAAGAATTCGTATCCGTATTCATCAAATACTTTTTGCAGGAACTGTTCCGGAGTAAAATCGCCTACCGCATAAGGCTGGTAAGCATTTTTATCTTTCGCAGCACGATAACGTATTCTGTTCAAACAGTCATACGCCAATTGATTAGGAGTACCGGTAGATTTACATTGTGCCTCGGCATACATCAGCAGAACTTCGGCAAAACGGTAAATCGGTGTAATACCTGCACTCTGAGCAGAACTTACGCCACCATAATCGCGATATTTATTAATAGCCGGAGCTTTCATTGTAGTACGCGTATAAGAGACATTCCGGTTATTGACTTTGAAAGTCGTAATAAAATTGAAGTCCTTACGTGCGTCATCCGGATAATTTTCATAGAATACCGGATCAGCGGTATAGTCAGCCCAACCACTTTCTTCCTGAATAAAATATGACTTCCCATAGTTGCTGGCCTGCTGTTCCTTGGAATGGTTCAAAGCAAAGATATGCTCGGTACGGTTGGTCTTGGTAGCTTCCATGAACAAATCTTTATAATTTCCCACCAAGTCATAACCGCTGTTCTGGATTATATCCTCACAGATTCTGGCAGCATCGGCATACTTAGCGGTCTGCTTTAACGGCCAGCCTGCCATTGTCATATATACATCAGCCAGACAGGCTTTGGCAGCCCAGGCACCTGCCCGTGAATTGTTGTCCGCACGGGAGTAAGCCGGTAAATTAGCAGCTGCATTTTCCAAATCGGGAATAATTATCTTTGTATAGATATCTTCCGTACTGTTACGCGTAATCGTAGTAGACCCGTTCAGATCGGTCGTACACTTAGAGTCAATAAAACAAGGCACATCACCAAAATAACGTACCAGATTGAAATAAGCAAACGCCCGCATAAAACGGCATTCTGCGATATACTGCGCTCTCGTAGTTTCATTTAAGGTATTACTACCTTCAAAAGTCTCTTTCCACAAATTTGCAGCCTGAGCCAATCCATACATATTATTCCACATCGTCTGAACATCGCCATCCTGATTTCCGACAGTAATGTCCAATTGGTCATAATTAGTATGACGTTTGGCCAAGTTACCCGTACCTATGTCATCGGCACCTAATCCCAAAATAACACTACGGCAATTATACTCATAATTACCTCCCCACAACTCTCTGTACAAGCCATCGAGCATTCCCATGCTGTTCTTATTGTTCGTCTCTATATTCTCAGGCGACATAAAGCTCTTAGGTTCCTGAACCAAATCCACACACGATGTACCCAATACGCTACACAGAGCCAATGTGATTACTATATTTTTTTTCATAATTACAAACCTCCTTTTTATTAGAATGCTAAATTCAAACCTAACAAATAATTACGTCCATTAGGATAATATCCGTAATCGATACCCGGTGTCAATGGGCTCTTCAAAGCAACCTCCGGATCCATTCCTGAGTAACTGGTGATTAAGAACGGGTTCTGCAGTGAAGCATAAACTCTCAAATTGCTGATATGCAACTTCTGAGTAGCATTCTTAGGTAAAGTATAGCCTAATGTGATGTTCTTGAATTTTACGTAACTGCCTTTTTCTATAAATTCACTTGACGGAGTCAAAGCATTTGTCTGAGGAACAAAGCCCGGTATATGTGTATTCACATCATTTTCAGGAGTCCACCGGTTCAACAGTTCCGGATTCGGACTAAGAGCCACATTACCTCCGGAAGCTATACGCATCTCATGAGTCTTGTTGTAAATATCAAAGCCGTGTACACCTGAGATCATGAAACTCAAATCAAAATCTTTGTATCTGAAGGAGTTGTTCCATCCCCATTGGAAACGAGGCTGTCCATTACCGATCACTGTCTGGTCTTCTTCAGTGATGGCACCGTCACCGGTCAAATCTTTGAAACGATAAGTACCCGGCACTGCTTTCATGGTAGCAGGTGCTTTAGCGGCTTCTTCGGTAGTCCACACACCTTCGCATACATATCCGTAAATAGTACCGATGCGTCTACCTTGGAAATAACGGTAGTGTGCACCTTCGTATCCGGACAAAGTAATATACTCCTTATCCAGATCCTCTATAATAGCCTGGTTCTGAGAAAGCGTCAGAGTCGTGTTCCAGTTGAAATCCTTACCGACTACCGGATCGGCACCGATTGCAATTTCATATCCTTTGTTCAGCATAGAACCGGCATTCTTCAAACGGCTGGAGAAGCCTGTATAGAGCGGTGCATTTACATCCAACAGCATGTCGTTGGTGTTTTTACGGTATAAATCCACAGTAGCGGTCAACCGGTTGTTGAAAAAGCCCAAATCAAGACCCACATTCCACTGTTCGGTACGTTCCCATTTCAAATCGGGCTGTCCCAAACGGGATACACTGAAAAAGACATTTCCATCAGGCAAAAAACCGGGATTAACTTCTGTGTATTCAGAATATGCAGACACACCGCTGTTACCTACCTGTCCGTATCCTACACGTACCTTCAACTGGCTTAAAAAGTCTACATTCTGCAAGAAGTTCTCTTGCTTGGCATTCCAAGCCAATGCCACTGACGGGAATTGTTCCCACTTGTTACCGGAAGCCAATACTGACGATCCATCATAACGCCAGGAAGCAGTAAGCATGTACCGATCCATTAAAACATAGTTCACACGGGCCAAAGCAGCCATTGAAGAAGTTTTCTGGCGGTCTCCCGGAACAGAGATAATCTTTGAGGCATAGCCTGTGTTATTATAACCGATGAGAGTAGAATACAACTCTTTCACATTGACTTTCTGCTGCATACTGTTACTGTGACTCTGTTCAAACACCAATGTGGCATTAATACGATGGTTTCTATTGAACTCTTTCACATAAGAAAGGATATTCTGGTTGTTCCAACTGTAAGAGGGTTTGAAAGTTGTAGAAGCCGCCGTTTGACCGCCATCGGCCCATGCACCATACGATTTCTCATTGTTAGTACTTCCACTCCAAGTATTTCCGAAAATAACGCTCTGATTCATGCGGAAAGACAATCCATCCACCAATTTAACATCTACATAACCTTGCAGACGAGATGTATAAGTGTATCCGTCAACATCAATCTCATTAATCATTCCCATCGGATTGTAACGTGCCTGACCGGTAACATCAAGATTGTTGTAATTACCATCTTCGTCAGTCGGCATAATAGTAGTCGGCATCGTCAATCCTTCGATCAACAGACCGCGATATTGTGTGAAACGTCCGCCTTTGCTCTTGGAGTAATTTCCCCACAGATTGAATCCGGCCTTCAACCAAGAACGAATCTCGGAATCCACCTTCAAACGGTAGTTTGCATTCTGTGCATCCGTATTGTTAGCAATACCATCGTTAAAATTAAAACGGGTAGAGAACAGGAACTTGGTCTTTTCGTTACCACCGGAAACAGAAAGTGCATGGTTGTGCTCTATGGCTACATCACGGAAAATGTGCTTCATATAGTCAAATCCGCCACCATTATAGAAACCTTCCACTTCTTCCGGAGTATAGAACTGTCTGGGTTCTGCATAAAATTCTTGTCCATAGGCATTGGCAAGGTCGGCAAACTCTCCGGGAGACAATCTGTCGGGATATTTATACGGAGTCTTGAAATTAACATATCCACTATATTCCACCCGAACTTTACCGGCTTCCGGATTTCTTGTCGTAACCAGAATTACACCGTTGGCAGCCGAAGCACCATAAATAGCTGTTGCCGAAGCGTCTTTCAAAACTTCGATGCTGGCGATATCCGATGCATTCAATGATGCGAGGCTACCACCGATCATACCGTCGATAACCACTACCGGACCACCATCAGCCTTAAGAGAGTTCATACCACGAATACGGATAGTAGCTCCCGTTCCCGGCGCTCCACTTCCTGATACGACGCTCATACCGGCAATACGTCCCTCCAATGCATGAGAGATATCAGATACCGGCATACTCTTCAACAAATCATCGGTTTTGATAGAAGTAACCGCACCGGTCAAGTCGGATTTACGCTGCACACCGTAACCCACAACCACTACTTCTTCCAAAGCCTGTGTGTCTTCTTTCAAGGTAACCGTAAGTGACGTTTGCCCGTTCACTTTTACCTGCAATGCTTTATAACCGATGTATGATACCTCCAGAGAAGCTTTCGGATCTACATTAGACAAGATGAAATTACCATCCATGTCTGTGATTGTACCAATGGTAGTACCGGTCACCAATACCGACGCTCCGATTACACTCTCACCGGCAGTATCCACTACCCTACCTTTAACTGTTATCGTGGACTGTGCCCAAGCCGAAAGAGCAAGACAGAATAGTCCTACGAAGAACAAACAAACAAATTTAAAATTTTTCATATATTAAATATAAAATTAAATTAAAAACAGAGAAAGGAAACACGAATCAACACGCTCGGTTTCCTTCTCTATTATCTCTTTATTCAATTATTCATTGATCAATACTTTGGCAGTTTCTATGCCTGATGCAGTGACAATCCGTACAAGATACAAGCCATTCTGCAAAGTGATTTCATCATTACCTCCCTGCAGAGCAACATTAGCCACAACTGTACCGGCAACTGTATAAACTGTCATAGCAGCACCTTCAGAAGCACCCTTTACAGTCAACGTATTGCCATTAACCCATACCTGGCAAGTGTTCTCAGCAGCTACTCTACTTACTCCGGTATTCAGGTCACCCTGGTAAGCACCCATATTTACTTTACCGCTTTCCCTCACAAAATTATTGCCTGCCAAATCCGTTTGAAGGTTAACTTCAACCCAATCATTCGTCATAGCCATTGCTTCAAAGTCATGCTGCCCGGCACCGACACAAGCCGAACCGGCCTTCAAGCTGTAGTCAGCTGCAGCAAGTTCTGCACGTTGAGCATCATCGGTAGCTACACCGACAAAAGAAGTCGGTTTCTTGAATGTTTCAGCAGCCGTAGTCGTGATACAATCGCCAGTCACATCATCATTGTCTCCATCTACAGCCACAAATTCCACATAGTTTAATTCATCAGCATCCGTACAGAAAATATCTTTACCTTGATGAGTAGCCGTATTTCCTAATACAATACTGTTTCCCAACTCGGAATAACCTCCTGCCTCTACATAAATAGAACCTACGTTATTGGCAAAAGTAGAGTTTCCAATCCACGTTTCCCCACCTTGATACATCAGCAGAGCAGTAGAGGAGTTATTTGCAAGCAGACAGTTTGCCACACGGAATTTTTTAGTCAGATACAGGACAGATACTTTCCAATTAGAACCTGCAGGATCACATGTTACCGAATTGTTACGAACGATATTTCTCACAAAATCAGCACTGGCATCTGCAGAACAAGTAATGACATTTACCTCAGACACATTGTTTTCAAACAGATTGTCGGAAACAACCACCTTTCTATCAGCCGCATAAGTACCTTCTGTACTTGCCGGCCA
>CAVCAX010000139.1:0-7405 GCA_963599995.1 Coprobacillus sp. CAG:698
GTGCAGTCCGTTCAGATAAAGCAGCAGATTCTGATCTGCTTCGGTGAGCGATTGTAATAGTTGGTATGTCATTTTTGTGGCTTTTTAATGTTTATCGTTTAGCGAGGTCATCGTATAGTTTCTGCAAGAATGCTTTTCCTTTGTTCAGATTCTCACCTTTCTGTGCTTCCTCGTCTCTTGCCACCGTATTCGATTCACAATTGAACACTACCTCGTTATCGGCTGTAACCATTCCGAATATATTGGGGAAGGTGAAAAAAGCGAAATGAGGTGAAGCCGGATTGAGGATGTTTTTGCTGAAAGTAAAATCATCATGGGGAAGTCCCAACTGGGCCAGTAGGGTGGCGGCAATGTCGATTTGTGAGCCGTAAGTCGTGATTCGTTGCGGCTCTTTCACCGCACCGCCGGTCAGAATTAAAGGAATGGTATAGCGTCCGGGCGAAAGGTGGTCCATATCTTCCGGGTATACCCCCATGTGGTCGGGCACGAATATGACGACACTGTTTTTCCAGAGAGGAGTCTCCTTGAGTTGGCGCACAAAGTCTCCGGCACAACTGTCGGTATAGGCAAAAGCATTCAGCTTCTCATTCTTCAACTTACTGTAAGGCACATCGAACGGCTCGTGACTGCTGGATGTCTGCAAAATCTTGAAGAAAGGCTCCTGCTGCGGTTCGGTCTTCAGGTCCGTCAGGAGTCGTTGGAACAGGATGTGGTCATGCACTCCCCATTTGCTGAGACGTTCGGAGACGGGAAAATCATTTTGGGAAACAATCTTTTCAATGCCGGCAGATACCAGATACGAACGCATGTTGGTGAAATCGGCATCGCCTCCGTAGTAATATTGCAGGTCGTATCCGGCTCTCTTCAGACTGGCCGGGATGGAGGGCAGGCTCTGTGTCTTACGGGTGTATTTCATGATGCTCGTAGTCGGTTGGGCGGGGTATCCGCTGATGATGGATACCAACCCCCGGTCGGTGCGGAAGCTGTTGGCATAGAAATGGGTGAACAGTACGCCTTTCCGGGCAAATTCGTCCATGTTGACCGCTATGCCGGGTTCTCCACCGAGTGTTTCCATCAGATGTGAAGAAAAACTTTCGAGTATGACCATGATAATATTGGGGCGTTCCGTATTGAACAGGCGGGGAATGGAATCTGTCACAGGTCTGTCTGTCAGTTCGGCAAACAAGGCATCAGCCTCTTCGGCAGGCATAAAGCGGTATTGCTTGTCGAAATCCGTCTGTCTGGAAAAGGAATCCAACAGGCTGAAAGCCGGATTGATGGCGGCGTGATTCAACCGTTGGTCAGCACTGAAAAAAACTCTGCCTAAATTCATGGTCGATACACTGAATCCTCCGCGTATCGGGATAAAAAGCAGACCGGTTATCAACAGGAGTACGCCGGATATGCTCAAACGGTGATAAGGTATTTTTAGCGGACGTTTTTCGTAAATCAATACCCATGAGAATATGAAATACAAAAGCACTGCATAAGCCGCCATTGCAAGGATACCGCCTGCCACTACCCATAGACTGACACTGGCAAGGGCGTCTTTTGGGGAAGAGAAAAAATAAAACAACGGTGTGGCGTCGAGCCGGAATCCCCAATAGCCGTATAGGCCGAGATCGCTTATGAATATGCAGGAGAGCAGTACGGAGATGATTGCGAAATAGATGCGGCGTATCAGTTGCAGTATCCGCGAGTCTGTCCATGCGGATGCTATCAGCAGCAATCCGGGAAAGATGGTCAGGTATCCCGCCAATGAGAGGTCGAGTGGAAGCCCGTGCCCGATTACACGAAACCAGTCTGCCCATGATGCCTTATCATATAAGGTATGATAATAGGCCATGAAAACGGGCTTTTGCAGAATAAAGATAAATACAAAAAGAAAGTAGGTGGTTACGAATTGTATAAGTCTTCTCTTCATACGATACACTTAAAAAGATTGAATGCAGGCAAAGGTACTATACTTTTCTTTATCTTTGCACATTAACTGATGTAAAACAGTGATAATTATGAAAAAAGTAGCAAAGAATCTGATCGGATTGATCGGACATACTCCTTTGATGGAGCTCTCCGGATATAGTGCCAGATATGGCTTGAAAGGAAATATTGTGGCCAAACTCGAAGCCTTCAATCCTGCCGGAAGTGTGAAAGACCGTGTGGCGCTTTCGATGATAGAAGATGCCGAGGAACGGGGACTTTTGAAGCCGGGAGCCACCATCATAGAACCTACAAGCGGTAATACCGGTGTCGGGCTGGCGATGGTAGCCACCATTAAGGGGTATCGCCTGATACTGACCATGCCGGAGACGATGAGTATCGAACGGAGGAATCTGCTGAAAGCACTGGGTGCACAGATTGTGTTGACGGATGGTATGGCCGGCATGTCCGGTTCTATTGCCAAAGCACAGGAACTGAAGGAAACGATTCCCGGTTCGGTGATCTTGCAACAATTTGAGAACCCTGCCAATGCGGCAGCACACGAACGTACCACAGGAGAAGAAATATGGGAGGATACCGAAGGCCGGATTGCAGCTTTCGTTGCCGGCGTAGGAACCGGCGGAACCATTTGCGGTGTGGCCCGTGCATTGAAAAAACACAATCCCGATGTTTATATACTGGCTGTTGAACCTGCCGCCTCTCCGGTGCTGGAGGGTGGTGTGGCTGCCCCTCACCGGATACAGGGGATCGGTGCCAATTTTGTTCCGAAGATTTATGATGCTTCCGTGGTGGATGAAGTAATGGGGGTGCCCGACGATGAAGCGATTCGTGCCGGACGCGAACTTGCCGCTACAGAAGGATTGTTGGCTGGAATCTCCTCCGGTGCAGCCGTTTACGCGGCACGGAAGTTGGCACAACGCCCTGAATTTGCCGGCAAGATGATTGTGGCATTACTGCCCGATACGGGAGAACGTTACTTGTCGACGGAACTGTTTGCATTCGATGCATATCCGTTAGAGTGAATATTGTCACATTATTCATTGGTCCATTATTTATTAATTATGAAATCGATCTTTATTTTTTTTCTCCTCTTTTTCTTTTCCCTGTCTGTTTCCGCTCAAACTTATCGTGAACTTTCTGAAAAGGCAATAGACTGTATAGAGAAAGACAGCTTGACACAGGCAGAAGAATTGTTGGTACAGGCTATGAAGCTCGAACCGTCTAATCCTCACAATGCGTTGCTGTTTTCCAATCTCGGATTGGTGCAGCGTAGGTTGGGACGTTATGATGATGCGCTTCAATCGTATACTTATGCGTTGAATATCGCTCCCAATGCCGTACCGATTTTGTTGGACCGTGCAGCCATTTATATGGAGAAAGGGATGACCGACCGGGCTTTCCTGGATTATTCAGAGGCATTTGAAGCAGATAAAGGCAATAAAGAGGCTTTGCTGATGCGCGCCTATATCTACACCATCCGTCGGGATTATAAAGCAGCGCGCCTCGATTATGACCGGTTGCTGGAGTTGGACTCTAAAAGTTATGCCGGTCGTCTCGGATTGGCTACTCTTGATCAGAAGGAAGGTAAATACCGGGAAGCACTTGAGCTGGTAAACAAATTGCTGGTCGAAAATCCGGATGACGCCACGCTTTATGTGGCGCGTGCCGATATAGAACGGGAAATGGAACACCTGGAACTGGCCCTTGTCGATCTTGAAGAAGCGATTCGCTTGTCTTCATCATTGGTGGATGCCTATTTACTTCGTGGAGACATTTACCTGCTTCAGAAGAGGAAAGCGCTTGCCAAGGCCGATTATGAAAAGGCGATTTCTCTCGGTGTGCCTCCGTCTGATCTGTATGAGAAGCTGAAACAATGTAAATGAGAAACTGACACAGTGTAGATAAGAGGCTGAACAATAGTAAATAAGAAGCTGAACAATAGTAAATAATAAGTTGAACAATAGTAAATAAGATACTTAAATGTAAGACGTTTCGTTACTGTGAGACGAGCGTCTCATGACTGTGCGACGCTCGTCACTCAATTGAGAAACGCGTGTCGCACAATTGTGAAACGTTATAGACTGCGGCATCTTTTATCCGCTATCTTTCATCGCATTGCCGCTTATTTGAACTGGCGTATCAGTTCGATGAACTCCTTGCCGTATTTTTTCTTTTTATACTCGCCTATACCGCTGATACTGCCGAACTCCTCGATCGTTGTGGGTTGTGCCATGCTGAGCAGATGCAGCACTTTGTCCGATAAAACAATGTAGGCGGGAATGGCTTCCTGGTCGGCCAATTGTTTGCGGAGTCCGCGTAGAGCTTCGAACAAATCCTTGCTCTCGGTTGTTGTTATTCCAAAAGGCAGTTCTTTATTGACAACCGTCTTCTTTTTCCTCCCTTTGGAGGTCGTATTTTCATCTCGTCGGATGGCTACTAATTTCGTCTTTTTTCGTCCAAATAGTATGTCATTTCCGGCTTCTGTAATCTTCAAATGGTTATTTTCGTTATATGCAATTTCGAAAAATCCCATTTGCAGAATTTGTAATAAATAGTCTTGCCAGTCTCTGGCCGAAATGTCGCGCCCGACTCCAAAAGTTTTTAACTTTTCGTATCCTTTTTCTATAATTTCAGAGGAAGATGAGCCACGCAATATGTCAATTAACATGCTTGTCCCTATCTGCTCTCCGGTGCGTGCAATTGCACTGAGGGCTTTTTGTACGATTATCGTGCCGTCGAACTGCTCCGGAGGGTTTCGGCAAACATCACAATTACCGCAATCCTTTTCTGCTTTCTCACCGAAATAGCTCAGTAGAATCCGTCTTCTGCAGATGTCGGCTTCTGCATATTGCTGCATCCGTTGCAGCTTCTCCAGATTGATTGACTGCCGGTTGCTTTCGACGGCAAATTTGGTGAGCAGAATCAGGTCTCCCAGAGAATAGAAAAGGAGGGTGTCACTTGGCATTCCGTCCCGTCCCGCCCGGCCTATTTCCTGATAAAAACTCTCGATACTTTTGGGGAGGTTATAGTGAATCACCCACCGGACATTGGACTTGTCGATTCCCATGCCAAAGGCAATCGTGGCGCAAACCACCTGTATACGGTCGTTGATGAAATCATCCTGTGTCTCATCCCGTTGCTGGGCTGAAAGTCCTGCGTGATAGATGCCGCAGCGTATTCCATACTTTCGTAACATCTGCGCCACAGCCTCCGTTTTGCTGCGGCTCATGCAGTATATGATGCCGCATTCACCGGCATGACGGTCGATGAATTCCAGTATGGCCTTGCTCTTTTCTTTCTGCTGGTATCCCCGTTTCACAGTCAGGCTGAGGTTGGGGCGGTCGAAAGAAGAGATAAACACTTTCGGATCAGTGAGATGCAGTTGACGTATGATGTCTTCGCGCGTGATTTTGTCGGCAGTGGCTGTCAGTGCGATGATAGGCACACGCGGAAACATCCCGCGCAGTATGCCCATTTGCGCATATTCGGGGCGGAAATCATGTCCCCATTGCGAGATGCAGTGCGCCTCGTCGATGGCGAAGAGAGAAATGTGCATATCCCGAAGCAGATAGTCAGTTTCGGAGAGCAGTCTTTCGGGAGATATATAGAGGAGTTTCAGTTTACCATCGATGCAGGCGCGCCGCAGATTGGCATTCTCCGTTTCGTCATTGCTGCTGTTCAGCGCTCCCGCGGCTATTCCGTTGGCCCGGAGCGTTTCCACCTGGTCTTTCATCAATGAAATAAGCGGAGACACCACAACGGCGGTACCTTCGCAAAGCAGTGCGGGGAGTTGGTAGCAGATCGACTTTCCTCCTCCGGTGGGCATTAATACCAGACTGTCTTTCCTGTCCAGCAAATTCCGGATAATTTCTTCTTGCAGGGGGCGGAAACTTTCATAACCGAAGTAGGTTTTCAGCGTTTGGATCATGATTCGTATTTTGAAACTTTTTGCAAAGGTACAATTTTCTTCGGTCTGTCATCTATGCGGCCCGGTGATAGCGGAAAATAAATAATCCGTGAACGGAAACATCTCCCTCCGGAAGTTAAAAATTCTTATTATCCATTACCTTTCTCACAAATTTCATCATTTTGATTGTTCCGTTATAAAAAATACATACTTAAAAGTTGCATATATGGAATTAATGTTCGAAATTTGTGACATGGAAATATTGCTCCATTGTAGCAATAATTAAAAACAAACCCTAACCAGTTAATTTCAATGAGTGATTTAGAAAACAAAAAACAGGAAGAGGCTCCGAAGAAGCGCCCTTATAACCTGAGAGAAAAGAAAGAAAAGAAGGCTGCATACCGTTCTTTAATCAGACCGGAACTTGCAGATGAGTTGTATGACAAGATATTGAATATCGTTGTTGTTCAGAAGAAGTACAGAGACCCTGACTATTCGGCAAAGGATTTGGCAAAAGAACTGAAAACGAATACGCGTTATTTGTCCGCAGTGGTTAATTCCCGTTTCGGTCAGAATTATTCCTGCCTGCTGAACGAATACAGAGTGAAAGACGCTTTGCATCTGCTGACAGACAAGAGATATGCCGACAAGAATGTGGAAGAAATCAGTGCAATGGTCGGTTTTGCTAACCGTCAGTCTTTCTATGCCGCTTTCTATAAGAATGTAGGCAAGACGCCTAACGGCTATCGCAAAGAGCATCTTGAAAGCAAAAAGTAATAACGTATTTGATACATAGAATAGAACGGAAAAGGAAATATCTCGGGTAAAACCGAGGTACTTCCTTTTTGTGGTTTGGTGGGGAGAGACCTTATGAAAAAACATCTTATCATCTCAATGGCCGTAACCGCTACTATGCTGACATCATGCGGCGGTGCCAAAACAACGACTGCTCAGGCAGATAAATTTAGTTACACAGTGGAACAGTTTGCCGATTTACAGATCTTGCGTTATCGGGTCCCCGGATTTGAGGACTTGTCGCTGAAACAGAAAGAATTGATTTATTACCTCACGGAGGCTGCACTCGAAGGACGTGATATCCTCTTTGATCAGAACGGAAAGTATAACTTGCGTATCCGGCGGATGCTGGAGGCCGTGTACACCAACTACAAGGGAGACAAGAACAGTGCCGATTTTAAGAATATGGAGACGTATCTTAAACGCGTATGGTTCTCTAACGGCATTCACCATCATTACGGTTCGGAGAAGTTCGTGCCCGGTTTCTCTCAGGATTTTCTCAGACAGGCGGTGCTGGGCATCGATGCCGCTTTGCTTCCTCTTGCTGAAGGACAGACGGCGGAGCAATTGTGCGAAGAGATATTTCCGGTGATTTTCGACCCGAATGTTCTGCCCAAACGGGTGAATCAGGCCGATGGCGAAGATCTGATACTGACTTCTGCCTGCAATTATTACGAGGGAGTGACTCAGGCGGAAGCGGAGGCTTTCTACAATAAGATGAAAGATCCGAAAGACGAGACGCCGGTTTCATACGGCTTGAAC
>CAVCAX010000139.1:7415-15853 GCA_963599995.1 Coprobacillus sp. CAG:698
GAAGGTTGGCGGACTTTATACGCAGGCCATCGAGAAGATTGTCTATTGGCTGAAGAAGGCCGAAGGGGTGGCTGAAGATGAGGCGCAGAGAGCTGCTATCAGTAAGCTGATTGAGTTTTACGAGACGGGCGACCTGAAGACTTTTGATGAGTACGCCATCTTGTGGGTGAAAGATTTGAACTCCCGCATCGATTTCGTAAACGGGTTTACCGAAAGCTACGGCGATCCGCTCGGTATGAAAGCCAGTTGGGAATCTCTTGTCAATTTCAAGGATTTGGAGGCTACACACCGCACGGAAGTGATCAGCAGCAATGCGCAGTGGTTTGAGGATCATTCTCCGGTGGATCCCCGGTTCCGGAAAGAACAGGTGAAAGGGGTTTCTGCGAAAGTGATAACTGCAGCTATCCTTGCCGGAGACCTTTATCCGGCAACGGCTATCGGCATCAATCTGCCTAATGCGAACTGGATACGTGCGCATCATGGCTCCAAGTCTGTAACCATCGGAAATATAACGGATGCTTATAACAAGGCGGCCCACGGCAATGGCTTTAACGAAGAGTTTGCATACAGTGATGCGGAGATTGCACTGATAGACCGCTATTCGGACTTGACGGATGAACTGCATACCGACTTGCACGAATGTCTGGGGCATGGCTCCGGCAAATTGCTTCCGGGAGTCGATCCGGATGCCTTGAAGGCTTACGGCTCTACCATCGAAGAGGCACGTGCCGATCTTTTCGGATTGTATTACGTGGCCGATCCGAAACTGATTGAGCTGGGGCTGCTTCCCGACAATGAAGCGTATAAAGCGCAGTATTACACGTATCTCATGAACGGGCTGATGACGCAATTGGTACGCATCCAGCCGGGGAATACGGTGGAAGAGGCACACATGCGTAACCGGCAGCTTATCGCCCGCTGGGTGTTTGAGAAAGGTGCTGCCGACAAGGTGGTGGAGTTGGTGAAGAAAGACGGCAAGACTTATGTGGTAGTGAACGACTATGAGAAAGTACGCCGGCTTTTCGGTGAACTGTTGGCAGAGATTCAGCGCATTAAGTCTACCGGAGATTTTGCGGCTGCCCGTGCATTGGTGGAAGATTACGGCGTGAAAGTCGATCCGGCTCTTCATGCAGAAGTCCTGGAGCGCTATAAGAAACTTAATCTTGCCCCGTATAAAGGATTTTTGAATCCTAAATATGAGGCGGTAACGGATGAAAACGGAACAGTAACCGATGTTACCGTAACTTATGACGAGGGATATGCAGAGCAGATGTTGCGTTATAGCAAGGACTACTCTCCATTGCCTTCTGTGAATTGATTGCAAGTTGCGGACTGTTCAGCGTTATTCCTGATGCCGGATTCCGGTTGTTATAGGATTTGCTTGGGCGGCTCGTAATTTGTGGTTGTAATAAAAAGAATAATGGATATAAAAGAACAACTGAAAGATATCAAGACACAACTCCGGCTTTCGATGAACGGAGTTGTGTCTCAAAGTATGCGTGAGAAGGGCTTGTCCTATAAACTTAATTTTGGGGTGGAACTGCCTCGGATCAAAAGTATCGCTGCAGCTTATGAGAAGAATCATGAACTGGCACAAGCCCTGTGGAAAGAGGACATTCGCGAATGTAAGATCCTTGCAGGACTATTGCAGCCGGTGGATACTTTCTTTCCGGAAATAGCCGATATATGGGTAGAGAACATGCCGAATATCGAGATCGCAGAACTTACCTGTATGAATCTTTTCCAGCACCTGCCGTATGCCCCTGCCAAATCATTCCATTGGATTGCTTCGGAAGAGGAGTATGCACAGATTTGCGGCTTCCTCACCATTGCCCGTCTGCTGATGAAAAAAGGGGATATGGCCGAACGTCCTGCCGGAGAATTTCTGGACCAGGCGATTTGCGCCGCCCTTTCCGGTGGCTATCATGTGCGTAACGCCGCTTTGCTTGCCATCCGCAAATATATGCAGCACAGCGAAGAACACGCCTTCCGGGTCTGCCGGCTGGTAGAGGGGATGAAAGACTCCACAGTAGAAACAGAACAGGTGCTGTATAATACGGTGAAAGAAGAAATTGAATAATAATGTGTCAATATGCCAATATGCCAATTGGCTGCGTTGTGAAAATATGCTATATTCTTTAATTAGCATATTACTGCATTAGCACATTGTCTTATTGATACATTCTTTAATTGGCACATTGGCACATTATTCATTGGTATATTGGCATATTGGCACATTCTTCAATTATTCTTCATATTATTTTTGCTTTCTATAAAAAAGGATTAACTTTGTTGGCGCTAATTTCGTGCCGAAATGGAAACTCAGAACGTAAAAGATACGGTAAGACAGATATTTACAGAATATCTCAATGCGAACGGGCATCGCAAGACCCCCGAACGTTATGCCATACTCGACACCATCTATTCTATAGACGGACATTTTGACATAGATATGCTCTATTCGCAGATGATGGATCATGAAAATTTCCGGGTTAGCCGCGCAACACTTTACAACACCATCATTCTGCTTATCAATGCCCGTCTGGTTATCAAACATCAGTTCGGCACTTCTTCCCAATATGAGAAATCATACAATCGTGAGACACATCATCATCAGATCTGTACCCAATGCGGTAAAGTGACCGAGTTCCAGAATGAGGCATTGCAGAGCGCGATTGAAAATACAAAATTAAGCCGGTTTCAGCTTTCACACTATTCGTTGTATATCTATGGGATATGCAGCAAATGCGATCGTGCCAATAAACGGAAAAAAGTAAGTAACAACAATAAAAAAGAGAAATGAAAGTAGATGTACTATTAGGATTACAATGGGGCGACGAAGGAAAAGGTAAAGTAGTCGACGTATTAACTCCGAGATACGATGTGGTTGCACGTTTTCAGGGCGGCCCGAATGCCGGTCACACACTTGAGTTCGAAGGGCAGAAATATGTGCTCCGTTCCATCCCTTCCGGTATTTTTCAGGGAGATAAAGTGAACATTATCGGTAATGGGGTCGTGCTTGATCCGGCTTTGTTCAAAGCGGAAGCCGAGGCTTTGGAAGCATCGGGGCATAACCTGAAAGACCGGCTGCATATTTCTAAGAAAGCACATCTGATCCTGCCTACACACCGTATTCTGGATGCTGCTTACGAAGCTGCCAAAGGAGACGCGAAGGTAGGTACTACCGGAAAAGGTATCGGTCCTACTTATACAGACAAGGTTAGCCGTAACGGAGTCCGTGTAGGAGATATTCTTGATAATTTCGAACAAAAATACGCTGCTGCCAAAGCCCGTCATGAACAGATTCTGAAAAGCCTGAACTATGAATACGATCTTACGGAAATAGAGAAGGCTTGGATGGAGGGGATCGAATATCTCAAACAATTCAATCTGGTGGACAGCGAACATGAAGTGAACAATCTGCTGAAAGCCGGCAAGAGCGTGCTTTGTGAGGGTGCACAGGGAACGATGCTGGATATCGACTTCGGATCTTATCCGTTTGTTACTTCTTCGAACACGGTCTGTGCAGGTGCATGTACCGGACTCGGTGTGGCTCCCAACCGCATAGGTGAGGTGTACGGCATCTTCAAGGCGTATTGTACCCGGGTGGGTGCAGGACCATTCCCCACGGAGCTGTTTGATGAGACGGGTGATAAGATATGCACATTGGGACACGAATTCGGTTCGGTTACCGGACGTAAACGCCGCTGCGGCTGGGTGGACCTTGTTGCATTGAAGTATTCTGTTATGATCAACGGTGTCACTAAACTGATTATGATGAAGAGCGATGTGCTCGATACATTCGATACAATCAAGGCTTGTGTGGCTTATAAGGTGAATGGAGAAGAGATCGATTACTTCCCTTATAGTGTCAATGAGGGGGTAGAGCCCGTATATGCCGAACTTCCGGGTTGGAAGACCGACATGACGAAAATGCAGAGCGAAGATGAATTCCCAGAGGAATTCAATGCGTATCTGTCTTTCCTTGAAGAGCAACTGGGTGTGGAAATCAAGATTGTTTCTGTAGGACCGGACAGAGAGCAGACTATCGAAAGATATACGGAAGAATAAGAAACTGTTTTCTCAAGCCGTCAGACGATAAAACGGAGCAGTCTCTAAACGGAATTTTAGATAATTCTTCATAAATAGGAAGGGAAACTTTGGAAGTATACAAAGTTTCCCTTTATTTTTGGCAAACTATTTGTAAAGATGCTTATAGTAATCATTTAAAAAAGAAAGTATATGATATCGTATTGGGTATTATTTATCGGCATTGCCGTAGTGAGTTGGTTGGTACAGATGAACTTGCAGAACAAGTTTAAGAGATATTCGAGGATACCGACCGGAAATGGAATGACAGGACGCGACGTGGCTATCAAGATGTTACATGATAATGGAATTTACGATGTTCAGGTGACGCATACTCCCGGACAACTGACCGACCACTATAATCCTGCCAATAAGACAGTGAACTTGAGTGAAGGTGTGTATGAAAGTAACAGCATCATGGCGGCAGCCGTAGCTGCTCACGAGTGTGGACATGCCGTTCAGCATGCCCGTGCCTATGCTCCGCTGACCCTGCGCAGCAAGTTGGTACCTGTGGTGACCTTTGCTTCCCAATGGATGTCTTGGTTGCTGCTTGCTGGTATTTTATTGATAAATACGTTTCCTCAGCTTTTACTTGCAGGTATTATTCTGTTTGCTGTGACGACCCTGTTCAGTTTTATCACTCTTCCGGTGGAAATCAATGCAAGTAAGCGTGCCCTGGTATGGTTGAGTTCATCCGGAATCACCAATTCCTATAATCATTCACAGGCTGAAGATGCACTTCGTTCGGCTGCTTATACTTATGTGGTTGCTGCGCTGAGTTCGTTGGCTACATTGGTCTATTATATCATGATTTTCATGGGTAGAAGAGATTAAGGTATAAAAGTGTATCAGAATGCACAGAACTTAAGAATCACGAGAGTGCATCAGAATGCATAGAACTTAAAATGAGGGTGTATCAAAGCCCTCTTGTTAACAAAACCACCCTTGCAACAGACGTCTGTGACAAGGGTGGTTTCTATGTTTCAGGTGTTTTGACACACCTCTATTTTTTCGAGAAGGACATTTTGATGCACTCTCGTGATTTATGTGTTACTTCATCTTTTTAGTAACAGACTTGTATTCGGAGGGCGTCATGCCGACCTTCTCTTTGAATAAACGATGGAAAGTGCCCATGTTGCTGAAACCGGAGTCGTAGGCTATGGCTTGAAGCGTGTAGTTGGGACGCTCTTTTAGTAACAGGATCGCATGATTCAACCGCATTTCATTCAAGTATTCGGTTAGTCTCATTCCGGTATTTTCTTGTATGATTTTCGCGAAACGGTTTTTGTTGACATGAATGATTTGTATCAGGTCTTCTCTAGTGAGTTCCGGGTTTAGATAAAGTCCTTTGTCGATGATTGTCTGGTTAAGTGTTTCGAAAAGTCTTCTGTTGTTTTCCTGACAGGCATCGTTCACCTCTTCCGCGTCGGTTTCGTCATTGGTTTCGTCCGGCATCTCATTGACGGCACCGTTGGATGCTATCATACTTATCAGTTTGCGTTTGGCTTTTTGTGCCTCATCTTTATACAACAGCAGTTCATCGATGCGTTCTACCATTGCGAGATTCTTCTTCCTTACCACACGGGCGTGCAGTACGAGACGCCATAAAAGGACGAGCATCAGAATTACGATGTCGGCCAATGAGATAAGCAGGACATTGCGCAGTTTCAGGTCGGCTGTCTGCTTTTGTATTTGGGCGTTTTTCTCATTTGTTTTATAAATGAAGGCGAGTTCCAAGGCTGTATTTTGCTTTTCGCGCTGTTGGAGGCTGTCGGCTATAACATACATTTGCCTATAGCAGTCAGCGGCTGCCGTTGCGTTACCTAATTCACTGTATGCCTGTGCCTCATAGTTCAGGACACTGTGCAGATATTCGTTGTTTATGGTATCACCGATTTCTCTGCATCTTCTTTTTTCTGCCGATATGCTTTTGAGGGCTTCTTTATACTTTTGGGCTGCCAACAGATATTTGATGCCCATTGTCTGTCCGAGGGGCGTGGAGGAGAAGTCTGTCTCTTGAAATTTCCGGTAATACTGTTTTCCTTCTTCCGGTTGCCCGTTGCGGGTGAATATATAGGCAAAGGCTGCATATTCGCTGGCATACCTCATGTCGCATATTCCTTGGGGGATCTTGGTGCATTTCTCCATTTGGTGCATCTGTTTTTCGTACGCCGGCAGCAGGTCGATGGCGGTTTGGTAATCACCGTTTTTCATGGCGTAGGTGATTTTGATGCCGTAAGAGTAGATGAGGTCGTCTATCTCCTCCCAGTTTTTCGAGTTCTGTATGCACTGTTCCTGTATCTTTATGGAGCGGTCTATGTCGTTTTCGGCTTCCTCTTTCAGTCCCATTTCCCACTTGTTCTTGCCGATGGTAAGCAGCAGATAGGCCTCTTTGGCTTTATTGCCGAGTCTTTGGGCCAGCTCGATTCCTTTGATGGCATATCGGATGCTTTCCTGGTGATTGCCTATCGATAAGTATTGACCGGCCATGGTGACGGTCAGTGCCAGCATCTTGTCCGGATATTTTCGGATGGAGTCGTTTTGCATGTTTTCTTGTGCATACATCAATGCTATGCTGTACATGGCTAAGCCGTTGTTGTAAGTGATGCAACGCAATTGATTCAGTTCATATTGCGACAAGGTTTCCTGTTCTTCTGCTTTGTCCAGTAATTTTAATGCCTGCTGTGGCTGGGAAGTACAAATTTTATAGATGTGGTCGAAGGTGAGAACGCTGTCTGCGGGGTTGGAATATTTGTTTCCTGCTATTACTTGAATGCCTGTCATGCCCGGCAGGAGCAGATAGAGAAGAAAAATACAAATAGATTTTCTCATTTTTATGTAATCGTGCGAATCAGTAGTTGAATTGCATTAATATTTGTATATTAACAGGCAAAAGTAAAGCATTCTATTTAATAAATCCAATAATTTGCTGTAATTTTGCCATTAAATTATAAAATAGAATTATGGCAGCAAAACCAAGTATACCCAAAGGAACGCGTGACTTTTCGCCTGTCGAGATGGCGAAACGCAATTATATTTTCAATACGATCCGTGAAGTTTATCACCTATATGGATTTCAGCAGATAGAGACTCCGTCTATGGAGATGCTTTCCACATTGATGGGAAAGTATGGTGAGGAAGGGGATAAGCTCTTGTTTAAGATACAGAATTCCGGCGACTATTTTTCGGGAATAACGGATGAAGAGTTATTGAGCCGCAATGCAGCGAAACTGGCGAGTAAGTTTTGTGAGAAGGGGTTGCGGTATGATCTGACAGTGCCGTTTGCCCGTTACGTGGTGATGCACCGTGATGAGATTACTTTCCCGTTCAAGCGTTATCAGATTCAGCCCGTATGGCGTGCAGACCGTCCGCAAAAGGGGCGTTATCGCGAATTCTATCAATGTGATGCCGATGTGGTGGGCAGTGACTCTCTGCTGAATGAGGTAGAGCTGATGCAGATTGTGGATACGGTGTTCACTCGTTTCGGCATTCGCGTATGTATAAAGATTAATAACCGTAAGATTCTGACGGGTATTGCCGAAATCATCGGTGAGGCAGATAAGATAGTGGACATAACGGTAGCTATCGATAAGCTGGATAAGATAGGCCTTGATAACGTGAACGCCGAACTGAGAGAAAAGGGAATCAGCGATGAGGCAATTGCCAAGTTGCAGCCGATTATCCTGTTGAGTGGAACCAACGCCGAGAAATTGACCACTTTGAAAAGTGTGTTGGCGGGTAGTGAGACCGGTATTAAGGGAGTGGAAGAGAGTGAATTTATCTTGAATACGCTTGCCGGTCTGGGATTGAAGAATGAAATAGAACTCGACCTGACGCTGGCGCGTGGCTTGAATTATTATACCGGCGCCATCTTTGAAGTGAAAGCATTGGATGTGCAGATCGGTAGTATTACCGGTGGCGGCCGTTACGACAACCTGACCGGAGTATTCGGTATGGCAGGCGTCTCGGGAGTAGGTATTTCTTTTGGTGCCGACCGTATTTTTGATGTGCTGAATCAGTTGGAACTTTACCCGAAGGAAGCAGTGAACGGCACGCAGCTGTTGTTTGTGAACTTCGGTGAAAAGGAGGCGGCTTTCTCTATGGAGCTGTTGAGCAAAGTACGTCAGGCCGGTATACGTGCAGAGATTTTCCCGGATGCGGCAAAAATGAAAAAACAGATGAGCTATGCCAATGCAAAGAATATACCGTTTGTAGCGATTGTGGGCGAGAATGAGATGAATGAAGGCAAGGCAATGCTGAAAAATATGGAGACCGGCGAGCAGTCGTTGGTTTCAGGGGAAGAGTTGATCGAGGCTCTTTTGAAATAGTTTTTTCTCTCCATTCTTCCC
>CAVCAX010000139.1:15863-31151 GCA_963599995.1 Coprobacillus sp. CAG:698
GGAGGTCTCTTTTTCCGGTGTCGGACCATTGTCTTTTCGGTGGTGAAGAAAATCCTCCCCGGTGCCGGCAAGGTTGAACTGCTGTTCAAATCTTGAAGCATCGGGGAGAATTTTTTGAATGATAATGACGATTCTCTATCGGAAATGCTGGAAAGATTCATTGATAGGTAGGGGGATCTTCCAATCAATCACCATTCTATTTTATCGAGTATTCCGTTGAGGCTGGCGATAGCCACTCCGTAATTGGTCATTGGGATTTTTTGCAGTCTGGCCTGTTCTATCCGGTTGAGGACATACTTCCGGTTGAACATGCAGGCACCGCATTGTATTATTAAATCATACTTGCTGAGGTCTTTGGGAAAATCATTGCCGGATACGATGTCTATTTGCAATCCTTCTCCGGCCTTTTTGCGTAAAAGACGGGGAAGTTTCACACGGCCGATGTCTTCCGACAGTGGCGCATGGGTACACGCTTCGGCAATCAGCACACGAGAGCTTTCTGTCAGTCTGTCAATGGCCGACGCGCTGGCGGTGTAGTATCCGATATCCCCCTTATAAGCAGCGAATAGCACGGAAAAGGAGGTCAGCATGCTTTCCGCCGGCTTCTGTTCGTAGACGGTTTTGAATGCTTGCGAATCGGTGATAATCAGCTTCGGAGGGCGTGAGAGTGCTTGCAGAGTAGCTTCCAGCCGGTCGGTAGTGCAGCTCATCACCGGGCATTTCCGGTCGAGAAGCTCCCGGAGTGTCTGTACTTGCGGAAGGATGAGCCGCCCTTTGGGGGCTTGTATGTCCTGTGGCATGACAAGCAGAACGAGGTCTCCCTCCGAAACCAGATTCCCCGTGATGCTTTGTGCATCGAAATCTTCCGGCAGATGCCGCATGATGGCTTGCGGAATTTCTGCAATGCCCTGACGGGTCTTTGCGCTTACGACCAGGGGATGCAGTCCGGTCTCATTTTTGATGCCTTGTGCTATCTGTTGCGTGTCATGCAGTATGTCTGCCTTGTTCAGCAGCAAAATGACCGGGATTTTCTTTTCTTCGAGTATCTTTATCCAGGGAAGTTCTTCTTTCATATCCGGCTGGCAGAGCAACAGGGCGATATCTGCTTTTTCAATAGCTTGCAGAGTACGGGTCACGCGTAGTTTCCCCAGTTCGCCTTCATCGTCATATCCGGGCGTGTCGATGAAAAGGCAGGGGCCGATGCCGTGAATCTCCATTGCTTTGAGCACTGGATCGGTTGTTGTGCCCGGAGTATCGGATACAAGGGCGGTGTCTTGCCCTGTCAGTGCATTGATCAAGGAGGATTTGCCACTGTTGCGCCGTCCGAAGAGGGCAATATGCAGTCGGTTGGAATTGGGAGTGTTCTGAAAACTCATACGGATTGAATTATAAAATGACGATCATCGGTCCGGGATATTTTTCCGTTCGGGACCTATTTTTTGCAAGGGCAATGCCGGATGGCGCCGGGCGTTGCTTTAAAACCGGAAATCTCTTTTCCCATTGGCTATCTCTTTCAGGTTTCGGATGGCTGCTTCTCTGATTTTCGGATTAGGTATTCCGGTGGCTTCGGCGGCTATCAGCGCTTCGCCTTTGATACGGGTGGCGGGAGATGCATAATCTTCCAGATACTCTTTTAGAGTCATCAGGGCATTCGGTCCGCAGCAGTTCGCTATCTGCCCCGATTTGACCAGTGACATAAACCGGTCGCCTGTCCTTCCGGCCCGATAGCAGGCAGTGCAGAAACTGGGGATGTATCCTAAGTCGAGCAGCCAGCCCACGATTTCATCCAGTGTGCGGGTATCGCTCAAATCAAACTGCGCTGAATTCTCGGACAGCGGTTCCGGCACTGCATAACCGCCCACGCTGGTGCGTGAGCCGCCGCTGATTTGTGAAATGCCTATATCAAGAACCTGTCGCCGCGACTCTTGCGATTCGCGGGTGGAAATAATCATTCCCGTATAAGGTACGGCAATGCGGATTACTGCTACGATGCGGCGGAATATATCATCGGACACGGCATTGGGGAAGTCGGCCGTATCGATGTCGTCAGCCGGGCAAATACGTGGAACACTGATTGTGTGCGGTCCTACTCCGAATACCGCTTCAAGATGTTCGGCATGCATCAGCAGTCCGGTAAAGTCGTATTTGAAGGTATTCAGTCCGAACAGGACTCCGATACCCACATCGTCTATCCCTCCTTGCATGGCGCGGTCCATGGCTTCCGTATGCCAGGCGTAGTTGCTTTTGGGGCCGGTGGGGTGGAGCTTTTCGTAGTTCTCTTTGTGGTAGGTTTCTTGAAAGAGGATATAGGTTCCGATGCCTGCATCTTTCAGCTTTCTGTAGTTCTCCACCGTTGTGGCGGCTATGTTGACGTTCACCCGGCGGATTGCTCCGTTTTTGTGCCGGATGCTGTATATTGTTTCAATGGATTCAAGGATATACTCCAGTGGGTTGAGTACCGGATGTTCGCCGGCTTCCAATGCCAGACGCTTATGCCCCATATCCTGCAGGGCGATTACTTCACGGCGGATTTCTTCCTGTGTCAGTTTTTTGCGGGCAATCGTTTTGTTCTTCAGGTGATACGGGCAATAGGTGCAGCCGTTTACGCAATAGTTGGAGAGATAGAGTGGCGCAAACATCACGATGCGGTTACCGTAGAATTTCTGTTTAATCTCTTTGGCCAGGCGGAAAATACGTTCTGTCAGGTCCGGCAGGTCGCATTCCAGCAAGAGAGCGGCTTCCCGATGGTTGAGTCCTTTGCATTGGGCGGCCTTATCTATGAGCCGTTCTATCAGTGTCCGGTTACTTTTGTTCTCGCGGGCATACTCCAGTGTGTCCAGTATCTCTTGATGATTGATGAATTCATCAGCTTGAGAGGAATGGGGGAGGTAAGGTATGGTTTCCATTGTTCTTTTTAATTAGTAAACGGGCTATCGCCGTTGGGGGCATCTCCTCGTACGGGAAGCACTTTGTAACCGATCGCCTGTAGCTGCTTGTTCAGCATAGCGAGGCCTTCGGCCGCTTCGGCACCGAGAGAGGCTTTGTTGTTGTATAGTGTATATTTTCTTCGTTCTTCACAAGGTGAGAGGTTCGGCATCACTACGTTGGCGCCTGCCAGTATACCCCGTTCGCGTCCGTCGGGTGCAAGGGTGGCCAAAGCCGTAGTGGCAGGAATGAGTGCATCGGGTAGCATCAGCCGGAAGATGGAGAGCAGCCGCAAAGTCAACTCTACGCTTCCCGGGGCGGATGTGGCGAAGGGCGTATCCCGATGGGGGATAAAAGGGCCTATACCGATCATCTGCGGGCGGAAACGTTCGATGAACCGGATGTCTTCGATGAGATGCCCGGTTGTCTGTCCGGGGCTGCCTACCATTATGCCGGTTCCCGTTTGGTAGCCTATCTCTTTCAGCCATTGCAGGCATTGTATCCGGTTTTTCCGTGACATTTCTGCCGGATGCAACAGTTTGTAGTGCTCTGCGTCAAATGTTTCGTGACGCAGGAGATAACGGTTGGCTCCTGCACGGAAAAAACGCTCGTATTCTTCCCGGGATTTCTCTCCCAAAGACAGGGTGATGGCACAATCGGGGAAGCGGTTTCTTATGGCGGCTACGGTCTCTTCCACCCATTCGGGTGATTGCACCGCATCTTCTCCTCCCTGCATGACAAAGGTTCGGAATCCCAGTCCATATCCTTGCGTGCAACAGTCGAGGATTGTCTCGCGGCTGAGGCGGTATCGTTCTACCCGTGGATTCCCTTTTCGTATCCCGCAGTAATAACAATTGTTCCGGCAGCAATTACTGATCTCGATCAGTCCGCGGATATAGATATTGTTGCCAAAATGTGCCAGTGCCACCTCCTGTGCCTGCCGGTGCAGATATGTGACGGTATCTGCATCCGTGCAGGTCAGTAGGACTTTGTATCCCTCGGATGGGAGGGCATGTTCTTGCTTGAGGCGGTCAACCCATATTTTCATAAGATTCTTTACGCTTAAGCAAGCTCTGTGCCAGTTGCCGGCGGCCGGAAACGATATCGTTGTGTGTACTCGGTCCGGTGATGCAACCGCCCTCACAGGCCATAACCTCGATGAATTGTCCGGCGGCTTTGCCTGTTTTGGCACATGCCCGGAGCAATGCGATGTTCTTTTTGTTTATATCGGACACCTGGATGGCGTTGATCTTGTCAGCTTCTTCTTTCAAGTAAGCTTTGACCGCGCCCATTACGCCGCCTGCCTGGGCAAACCCGTGCGCTTCGCGTACGGAAGTATATACCAGAGAGAAAGGTTGGGTCTGTTCCAGCTGGATATCCATTCCATCGAGGATGGAACCTACTTCTTCAAATGTCAGAATGAAGTCTACGGCGTCATCGCGGCGTATCTCCTGGCGTTTTGCCACGCAGGGGCCTACAAATACGACTTTTGCATCCGGGTGCTTTTCTTTTGCAATACGGGCTGTGTAGTACATGGGCGAACCGGTGGTGGACACATAAGGTTTCAAGCCGGGAATATGTTTTTCCACCAGTTCGATATATGACGGACAGCAGGAAGTCGTCATGAATGCTTGTCCCTCTTCCAGTTTTTCCAGTAGCTCATGGGCCTCATGGCTGGTGGTGTCCATGGCCCCTTGTGCCACTTCGATCACATCCGTGAAACCGATTTCCTTGAAAGCACCGTACACGTGCTCTATGTCGGTATTGAACTGTCCGAGGATGGAAGGAGCAACGATGGCTACCATCTTTTCTCCTTTACGTATGCGTTGCAGGACATCGAAAGCCTGCGAGATTTCGAAGATGGCGCCGAACGGGCAAGCGTTCATACACTTTCCGCAATAGATACATTTACTCTCGTCGATGTGTTCGATACCTCGTTCGTCTTTATTGATGGCTTTTACCGGACAGGCTTCTTCGCAAGGTACCGGAATATAGACGATGGCGTGGTACGGACAGCTTTTGTGGCAAATGCCGCAACTGACGCAAGTATCGTGATCAATCATGGCCTGTCCGTTTTTCTTGAAGCGGATGGCGTCTTTGGGGCAGTTCATGTAACAGCTGCGTGCCACGCAGCCCCGACAGAGGTTGGTTATTTCATAATTGATTTGTATACAGGAAGAACAGGCTTCGTCTATTACGCATAGGATATTCTCTTTGGTACATGCTTCGCGGTCTAATGCCTGACGGGCATATTCGGACAAGGCTGTCAGCTCGTCTTTTTCATCTGTCATGTCCAGTCCCAGTAGGGGGAGGCATTTGTATTTCCATACAGCGCGCTCTTTGTGAATGCAGCAGCGTCCCAATGGTTTTGATTTTCGGGGACTCAATTCAAGGGGAAGCCGGTCGATTTTGTCTGTTAATTCATTCCTTTTCCATAATTTTACGAGGTCGGCCAGCAATCTGTGGCGGACGATCATAACGTTGTTAGTAAATGCCATAATGTCTTTTTAGGGTTGTTAGGGGCTGCAAAGATAGTGAACAGTTTGCTGAAAAACTAATATTCGTTAAAAATGATTGTTGCACCGGTTTCAAACAACGGTAAGTTCTCGTGTATGTTCCCGGATTGAGCTGTTCTTTCGGGCTGGACGATAAAAAGGAGGGGATGTCAAAAACTGAAATGGATTTTTGACACCCCCTCCCTTACGGATTGATAATGAATGTATCGGATATGGCGGGTTATTGTTGTCAGAACATAAACATGGCCACTCCCACCACACGGTGATTGCTGATGGAGTGGGTGTCCTTGATTTTGCCGTTTGAAGCATTCATCGAGCCATACCAGGCTGAACTGAATGTATATTCAAGTCCGAATTTCCAGTGGGCTACGTTGTAAGTCAACTCGGCTCCCGCGGTTGCGAGTTGATCGACATCGGTCCCCGTTCCGTATAGTTGGGTTACAGCATCTCCTGTTCCCAGATTCTTGATATATCCGAAGAAGACTCCCGGTTTCCACTTCTTGCCATAGACCACATTCACCCATGAACTGGAGTTTAAAATGGATGCGTACTCCTGTTTTCCGGTCTTTGCATCTTTGGATTTTATGCCGTAACCACCCAGCATGGAGGCTTGTGTCAGGTTGCTTCCCAATACACTTTTGGCAGCAACAAACCAGTTTGCATTGCTGTATTTCAAATGTGCTTCGTAGGAGAGGGTGGTTATGCGTTCGTTCACCTTATATGTATAATAACTCTTGTTTTCCGGTGTCGATTCCGGCGTCTCCACCTTCGATTCTGTTCTGGGCTTGATGGACAATAATTCGATACCTGCACCTACCAGCCAATTCTTTCCTTTGTAATCTACTCCGGCATAAATCTCCGGGATACAACTGTTTTTAATATAATTCTGGCTTTTTACATTGTCCGGGCCTACAGACAAGTATTGCGATTGCCAAATGGCGGCACCTGTCAATTGAAAACTCTTGTTAGTATATCGATACCGTATTTGTGGCGCTCTGCCGAATGGTTGGAAAGGTGCTCCTACCGAGAGGTTTAATATTTGTGGAGACACATCACCGAACAGGGGGTGCCAGGTCTGTCCCATCAGGAGAGCCGATTTACCCCAATTCAAATTGAGATAGGCATGGCGTACGCGTACGGTGGAATAAGTGGTTCCCGAGCCCCTGAAGTCGATTTCCACTTTGGCGGATGTCTGGGCATTTCCCAATTTCGGTCCTGCCACGTCTACTCCCAAGCGGGAATATAAGACATAGAAACTGCCGTTGGCTGTGGCATTTCTATCTGTCCCGTCTGCATCCGGAAGTTTATCCAATGGATACATATAGAATAATCCGTCCACTGTTTCCTTATTGGCACGGCTGTTATAAAATAAATCCGTGCGGACTTGCCCATAGAATTTGTAATTGAAATCTTTCTTTTGGGCAAAGCCGTTCATTGTTGCCAGAAGGCAAATTGCGAGTAGTAATTTCTTTTTCATACTGAATGTGTGCGTAAAATGACATGCAAAGGTACATAATTTATTCCTAATTCGTCAGCCGTACCTGCGTCATTTTGTCAGTCTTTTGCTGACAAACAAACATATTTGGGCTTTGGCACGGTTTTCGTAAGCAGTCTTTCGTTCGTATGAAAACGGACAGATTAATAATATAATAATGTATAACATATAAAATAGAAAGAAACTATGAACATTAAACCATTGGCAGACAGAGTGCTGATACTCCCTGCACCTGCAGAAGAAAAAACGATTGGCGGTATCATTATTCCTGATACAGCAAAAGAAAAACCTTTGAAAGGTGAAGTTGTGGCAGTAGGTCACGGTACAAAAGATGAAGAAATGGTATTGAAAGTAGGCGATACGGTTCTTTATGGAAAATATGCCGGAACAGAACTCGAGGTGGAAGGCAACAAATACCTTATCATGCGTCAAAGCGATGTTCTCGCTGTTTTGGGTTAATTAAAGTAGTAGGTTAATTTATTAAATAGTAAACAAAGATGGCAAAAGAAATATTATTCAATATCGATGCCCGTGACCAATTGAAAAAAGGTGTCGATGCTTTGGCAAATGCAGTAAAAGTAACACTGGGCCCGAAAGGACGTAATGTCATTATTGAAAAGAAATTCGGAGCTCCTCACATCACGAAAGACGGTGTAACGGTAGCAAAAGAAGTCGAATTGGCAGATGCTTATCAGAATACCGGTGCTCAACTGGTAAAAGAGGTAGCTTCCAAGACTGGTGACGATGCCGGTGACGGAACAACAACTGCAACGGTTTTGGCTCAGGCAATCGTATCTGAAGGTTTGAAGAATGTAACAGCCGGTGCAAGTCCTATGGATATCAAACGTGGTATCGACAAGGCTGTTGCCAAAGTAGTTGAATCTATTAAGAATCAGGCTGAAAAAGTGGGTGACAACTATGACAAGATTGAACAGGTTGCCACTGTTTCTGCCAATAATGATCCGGTAATCGGTAAACTGATCGCTGACGCAATGCGTAAAGTTTCTAAAGACGGTGTTATCACTATTGAAGAAGCTAAAGGTACTGACACTACTATCGGTGTGGTAGAAGGTATGCAGTTCGACCGTGGTTATCTGTCTGCTTACTTTGTAACCAATACAGAGAAGATGGAATGTGAAATGGAGAAACCGTACATTCTGATCTATGACAAGAAGATTTCTAACCTGAAAGATTTCTTGCCTATTCTGGAACCGGCTGTACAGACTGGACGTCCTCTGTTGGTGATTGCAGAAGATGTGGATAGTGAAGCATTGACTACATTGGTTGTAAACCGTCTGCGTTCTCAGTTGAAGATTTGTGCAGTGAAAGCTCCGGGTTTCGGCGACCGCAGAAAAGAGATGTTGGAAGACATCGCTGTTTTGACGGGTGGTGTAGTTATCAGTGAAGAAAAAGGATTGAAACTGGAACAGGCTACCATTGAAATGTTGGGTACTGCCGATAAGGTTACAGTTTCTAAGGATTATACGACTATCGTAAACGGTGCCGGTGACAAAGAGAACATCAAGGAACGTTGCGATCAGATTAAGGCTCAGATAGCTGCTACTAAGTCTGACTATGACCGTGAGAAATTGCAGGAACGTCTGGCTAAATTGTCAGGTGGTGTAGCTGTTCTTTACGTAGGTGCTGCTTCTGAAGTAGAAATGAAAGAGAAGAAAGACCGCGTAGACGATGCTCTTCGTGCTACTCGTGCAGCTATCGAAGAAGGTATCATTCCGGGCGGTGGCGTAGCTTACATTCGTGCCATCGATGTATTGGAAGGCCTGAAGGGTGATAATGCCGATGAGACAACCGGTATAGAAATCATCAAGCGTGCTATCGAAGAACCGCTTCGTCAGATTGTAGCTAACGCAGGTAAGGAAGGTGCTGTAGTGGTTCAGAAAGTTCGTGAAGGCAAGGGTGACTTCGGTTATAATGCCCGTATGGATGTTTACGAGAATCTGCATGCTGCCGGTGTAGTCGATCCTGCTAAGGTTGCTCGTGTAGCTTTGGAAAATGCTGCTTCCATTGCCGGTATGTTCTTGACTACCGAATGTGTGATTGTAGAGAAGAAAGAAGATAAACCCGAAATGCCGATGGGCGCTCCCGGAATGGGAGGAATGGGTGGAATGATGTAATATTCCCATAATTTTAAGAGGAAAGCCGCTTCAACTTGTTTGGAGTGGCTTTCTTTTTGTTTGCAGTTTAGCATTCCTTTTCTATTGCTTTTGCTGTTCCTCTCCTGTAGCTTTGCTTTTTCTTTCCAGCGGCTTTGCTTTTTCTTTCCAGCGGCCTTGCTTTTTCTTACCAGTAACCTTACTCTTTTCCGACAGTCTCGCTTTTCCCGGTACCCAATACGCTTGTGGAAGTACACAGTCGGACTTCGTCCGAAAAACAGAAGTCTTATTCTCCCCTTAAGTTATTTTCTGTCACCGTATAAATCCATTTTATGGAGATATCCATAAATTATGTTTAGGCTAATTGGACAAACATGTCATCCTCAAAGGAGAGCACGTTTAATATATGCTAAGGACCGTGATTATTTGATTGTAAAACAGTGGTTATGTTAAAAATACCGTGTGAAACAGAAATTTATTGCTTTTGCAGTAACAACGTCTGTGCAATTTTATTAACTTTAATCGATGAAACGGTAACCGATTGTATTGCAACCTTTAAATTATTGTATCAAATGGATAAGATGGAAATTGGCTTGAATGCCGGAAAAGTTTGGCAGTTGCTAAGCGACAATGACAAATGGAGCTATGGAAAACTCAAGAAGAAATCCGGACTCGAGGATAGAGAGTTGGGGGCGGCTCTGGGTTGGTTAGCCAGGGAAGATAAAATTGAGTTTGAACAACAGGAAGACGACCTTTATGTGTTCCTTTGTGTAAATGTGTATATCGGCTGATTAATACTTTTCCCCCTACTACCGGTGTTGTGCTGTAGTAGGGGGAAGTACTTAATGGAGAATTTCTTATGTATTTTCCGGTTCTTGTCGGTTTTCTTTCTTCTGATTCATTTTGTTTTCGATGAGGAAAGCGGCAATTAGGCCGGCACCTCCGAAAAGCAGGACACAGGAACCGTAAACAATGCCGACCGTTTGTCTCATATTCCAGCTGGTGTCACTGAGATAATTGGGTATGGCAGATACACAGATTAGGAAACCGATTAATAGCCCCAATCCGATGCCTAACATCAGGCATCCTCCTTTCAATGCACTAAAAGAATAATGATTGTAAATGGGTAAGGAAAGCTTTCCTTTCAGACCGGCTACCGGAATCTTATCATCCAATTTTTCAATGAGAGCCATGCGTTCTCGTCTGCATGCAAATAGTTCGAACATTTTGTAAATACCTAATGTAATAATCCCCATGATAAGTGGGACCATAATAAAATCCATCATAATTGTATGTTTTTAAGTGAATAATTTCGTTCTTTGTTCTGTTTGACGCAATGCACTGAAAAAGGTTACAGTAAAATTGAATTTATTTATCGGGCTGATTCTTGTACATAGTGAGGATGTGAAAAGGAGATTTTTCGGTAACATCAAGTACACACAGAATTAATTCCGTCAATATGGGTAGATAAGATGAAAATTTTAGTAGACTTTTAGTCCGTTTCTGTAACCTTTTTCTGCAGACAGCGTCTAACGGGATATCATGGTAAAAAACGAAGAGACACGATATATTGCACGGATTCTGGATGGAGAAACAGAGTATTTTTCTGTTTTACTCGATCGTTACAGCCGTCCGCTCTATTCGTTGATCGTACAGATTGTCGGTTGCCCTGAAGATGCGGAGGAACTTTTGCAGGATGTCTTTCTAAAAGCCTTCCGGAATCTGGGCAACTATAAAGGAGAGTGCCTGTTTTCTACGTGGATTTACCGGATCGCTTATAATACAGCAATATCTGCCATTCGTAAGAAAAAGCAGGAGTATTTCTACATAGATGAAAATATCATAAACAATGTACCCGACGATAAGACGGATGATATACTTTGTCCGACGGACGATGAAGAACGGATAGCAAGATTAGCCCATGCGGTTGACCGCCTGACTGTCGAGGAGAAAGCATTGATCACCCTTTTCTATTACGAAGAGAAGTCAGTAGAAGAGATTGGTGAGATTTTAAAATTGTCATCCGGAAATGTAAAAGTGAAGTTACATCGGACGCGTAAGAAAATCTATTTATTAATGAATGAGGAGATTAATGAATGAAGAGAGCCGTTATGAAAACAAAGACCGATAATACACTGAAACAAGCGCTTGAAAAGAGGAATTCCGGACGTTTATCTTCCAATTTCACTTTTCGTATGATGGAACAGATACGCATAGAAGCGGCAAAGCAGGAAAGACGGAGAAAGAGGAATCTGCTTTTCTCTTTATTGACTGCTTTGGCTGTGCTGTTAGGCACTTTAGTCTATTTCCTGTTTTTTTATTTAGGCCTCAAACCATCGGAGCTGATGCCCCATTGGGGGCTTTCTTCCACCTCTTCTCCATTAATTGCTTTCTATGCTTATATTGCATTATTGGCTTTGGGGCTTTTAGGGATGGATTATTGGGTCAGGAGAAAAAGATCAATCTATAAATAATAATCTTGCATAGAAAGAGACGGACAGAACTGTCAGTAAGTTGGATTTCTTGATTTTTTTTAATCTCACCGGCATGTAAATCGAGATTTATCTATAAATTTGTCACGGTTATTTGTGAACTTTAATGTACCTTTATGGAAACAGCGTTCTCTCTTAACTTGGTTTTTACTTACAGAGAGACCCTTTTGGGGTAGTTGCTGCTTTACTGACAGGGTTTTCGCATACTTCTGAACTGTGTATACTTCTGAATTTTCGCATACTTCTGAACTTGCGGAACTTGAATAGCCGGGATGTTTATCCCATAACCAAATACACCGTTTTATGATATATAGAAATATACATATAGCTCTTCTTGTATTGCTATCCTGCTCTACAGTGTACTCTCAAGAGCAGGCAAAGTATCGTGTTACATACGATTGTGATGCACAAATCGTCACAGGTAAGACTGACACCTATAGATGGACGCTTGATATAGGCGAGACAACTGCAGTGTTTTACAATAAGAATTACAGATTGTACAGTCGTGAACTGGCTGAGGCAAAAGCGAGCGGAGATCAAACTGCATTGATAGACCGGCTTCCTGTCATCGGAGAAAAATACCCTGCAAAGAATGACCTTCAGATAGTCATTGGCTCTCCGGAAAAAGGGAAATACACCTACTATAAGCAGCTGATTACATCTGGCTTGAAATACGAAGACACGCTCCCCTCAATTGAATGGCAATTGACAGACAGCACAAAGACCATTTGCGAGTATGAATGCAAGCAGGCGGTTGGTTCAGTCTATGGTCGGACTTGGACTGTGTGGTATTCTGCTGAGTTGCCTCTTAACTATGGCCCTTACATTCTCAACGGTTTGCCCGGCTTGATTATGGCAGCAAAGGATTCGGAAGGGGTGTTTGATTTCAATGCTGTCGGTATTGAGAATGCTCCTGAAGATGCTTTGATTTCGGTTTACGAAGAAAACAGTCACCAAAAGTGCACTCGTAAGCGCTTTTTGGAAATGCGCTCTGATTCAGAAGGTATTAGCAGAGACCAGCTCGTTGACCGAATCCTGAATCAAAGTTCTCCGGGACAGAAAGTTATTGTCTATACGCTATCGGGTGTGGATGCCAAAGACAATACGGAAGTAGAAGTACCCAAATATAACCATTTGGATAAAGAATGAGATTTGTCGCTTTTTTCATACTTCTGATTGCTCATCTTTCACTCTTTGCCCAAACCTTTACGGGGAGGGTAAAGGACAAGAATGGCGAGCCCTTGGTGGGTGCCTCTGTCGTGGTGACAACAGAGGGGAATTCCACCGTTGCCTATTGTATCACAAGCGATAAGGGGCAATATAAGCTGGTCATATCAGAGGGAAAGCATCCCGCCAATGTAACGGTCAGTTATATGGGTTACCAAAAAAAGACCATGCCATTCTCTGATTTGAAGGAGGGTATGACCATTACACTGACAGAAGGCAACTTCAAACTGAAGGAGGTAAAGGTAAAAGCAGAGCGCATTCAGAGCACAGGAGACACGCTTACTTATTCGGTTTCCGGTTTCAAGCAGGGACAAGACCGAAGCATTGCCGACGTTATAGCCAAAATGCCGGGCCTGGAGGTGAAAGCAGACGGCAAGATTGAATACCAGGGAAAGCCTATTAATAAGTTCTATATCGAAGGACTCGATCTGATGGGGTCACAATACGGTGTTGCCAATCAGAATATCTCAGCCGATAAGATACAGAGTGTGCAGGTGTTGGAAAACCATCAGGCGGTGAAGTCTTTGCGTGGCGTTTCATTCAGCGAGCAGGCTGCTCTCAACCTTGTACTGAAGGAGGACGCCAAAGCCGTTTGGACAGGTACTGCGGATATCGGGGTGGGTTACGGTGATGATTTTCTTTACGACTGCCGGCTGATGGGCATGCGTTTCAACAAGAAATTCCAGACACTGATGATGTACAAGAACAATGACGTCGGCAAGCAGCTCGACAATGAGGTGCTTGACCTTACAGCATTGCTCAAAGGAAGAACGGGCTCGGAGTCCGGCATCCTCTCAATGATGTCGGTCGGAGCACCTGACCTTGCAGAGGACCGGTACACCTTCAATCACACTCATCTTGTAGCCGGCAACTGGCTGTGGAAGACAGGTAAGGACTCGGAACTGCGTCTGCAAGGTAATGGCTTTATAGACAAGACCGACATGCAGAACTATCGTTCTTCTACTTACCTCACTCTTGCCGACCTGCCTGTTATCATCGAAGAACAGGATGTCTGCAACACCCGAAGCGAATGGAGAGGGGAAGCTAATTATCAGTATAATGGTGTCAAGAGTTTCATCAAGAACAATCTCAAAGGCTATATGGACTTCAACAAAAGCGTTGGTACGATGATGTATAACGGTCGGAGTACCGATATGATGGTGAAACCGCACAAGCGTAGCATTACGGAGGATTTCCAGATGTCGCATACCACAGCAAAGGGCAATGTCTATAATATTGACAGTTATTGGAGTTACAACTACCTGCCGGGGCAGTTGCTCACCATTAACGGAATGACAGAGCGGCTCGATCTTGGTTTCTTCTCTACTCAGAACGATTTCCACTATAAACTGAGTATCTATTACTGATTGATTATCAGTATTCTATGCTCTAAACGGTAGAAAAGTGGCAATGTAGATTCTATGTAGATACGAAAAGTGTAAGATTTAACGTATTTAACTTTCGATTACATCAAATCTGCGAAATATAAAGAGAAAAGCCAGTCGGTAATGAAGGATGTTCACTATCGACAGGCTTACCTGTATTTTGTCTATAAGTTATCTCCATAGAGGCTCCGAAATCCAATTCTCAGGGAATCCCATCGCAGTAGGATCTACCTGTGGATAAGAAATGAGCAAGGATTTGAGTTCATTCTTGAAGTCCAATCCATATCCCATAGAATCAAGCCAATATGCAATACAACAAGCAATAGCATATACTTTGTTTGCATCGACACCTTCTATATTCACCCATGCACCACGTAAAGAGGCATTCATTTGTGGGGCGTTGGAAAGATAGCGGTTCCAAAGGCGTGAGTGGTGGGCGCAACAATTTCTCAGAACGGTAACGCTACGCATCCAACTTTCAAGCACTTCATGTTGTGGAAGATTGAACTGACGTGCAACACGCTTCTTCAACTTCTTGTCGCTGAAATTATAATAGAGTTTTGAAAGTGTCCCGAAAGATGCCAGTTCAAGCGTTTTCCAAGCTGGAGGGAAAATCGGCTTGTCATAGTTGCGCCTATGCTCTTTAATAAAATCCTCCTTGCAACGCTGAAGCTCTCGGTCTATGGAGTTCATATTCTCAATAAACTTGTGTTCATCGTCAGCAAGACTTGTGTCAAAGAACCAAAACGGACCATGCGCCAAAGAAAACTCTTGTATAATCTTTGTGCGCAAAGCTATTTCTAATCGTTGGACTGCCTTGAACATCAAATTTCTCAACTCTATATCAAAGTTGTAGAGTGCTACGGCATCTTCAAATCTACTATTAGGCTTAAATTGATGTGTAGTTTTGTCTGCCTCCATTGGACGAAGGTATTGAACAATACGAAAATAGCTGACCTCTCCAAGAAACTTTGCAGCCTTGGTTGAATCAGCAATATTTAAGCCTCTACTTTTTAGTAGTTCTATTTGTTCCGAAATAGAAAGAGCCTGTTTAGTGTATAATCTTAATGTACCCATATAAAGCAAAAGACCCGCCCTGGTTCGCTGTTCAAATGGGAAGCGTGGCGGATTCTG
>CAVCAX010000140.1:0-979 GCA_963599995.1 Coprobacillus sp. CAG:698
GAAGCGCGTTTCGTATGCCTCCCCAATCCCTTTAAAGAAAGGGCAAAGATCGTAGAATAGTCTGCTTATTTTGATGTAAAGTCATCTGTATTGTGACTATAGTTTGGGCAAGTTCAAGAACTTTGTCCACACTCATGTTTATATTCGATAGTTTTAGAAGCCTTTCCAGTTCCTTGTACACTTTGAGTGCCACAAAACAAATACATACATGAGCCTCTATCCTGCGTCGCGTGAAGTGGAGTATCTCTATCTTCGATTTTGAAATACGATTTGCAAATAGAAGTCTACAACACTATGGAATGAATAATATTATGAAAGAACTGAAACATGCCGTTCTGCCACTAATATAAGAGAAAGAGCCGTATCATTACTCAAAACAGAGTTTGATACGGCTCTTTTAGGTTTAACAGTTACAATTTGAACTTTCCGGAAGGGGCTTTTTGTTTTGATCCCCCTCTTCACCAAACTGAAACTCCTAAAATTACCTCATTAATAATACAATTTACCTTAAAAAACAAATTACTTGTTATTTTATTATCTTGATACTTGTACGACCGGCTACATTCACGATGTAAACACCTGATTGCAAATCAGACAAATCGATTGCTTGCGTATAAATAAAAGATTTCACAGCTTTTCCTGTGACATCACAAATGTCCACCTTCAAGTTATCAGCATCTTGAAGAGATAACACTTCGTTTACAAATGCATAATTTATATTTGATGTTTCTGTTGGAGCAATGGATGTTGCTCCTCCAAGCGGTCCCATGAAAAGCATTTCCCCCAACTCAGCGTTCCATCTCCATGCATTATGATCTTCTCCTGACCAACCCAAAATAACAACACGGGAGTTACTTTCATAATCTACACAGTTAGAGGCATTGATATCAAACAAGATTTTTTTACCTACTGCAATATTTCCCATGTATTCTTCGCGGATTACTTCACTCCAAGGCACAATTCCTTCAATATTATATCC
>CAVCAX010000140.1:989-3118 GCA_963599995.1 Coprobacillus sp. CAG:698
ATTCATAACCTGTAAGTTTATTATCTACAATTCTACCTCCGACATAACCTCCACCGGTTGCACGGTTGTCTTCACTTCCAACCGACATACGCAACTGTGACTGACCACGTCCACGGGCATCTATTGAAGAATGGAATTCATCTCTTCCGTCCGGATCAGGGAAGAAAACCAACTCAATATTATCCACACCGATATCCGACTTCTTAAGTTCTTCAACATAAGGTATATACGTATTATCCTTTACCTTAATGAAAAAGTAGACATAACGTTCATCATATACAGCCTTGAAAGACGCTTCATATCCCCATATATTGGCAACAGGTTCTACTCCCCAATCATGTGTTATGACATCAATAGCATTTTCAGTAACTTCGGGTGCCGACCAACAAGCCTCATTAGCAAGTCCATCAATTTCAATAAACTCATCAGTCGAATAAATATTCATCGTTTTAATGTGCTCATAATAATCTTGAGCAAACAGATTACCAGCTGTCAACATAGAAACAGCAAATGCCAAAATAGTAAACTTTTTTTTCATAATAATTTATTTTTAATTAGTATTAAACCCTCCGGGGAATACCCCCCGGAAGAAAGATTGACTGTCTATTTCAAATTTTATCAGTAACCCGAATTTTGCAGCAGCACATTGACTCCTACGAGTTGTCTTTCGGTAAGCGGAATCGGCAGACGATGATGTTTGTTAGATTCAAATCCCCTGCTTGCAAATAATTCTTCGGCTTTGTTCCAACGCAAGTAGTCAAACCACAAATGAGTTTCAAGACACAATTCCTTCTCACGCTCTTTTATTATAGCATCCATAAAATCACCACTATCTTCCGAAGAAGGATAATCAACAGATACTGTTACAGCCAAAGATGCATCATCAAACGGATACCCCCACGCTCTTCTTCTTACCTTATTCAGATACTTCTTGGCATTAGTCATATCAGCTGTCTTATAACATGCCTCAGCATATTGCAAATACAGATCGGCAAGACGAAAAATACGTTGATTGATTGAATTATGTCCTTCAAAACCCGGTAAACCTTCTGTAGCCCAATTCTCTATCGCATTGTAAGGAATGTATTTTTTAAATCCATAATAACTGTTAGGATAAGGTTTTATATTGGTCTCTGCCCAATCCGTCGATATAGAGTCTCTTCCAGGAACATAGAAAGATGCGTACATACGAGGGTCGGCAGCACGCGATTCATTCAGGAAAGTCTGAATGTATTTACTGTTTACTGTCCCCCACCCCGGTTCTGTCTTAACATTCAAGCGATATTTGTTGGCCCTTAACACTGTATTTATGTCATTCCCCAAAGCATCCCAGTCGCCTGTATAAAGGTTGAAAAACTCTTCTGCTGAAAAGACCTGCGTTCCTTTCGCATGTCCATATACTTTCATCAACTCCCGTAGTACAATATTGGTTTCGCTATTAGAAGACAATGAAATATATTTGTCGTACATTTCCTGAGTGATCTCGTATCCCGTATTGTATTTATTCACCCAATCCATTGATACATTTACAATACCAAAACCACGACCGACACCGTCAGGCCCTAAGCGTCTCCATAAGTAAGAACCAGCTTTCGTATCGTCATTTACAGTCTGGAACTGTATTTCAAAGATCGATTCTGAATTATTCTCATGGTTGAAATCAAAGTTCCATGCATATTCTTTAGTTAACTCATACTCTCCACCGGTCTGATTTCCACACTCCATTGCTTTAACAAACCATTCTTTCGCTTTCTCGTAATCTTCGAGATACATATACACCTGCCCCAAATATCCAGCGGCCGCACCTTTGGTGGCTGCTCCCAATTTTGCTGTTTGCCATGAAGTCGGCAAACGGTTGTATGCTGTCTCAAAATTGTCAATTATTTCATCCCAACACTCACTTAAAGTATTGCGGGGTATCATTAACTGCTCCCTCGAAACAATCAATGTATCTATTATAGGCACTCCCAAACCATTGGGATCATACTGTGGATGCGACGGCAATTTATCTCCAAATGAACGAGTTAAATACAGATAAGCAAAACCGCGGAGGAAATTACATTCCCCGATCATCTTGTCCAATTCCTGATTTTCAGCCTGAGTCAGCGTACCGCTATTTCTCAATGAAT
>CAVCAX010000140.1:3128-5681 GCA_963599995.1 Coprobacillus sp. CAG:698
ACATCATTAGATCTGGAAATGATAGAATAAAGATTTTTCCAAAAACAATAAATCGCGCTGGAACCATCAAAATAGCTAAAATTTACCATTGGTTTTACATCTTCCAAAGTCGCCCTGAATTCAAGCTCGCCGGTAGCAAAGCATGTATAGTAATATATTCCATAAAAAAACAACCACTCTCCGTATAGTCCGTTATAAGCTCCATTAAGAGCCGTCTGAGCATTTTCAACACTGTTTATAAGATCATCGGACGGAATACCTCCATAATTTTCGACATCTACAAAGTTTTCACATGATGTAAAATATCCGAAGGCGACGATGCACAGTATCAATTTTATATATTTCATAATATGTTTTCGTTTTTCTGATTATAAAATAGTTTTCATCATTTCCCACATTTAGAAATCTATCTGCAGACCGAATAAGAATGTTTTATACTGCGGATAATTACCTGTATCTATGCCAAATGCAGTATTCTGCGAGGCCGAAAACTCCGGATCAAACCCTTCATATTTAGTAAATGTCAGCAAGTTCTGTGCAGAAGCATAAATACGAAGTTTGGATATAGCACACTTGGTCAGCCATTGCTGTGGTAATGTAAATCCAATTTGAATATTTTTCATTCTCAAATAAGATCCATCCTCTATGTACCATGTAGAAACGGAACTCTTATTATTATTCGGGTCACTGGTAGAGCTTCTGAAGTTTTTATTCGTACTTCCAGGGCCAGTCCATCTGTTCAGTGCATAAGTAGTTGTATTATAGTCATTATACAATGAATGAGTCACCTGACGGAAGTTATTGAAAATATCATTGCCTTGAACTCCTTGAAACAGGACATTAAAATCAAACCATTTATAATTCAGATCAATATGGAATCCATAAGTAAAGTCCGGCCACGGATCACCAATATGTACTATATCATCGGAAGTTATATGCCCGTCATTATTTACATCCCTGAATATCAAGTCGCCAGGACCAGTTCCTGTCTGTTGGTAATAACTGTACCCATTCTCCTGTGCCTTTCTATTGTATTCATCCACTTCTTCCTGTGTTTGGAATACACCTACCACATCGTATCCCAAAAATGAACCGATAGGGAGTCCTACTTGTGTGACGGATACATTCTGATTACCCAAAACCTTCCGGTCTGAATATAAAACAGCATTACTTCCATCTGTATTCTTTACCTCATTACGTACATAGCCCAAATTGGCGCCAACAGAGTAATTGAGTTCCTTTCCTATCCTATTACGATAATTAACTTCTACATCAAAACCGGTATTTCTGATTTTTCCAACATTGAAAGTATAAAATACGTCCTGCAGATTAGTACCCAATCCAGCCATTGCCGGCAGTGAACTCTTGAACAAGGCATTTGAAGTATTCTTTATATACCAGTCAAATGTAAACTGCAGAGCATTGTTAAATGCTCCCAAATCGAGTCCGAGGTTGATTGTTGAGATTTCCTCCCATTTGATTTTATGATTGGGTAATTTATCAAGGCGAAGCCCTGTTACAGATGTCTGATTTCCATCAGCACCTGTGCTTCCCAATGCATAGTTGGCATTCGGAGTTATATAGTTGGCAGTATAAAGGAATTGTTGTATACCGCCCATGTTCCCTAAAAGCCCCCAAGATGCTCTGAGCTTCAGATCAGACAACCATGAAAAAGACTGGTTATCTTTTATAAAATTCTCATTACTGATCCGCCATGCTCCCGAAAAGGAAGGGAAATTTCCCCAACGGTTTTCTGGTCCAAAACGGTCATAACCATCACGTCTGATCATCGCCATGAATATATATTTATCCATCAAGCTATAGTTCACACGTCCGAAATACGACAAATAAGCACCATTCGAATAAGTATCTCCCGCCTGCCGGTTTACAGCATCTGCCAAAGATGCACGGTAAATATCGCCGATCATATTTTTAGCACTGACGTTTACACCGGTAGAATATGATTTTTCGCATTCCATACCGACCATCAAAGCAAGGGAATGTATGTCATTGAAAGTCTTATTATAATTGGCAACGAGATTTCCTCCCAACGAATATCCTCTTGAAACAGCCTGATACATGGATGAATATAGTTTACTCTCAGCTGCATATTGATATTGTCCGGCTTCCTGGCGGCTATCGGCTGCAAAAAAGCCACCAAACATCGTTGCTGTAATAGTCAGATCTTTTATCGGTTGCAACTTCAAATAGATATTTCCGTTTACTTTGAAATCCTTCGCCCTGTTGTCTGCAGTCTCTTCATACGCCAACAGGTTACGTCCATCATACGCAGCAAGCATATTTTCTATACTTGTCTCTTTCCCTGATATAGGGTCTATGATAGGGCTTCCATCAGCATTCGTCTTTGGGAAATACCCATATCCCCCAGGCTGATTAGTACTGTCATAGGGCATCATGAAAGGCACGGTACGCATGTAACTGACGAGGTAATTCGAATTTGAATTTTTCTTTCTATTGACATGAAGAATTTGCATATTCTCACCGAACGTAGCCCATTTATTCAATTTTATTTCAGAGTTAAGACGGAATGAA
>CAVCAX010000140.1:5758-6623 GCA_963599995.1 Coprobacillus sp. CAG:698
ATTATAATCGACATTGGTCAGGTCATAATCCAATGCATAGGCCATGATGTTCTTACCACTGTTGCTGCTATATTGACTTGGAAAGGCCAACATTTCAGCTTCTGTCATTGCTCCTTGTCCCCGAAAATCTTCCAATCTCAACTCCTTCAGTTGCCTTGTGCTAAGTACATCGGGCATTTTTGTAGGAGTATTAAGGCCGACATAAGAATTAAAGCTTATTTTAGATTCTCCCTTTTTACCCCGTTTCGTTGTCACAAGGATTACTCCATTTGCAGCCTGCGCTCCATAGATGGCAGCAGCAGAACCGTCTCTAAGTATTTCTACTGATTCGGCATCATTCATATTGAATTCAGCTCCCGGATTTTGAGGTACTCCATCAATTATCCAAAGTGGCCCCGAACTATTAAATGAACCAACACCGCGAAGACGGATATCGGCTGTTGCACCAGGTTCTCCACTCGATTTCGTAACAAGCATACCCGGAACTTTTCCTTGCAGGGCCGACTCAATACCAGCACTGGCCGTATTTTCCATATCTTTTACCTTAACCGAAGAAACAGCTCCGGTTATATCACTTTTTTTCACTTTTCCATAGCCGATCACTACAAAATCATCCAGCATTTGCGTCTCTTCAACCATCGTAATATTAATGACTGCCCGATTGCCTACAACTATCGTTTGTGCTTTAAAACCAATATAACTGAATGTTAGTTCCGTCTTCGAAGTTACCCGGATCGAGTAATTACCGTCCAAATCGGTAATCGACCCGACAGACGAACCCATGTTTGCATCATTTGCCTTGATAGAAACTCCTACCAACGGCTCTCCACTATCACTTTTCACATTTCCCGTTATGGTCTTTATT
>CAVCAX010000141.1:0-6768 GCA_963599995.1 Coprobacillus sp. CAG:698
TACAATACGGTTTGCCAACAATCCATCACGGTCACGGCGGAAAAGGTCGAACTCAACCGTCAATGCTGCATTCCACAAGCTTAAATCGATACCCAAGTTCTTGGTAGTAGACGTATACCAGGTGGCATTCACATTCGGAATTTGCGGAACACCGACTCCCGGTATTAAAGAACCGTCACCCAAGATATAACTGTCATCACCCGGATAATTAAAAGCCATCATCCATAAATAGGGTTCCACATTGTCATCTCCCATACGACCGATAGAGGCCCTTATTTTCAAGTTGTCGACAAAAGAGATATTATCTTTAAAGAAGCTCTCTTCCGAGATTCTCCAACCCAAAGACAAAGAAGGGAAAAAACCCCATTTCTTATTGTAGAATTTGGAAGAACCATCATATCTGAAACTGGCCTGCACCAGATATTTAGACAAATAGTCATAGTCAAAACGTCCCACCAATCCGACATTCGCATTTCTATCGGCACTACCGTTTATGCTACGGGCATCGTCTATCAATCCGGCATATATCTGATCGACGGCATCCATCAAGGTATTCCGGTTTCCACTCAAATCGGAAGTTTGCCATTTTCGAGTCTCAAACAAAAGCAAACCTTTCACATTGTGCTTATTCTTAAACTTATTTTCATAATTTAAAGAAAGCTGGGTGGTGGGAGTTGCACTATCACTTCTCCACTCCGTTACGCTTGACATAGCCGATGTGTTTGCAACCGAATAGGTATCAGTAGCTTTATTATACTGATAAGTCCGATACTGTTTACTGAAAAGTTTGGACTTATAGAATTTCGGATCGTAAGCGACAAGGGCTTTGGCCCATAACCCCTTCACGAAAGGAATATCCCAACGAAGTGAAGCAGTTACCTGTACTTGCGTATTGTTCGTTTTACGATATCCGGAATAGTCATTCGAACTTTTTATTAACGCATTATTATCATCATTGTATTGCTTTCCTAAATAATCCGGATTGCCATTCGCATAAATTTCATAAATAGGAACTTGCGCACCAATGGCCTTCAGAATATCTGCCGGATCATAAGGAGGTGCGTTTTTGGTATCGAAAAAGCCACCGATCTGAAATTCAGCCGTAAGCTGATCGGTAATCTGAGCTGTTATATTCGAACGTAAATTAAACCGTTCGTAATTCAGGGATTTTGATTTCCACAACCCTTCTTCCGAATAATAGCCGATGCTATTGAAGAATTGGATTCTGTCCGTACCTCCGGAAGCTGTAAGATTAACTTGATATTGAGGAACACTCTTTCTTACAATTTCATCATACCAATTGACATTGGCGTAAGGAGATCCCGAAGTTACCAAATCCGAAGAGTAAGTCGGAGTTGTCTCACCTCTATTAGCCATTGCTTCATTATACAACTCCATATATCCATAAGCATCCACTGACTTAGGATACTTCGTGATGCCTTGTATACCGTATGAAGCATTCATATTTATCTCGGTCTTTCCCTTTGATCCTTTACGGGTAGTCACCAAAATTACACCATTGGCAGCACGCACACCGTATACAGCTGCCGTAGCATCTTTAAGTACCGAAACCGATTCAATTTCGTTTGGATCGATACGGTCGAAATTATCGCGGGGGATTCCATCGACAATCACCATCGGAGCACCCAGACCACGAATATTAAAGCTGTTGTCATAAGTACCCGGTTCACCCGTATTCTGCTTGATGTTCAATCCCGGAATTTTACCTTGAAGCGCACTGGTCATGTTAGCAGTGTTTACGGTCATTATCTCTTTTCGGCTGACAGATGCAACAGAACCGGTTATCTCCTGCCGTTTTTGAGTTCCGTACCCCACGACAACCACTTCTTCCAATTGCGTATTATCTTCCGTAAGGGTAACTGTCAGAAAGCTACGTCCTTTCACCGGTACTTCCTTTTTCTCAAAACCGACAAAGGAAAAGACCAATACACTCTTATCACCATTCACAGCCAAGTCAAAAGTACCGTCTATGTCTGTAATCGCACCGACAGTACTACCTTTCAACAAAACGTTCACCCCTATCAATGGCTCACCGGATGTATCCTTCACAACCCCCTTCACCTTTTGATTTTGAGCATTCACTATGCCAAACTGCAACAATAGCAGAAGCATTAGTTTTAAATTAAGATGTTTCATAATTATAATAGATTTAATTCATGTGATTTTCATTTTCAATATAAAAGTCTGCAAAAAGCAGCATCAACTCATAGGAGTTCTACTTTCCGAACTGTTCATTCGGCAGATTCCCCATCGTAAAGACCAATGTGCCTCCAGCCATTATATCTGCGTGAGAGATATAAAGTTTATTATAAGGCTGTCCGTTCAGTTCTATAGACTGTATATACTTATTCTCTGCCGAATTATTGTTTGTACGAATCTCAAAAACCTTGTTTTCCGGCAATTTCAATACAGCCTTATCGAATATAGGTCGACCGAAAATGTACATACCGTCAGACGGATTAACCGGATAAAATCCTAATGCAGAGAGGACATACCAGGAGGACATCTGCCCACAATCCTCATTACCTTGCAACCCGTCCGGCAAGTCGCTGTACATGTGCGACAGGATGTAATCCACCTTCTCCGCCGTTTTCCATTGCTGACCGGCAAAGGAATAAAGATATACCGTATGGTGTCCCGGTTCATTACCATGAGCATACTGCCCGATCAATCCGGAAATATCCGGAGAAGCCGCATCTCCCAAATCTTCATTCACAAGAAACAGGCTGTCTAACTTTGAAACAAACGCTTCCTTACTTCCAAACAAAGATATCAGACCTTCGACATCGTGAGGTACCAACCAAGTATATTGCCAGCCGTTCCCTTCGCAGTAGGGATCGTTGCGATGAGTGGAGTGTACCGGATTGAACGGGGTCACCCATGAGCCGTCCTGATTTTTTCCTCTAAAGAAGTGCGTATCTTTATCCCAGTAGTTCTGATAAGCCAAAGCCCTTTTGGAGAAATACTCATAATCTTCCGTCTTACCTAATTTCCGTGCAACCTGTGCCACTCCCCAATCGGCAATGGCATATTCCAGTCCTTTGGCTACCGATTCATTCTCTTTGTCTGCCGGAATATATTCCAAATTCGTTACGTACGACAACCCTTTATAATCGGACATCATAGAGGCTTTCATTGCCTGATAGGCCCGTTCGTAATTGAATCCTTTGATATTTTTCATTATCGCATCCGCAATCACCGGAACCGACTGAATACCAATCATCTCGTTCGTGTCCGATCCGTATAGATGCCATACAGGCAAACGTCCCTGCTGTTCGAAAATGGCAAGCATCGAATTGATAAAGTCGGGAACACGGTATGGTTGTACCAGTGTGTACAAAGGATGAGCTGCACGATAAGTGTCCCACAAAGAAAATACAGTATAATTGGTAAAGCCCGGATCGCCATATATATTCTTATCGGTTCCGCGGTACTCTCCATTGCAATCATTAAACATGATCGGTTGCATAAAGGCGTGATACAGAGCCGTATAGAAGATACGCTTTGCCACCGTATCGGTAGTTTCCACCTGTAACTTCGATAATTCCGTATTCCATTTACCGGTTGTTTCATCAACAACATGTTCGAAATTCCAGTCCTTTATTTCCTGTCTGATATTATCCATTGCATTTTCCACACTCACGGGAGATATACCGACTTTCACAGCTAATTCCTCCACCGAAGGTGCAACAGCTACATTTCCTTTCACATCCAATCCCTGAAGACTGTTTCCGGTTACTTGCACCGAATCATGATACAAAGTCAGTTGTACCGGTTGGGAGAAAACTGCGGAAAAATAAATTTGCTGTTTCTTCGACCAGCCTGTTGAATGCCGGTAACCTCTGATGACCGTATCATTGATTTGCTCCAGATATGTATCTGTCGGACGATCATCCCCGTTTGCATCCTTCAAATTTATCATCACATATTTTTCCATACCTTTCGGAAAGGTATAGCGATGAAAAGCCACCCGATCCGAAGCAGTAAGCTCCACTTTTGTATTGTGAGTTTTCAGAAATACTTCATAATACCCAGGCAATGCCTGCTCGTCATCTTTCGAATAATAAGAGGCATAACCGGACAAAGGATCCTGCTGTGTCCCCGGTTGTGTACGTGCCTTACCTGTGTATGGCATGAACAGAATATCACCGGTGTCACTACAACCCGTCCCGTTAAGATGGAGATGTGAAAAGCCTATCACGATGGAGTCGGAATAATGGTATCCCGAACACCAGTCCCATCCTTTATTGATATTATTAGGACCTATCTGTACGGCTCCGAAAGGAGCGGTAACTCCCAGGAATGTATGTCCGTGCCCTCCGGTTCCGATGTAAGGGTCTACAAAAGCTACCGGATTTATCACTCCCTTGTCTGCACCGGTGCACCCGCACACGCACACGATACTGCTTAATAATAAAAACTTCTGTAAATTCATCTATGTTTCTTATTTGATTTCGTTAGTCAAAGAATAAGGGAAATCTTCATCATTTACTCCCCGCTGCGTATTAGGCGTTGCACTCATACTGAAATCAAGGACAGCACCGTTCATCAATTCTTCATGTTTCAGCCAGTTGTGGTTATATTCCTTGCCATTCATTTTCAAGGAATGTATATATCGATTGTCATTTGTGTTGTCGGGCGCATTCAAAATCACCTGCTTTCCATTTTCCAGCGTAAGAATTGCTTTTTTAAAGAGAGGGGCTCCCATAACATACTCACCGGAACCCGGACATACCGGATAAAAGCCCAATGCTGAGAATATATACCAAGCGGAAGTCTGACCGTTATCTTCATCTCCACAGTATCCGTCCGGATAAGGGGTATACAGCTTATCCATCACCTCTCTCAACCAATATTGCGCTTTCCAAGGTTGTCCTGCATAATTATAGAGATAAATCATGTGCTGAATCGGTTGGTTGCCATGTGCATAATTACCCATGTTCATGATCTGCATCTCTTTTATCTCGTGGATGCACTGCCCGTAATAGCTGTCATCGTAGATAGGAGGAACCACAAACACGGAATCCAGCATGGACACAAAATCTTCCTTTCCTCCCATCAGGTCGATAAGTCCTTGTACATCGTGAAATACACACCAGGTATAATGCCAGCTATTCCCTTCCGTAAAGGCATCTCCCCATTTATACGGACTGAAAGGAGACTGAAACGTACCGTCTTCGTTCTTGCCGCACATCAGTTTACTCTCTTTATCAAAAACAAACCGGTAGTTCCGGCTTCTTTCCCGGTAAAGGTCGATTTCCTCCTGTGACCGGTTCAGTTGTTGCGCCAGCTTCATGATACACCAATCATCGTATGCATACTCCAAGGTGCGGGCCACATTTTCATTAATACCTACATTATAAGGCACATACCCTAACTGATTGTAATATTCATATCCTAATCTTCCGGTTGAAGGAATTTGAGGATGCACATGATTCGCCCCATGCAGAACGGCTTCATATAACAGTCCGATCTCCTCCGTCCGGCATCCTTTCAGATAGGCATCGGCCACCACAGAAGCCGAGTTATTACCCACCATGCAATGACGATGTCCCGGGCTCGCCCATTCGGGTAAAAATCCGCTTTCTTTATAGCAGTTTGCCAGTCCTTCCTGAATTTCCTTGTTGACAGAAGGATACATCAGATTCAAGAAAGGGAATAAAGCGCGGAACGTATCCCAAAAACCGGTGTCCGTATACATATACCCACTCTTCACTTCACCGTTGTAAGGACTGTAATGAACCGTATTTCCGGCTTTATCTATTTCATAAAACTTACGTGGAAACAACAAAGAACGATACAAGCAAGAGTAGAATGTACGAAGTTGCTCATCCGTACCGCCCTCTACTCTTACTTTGTTCATAACCTCATTCCAGGCATTCCGGGCTGTCTCTTTTACCTCATCAAAATCTTTATTACCTATTTCTTCCAAATTCAACCAGGCCTGCTCTTCATTAATAAAAGAAGAGCTTACCTTCACACCAATCTTTTCACCTTTTGTTGTCCTGAATCCCAATACAGCCCCGACATGGTTATCCTTTACCTCTTTTTTACCTTCTATAATTTTGTCTCCACTCCATACTTCTGCCGTGACGAAAGGTTTATCGAATTTCATCACGAAATAATTCTTGAAATTATCCGGTACCCCTCCGCTATTCTTCGTCGTGTAGCCGGTCACCGTGTTATGCTCCTTGTCTATCCGGATAAAAGAACCGTTATCAAAGGCATCTACCACGATATACGAATCTTCGCTTTCCGGAAAAGTAAACCGGAAGCAAGCTGAACGTTCTGTTGGGGTGAGTTCTGTCTTTACATCATGATCGGCCAGATATACACTATAATAATAAGGTCTTGCCGTCTCTGCCTTATGAGAGAACCAGCTGCTCCTCTCGTTTTGCAGGAACTTTTTACCACCGGTCACCGGCATCAAAGAAAATTGCCCGTAATCATTAATCCATGGACTGGGCTGATGCGTCTGCTTAAATCCCTTTATCTTATCATCGGTATAGCAATAAGTCCACCCATGCCCCATATCTCCCGTTTGCGGTGTCCAGAAGTTCATTCCCCAAGGCAATGCAACGGCCGGATAGGTATTCCCTGTAGATAATGTAAATTTGGATTGCGTTCCGACTAACGGATTTACATAGTCAACCGGAGAAAAAGGAGAAGAATCAGTAACCGCCTCTTTATTTCTGCACGAAACAAGCAAGATAGATAAGAATACAATTAAATGAACTTTTTTCATAG
>CAVCAX010000142.1:0-5114 GCA_963599995.1 Coprobacillus sp. CAG:698
GTCCTATTTGAAAATGGCCTATTCCGAAGTTGCCGCATCCTATTCGAAGCTGCCATATCGGGTAGGCAATAGTTTTCTGTCTCCCAATGTATTGTCTACACGCGCCACATTTGTCCAGAATTTGTTTTCCCGTACACTTTCTATCGGATAAGCAGCTTTTTCGCGGGTATAGCAGTGTTCCCACTTATCGCTTACTACCTCGTATTCGGGATGTGGAGCGTTCACCAATACATTATCATCCTTGTCTGCCTCGCCGTTTTTCACTTCCTGTATTTCCTGCCAGATAGTCTGCATTACCGTAATGAAATTATCCAGTTCCCACAGGCTTTCACTTTCGGTAGGTTCAATCATCAGCGTGCCGTGAACAGGGAAAGAGAGGGTAGGAGCATGATAACCGTAATCCATGAGACGCTTGGCAATGTCATTTTCACTGATACCCGTTTCTTCGTGTATTTTGCGGCATTCCAATATCATTTCATGGCCCACAAAGCCGTTGGCTCCTCTGTATACAATACCATAAGTATCTTTCAGACAGGCCGCTAAATAGTTTGCATTAAGAATCGCTGCTTTGGTAGCCATTGCCAGACCCTCGGCACCCATCATGCAGATGTATCCGTAGGTAATCGGCAATATCCCCGCACTTCCGTAAGGAGCAGAGGATACCTCGTTCATCGGATTGCCAAACAATCCATGCCCCGGAAGGAAAGGAACCAGATGTCCGGCCACGCATATCGGACCTACACCCGGACCACCGCCGCCATGAGGAGAAGCGAAGGTCTTATGCAGATTCAGATGGCAGACATCGGCACCGATAAAGCCCGGATTGGTCAGCCCCACCTGAGCATTCATATTGGCACCGTCCATATATACCTGTGCGCCACACGCATGAATGATACGACAGATTTCTACGATTTCCGTTTCAAAGATACCATGCGTGGAAGGGTAGGTGATCATCAGTGCAGCCAGATCCTCCTTGTTCTCTTCGGCTTTGGCGCGAAGATCGTCCATGTCTACGTTTCCATGCCCGTCGCAGGCACAGGTGACGGTTACGAATCCCGCCTGGATAGCCGATGCCGGATTGGTGCCGTGAGCCGATGCGGGAATCAGTATCTTGTTGCGGTGTCCCTGTCCGATACTCTCGAGATAGCTGCGGATAACCCGAAGTCCCGTATATTCTCCTGCCGCACCGGAATTCGGTTGGAGGCTGACACCGGCAAATCCGGTTATGACTTTCAGCCGTTCGCTGAGGTTTTCTATCAACATGCGATACCCCTCAGCCTGGTCCTCGGGCACCAATGGATGCATACCCATAAACTCCGGACGGCTTAGCGGCAACATCTCGGCAGCAGCATTAAGCTTCATGGTACACGACCCCAATGGAATCATCGAGTGTGTCAGTGAAATATCCTTACGGTCCAGCCGCTTTATGTAGCGCATCATCTCTGTTTCGGTGTGGTATTTGTTGAATACCTCGTGAGTCAGAAACGCGCTTTGCCGCTTCAGCTCTTTCGGCAGGGCGGCAGCTTCCGGTATCACGGTTATCTTCTGATAATCTTTCTCTGCAGCAATGGCAAAGATGGACAACAACATACCGGCAGCAGCCGTGTCGGTGGTTTCATCGATGCTGAAGCCGACATCACCGTTGTCGAAATAGCGCAGGTTCACCTCCTTGCTGAGAGCGATGGTCCGTATCTGCTGAGCGGAAACATTATCGGGCAGGACAAAACGGAGAGTGTCGAAATAATGCCTGTTCACCTGTCTGTATCCCAACTTATTTATCGCTTTCTCCAGGAAAACAGTGATGTCATGGATGCGTGAAGCGATTCCGATAATACCCTCCTGTCCGTGATAGACCGCATAGAATCCTGCCATGGTAGCTAATAATGCCTGGGCGGTACAGATGTTCGAAGTCGCTTTTTCGCGTTTGATGTGCTGCTCACGCGTTTGGAGCGCCATGCGATAACACAGCTTTCCGTATTTATCTTTCGACCATCCGATGATACGTCCCGGCATATTGCGCTTAAACTCGTCACGGGTGGCAAAATATGCCGCCGATGGTCCGCCATAGAATAGCGGCGTACCAAACCGCTGAGTGGTACCGAATACAATATCCGCTCCCCATTCGCCGGGAGGAACTATCATTGCAAGGCTTAGCAGATCGGCTGCCACAGCCACTTTACAACCGGCTTCATGTGCTTTCTCCGTGAATGTCCGGTAATCCTCGATGCTTCCGTCGGCATTGGGGTATTGAATGACGCAGGCAAACACTTCCGGAGTCGGCTCGAATTCTGCGTATTTCCCCATACGCAACTCGATACCTTGAGGAATGGCGCGCGTGGTCATTACGGCCAATGTCTGTGGGAAGATGTTCTCATCGACAAACACGACGTTGGCCCCCGCTTTCTGTTTATCGCGCGGACGGAGCGCATACATCATCGTCACCGCTTCTGCCGCAGCCGTGGCTTCGTCCAGCAGAGAGCAGTTGGCCAGTGGCATGGCGGTAAGATCACAAACGGCTGTCTGGAAGTTCATAAGAGCTTCAAGACGTCCTTGCGACACTTCCGTCTGATAAGGGGTATAAGAGGTATACCACACCGGATTTTCAAATACATTTCTTTGAATGACGGCAGGGGTAATGGTGTTGTACCATCCCATTCCGATGTATGTGGCATACAGTTTGTTTTTGCTTGCCAGTCGGGCGATGTGGTTGCCGAACTCATATTCCGTCATGGCAGGTGGCAATGCCAACGGTTCCTTCAGGCGGATATTCTCAGGTATTGTCTTGTCTATCAGCTCATCAAGAGTGGCTACACCAATCTTGCGGAGCATCACTTGTATGTCTTCCTCACTGATGCCTATGTGGCGGTTGGCAAATAAATCGGTTTTCATATTCATTAGTTTTTAAGTGTTCCAAATGCATTTACAATCATCCGGTGTGTATGCGGAGAAGCGCTTCGCTTAAGAGAAAACGCTTTGCTTAGCGGAAGAAAGGATTCTCTACCTTTTCCATTCCGATGGTGGTAGGGGCGCCGTGACCCGGATAGACCACCGTTTCATTGGGGAGTGTGAACAGACGGCTGCAGATGTGCTCTATCAGCTCATCGAAATTCCCTCCTGCCAAATCGGCGCGTCCGATGCTTCCTTGAAACAACACATCACCCGAAAACATACAATGCTCTGCCTTGCAATAATACACCAGGCTGCCCGGTGAGTGTCCGGGCACATGAATCGCTTCCAGCGAGGTGTTGCCAAACGTGATGATGTCTCCATCGTAGAGGTATTTCCCCAACGGGACAAGAGGTTCCTGCAACTGGAATCCGAACATACGGCTCTGCTTGGGCGCTTCTTCTATCCAGTACTCATCTGCCTGGTTGGCTTCAGCAGAAATCCCGAATTCTTTCAGCATAAACGGATTTCCGAAGATATGATCCAGATGTAGGTGAGTGTTTAATAAATGTTTCACAGTCAGTCCGTTGGTGATGATGAAGTTTTTCAAGGCCTGCTTTTCTTCTTCATAAAAACATCCCGGGTCAATCACTGCCGCTTCTTTGGTTTCGTCCCACAGCACGTAGCAGTTCACGGGAAACATATTAAATTCAAATCTTTTTATTTTCATGGCTTTTTGATATTACGCATTCTTGTTATACGGTTACATATACCACTTTTTTAGTTTGGAAGAATTCCTCCTCAAAATCCTCGCTTAAGTTGTGCAGGGTCGTCTTATGCTTGAAAGGCATTGCTTCATGTTCAAGTTCTCCGCCTTTGAGACAGATCAAGCCATTGGGCAGTGCATTCTGTTGTCGGGGAGAGATGTTTTTCCTGATGATTTTGATCAGATCGCCCAACGGCATGACGGCACGGCTTACGACAAAGTCGAACAACTGTTTTTCTTCTTCGGCGCGTGCATGGCGGAAAGTGACATTTTTCAGTCCGATGGCGTTGGCCACCTCAGTAGCCACACGTACCTTTTTGCCGATGCTGTCAACGAGGTGGAATTTTACTTCCGGAAAGAGTATGGCTAATGGGATACCCGGAAACCCTCCTCCCGTACCCAAGTCCATAATGTGGGTTCCGGGGCGGAAATTGATTACTTTGGCGATGCCGAGCGAATGCAGCACGTGATGTTCGTACAGATTCTCGATGTCTTTGCGTGAAATGACGTTTATCTTGGCATTCCAGTCTGCGCTGTTCTTCCGTGAGATCGGGAAAAGATTTGAGTATGATTTCCACTTCTTATAAAATATAATTGAGTTATAGGTTATGAATAGATGAGTTATCGGCTATGGTTTCAATTTTTCAACTCTCCGATGACCGGGTTGCTGCCCAACAGGTGTTCCAACATCCGGAACGGTATGGATACTGTAACCGACCCCATTGCATACGGGGTAATGTCATATACATTATAATAGAATGTAATGCCGTCTTTGTCGAGGTAGAAATTCTCCGTCGGGGTGATCTCGCCTGTCGAACCATATCCCATATCCTCCAGTTCGGCACGTGTCGTAGCTTTGTTGTCTGCCATGAGCTGATTCCAGATCAGGTCGGTAAGGGCCTCCTGATATTCTCCCACGAAGACATCGTCCAGACGCAACGGACGCATCAGTCCGAGATCCATGTTGAGGAACGTAGTCATATAGATTCCGTGTGCACCGCCGGTATATTCGTTGTAATCTATGCGGTATACAAGCAGGTTCTTTTCATACAACTGTACATAGCTTTCTATACCTTTATAATAAGAGTACCATGCACCTATAGACGATTCGTCTTCTTTATCCTTTTCATCTTCCAGATACATCGGTTCCAGGTCACGGCGATATTCCCGGATGTAGGTTTCCGTATACTGCCTCACTACATCTCCCGGTTTCTCTCCCATGTATTTTTCACCGAAGCAGGCAGATATGAAGTATTTGTTCAGTGTATCTTTCAGCAATTCATCCGATGCTTTGACCGGATAAGTAAAATCAATCACAAGGTTGCAGGCCGGTTTGGCTGTATCTCCAAAGAGATGTGCGGTTTCATTTACCTGTATACTATCGAACTCTAACGAACCGGTATTCTTATTCATCTTGTCACCACAAGAAAACAAAAAGCCGCTTACGGCTACCATTATTGCA
>CAVCAX010000143.1:0-11189 GCA_963599995.1 Coprobacillus sp. CAG:698
TAATATAACTACAAGTTTTGATTGTCTATGTATAATATCCAACAGCTTCTTCATCTGTGCAGGTGGTACAGAGTCACCATCCTTTATGTAAGCTAACAATACGTTTTGTCCCAAAACATGCCCCTCATAAAAAGAAAAGTTGGAAGACACATTCATAGGAAGCCCTCCCAACAAATCTTTATTTGCTGGTACTAAAGCTACATCTTCACCTAACATCTTACTGAAGTATGTAGCTGTTTCATCTATGTAATATCTAATATTGCACATAATAACACCACTAATATTATGTGCAAATATAATGATTATATTCTGAATATCAATAACTAAAACAAAACAAATAAGATCTTTCAAGATATAAATTGCGACCTATTCCAAGATAAGTCGTACATTTGCACCCGAAGATAAGCGTTCTGTAACACAAGAGTTGGAACTTTTTCAGATTCAGTGCTTTGCACTTGTTTCCTGAAAACTACAATTGGAGACTAAAAAGAAACGGTACAACTTTATCGTTAAGATATTGAGAATAAACACATTGCATTTGTCGCCCACTTCCTCTGCACTTGTAAAAAAGGTGGTTGTACCGTTTTAAAGATAAAAGCTTAACTATCAGCAACATCCGCATGTTGCATCGAAAAGCAATAATAGGAGGCACGACTTGTCACGCAAATGTGAAACGGTTACTGCTCGTGGAATATTTAATCAGGTAGAATATTGATGTCTCATTACCGTCAGTTCCTTCATTAGCAACTGAACGCACGTTGGATAATCGCTCACATTTGTTTAGCACCAATCAATTGTGGGAGCACATATTATGCACAATTTAGTAAAATGTATTTTAATGCCTTTTGAGACCAGATTATTTTCTTTGCTTGGCAAATTAAATGGTAAATTGAGTGATAAACTGGATTGGAACTATAGTATCAGATATTCTTCAACATCTTTAAACGTCAATAAAAATAGTCTGTTTTCCAGCAAGAAGCTTTCTAATAAGATTGATATAGCTTGGAATCTTTCCCCTAAAATTAGTTTTCGAGCAAGTGGTGAATATTATCGTAATGAAATAGGAGATGATGAATTTAAAAATATCTTTTTCGTTGATGCCTCTGCTGTTTATCGGATAAGTAAAAAAGTATGAGGTATGTATGGTGCAGATACAATGTAAGCATAGTGCATACGCAGCGTATATACTATGCTTACAACTATTGAGAATATTGTCAATCGTGTTTGGACTCAGAACTGTTCCAGTATTGCAATCCTTTTTTGAATGGGAGGGTGGGTTGCAAATAATCCGCTAAGTCCGCTGAAACCGCTTTTAGCCTGTTTCCCGGGATGTTCGATGAAGAGTTGCGCCACATCTTCCCGTGTCACAGCCTCTATATCCGGATCTGCGGAGATTTTGCGTAGGGCACTGGCAAGGGCGAGCGGGTTCTTCGTCATTTCCGCAGCACCGGCATCAGCCATGTATTCGCGTTTGCGGGAGATGGCAAAACGCATGAGGCTCGAGAAGAAATAGCCGATGGCGGCAACGATGAGCGTAATCAGAATCAACACAATGGCTCCGTTCCCTTTGTTATTGCTGCTTCTACGCACCCGCGAACTGTAATAAACAGACCGTACGGCTACCTGTGCCAACATCGAAAAGATGCCTACAAATACGATGGAGACGATCAGCAACCGGACATCCCGATTGCGGATATGGGTCAGTTCGTGGGCTATGACACCTTCCAGTTCCTCGTCATTCAGCTTGTCGATGATCCCCCGGGAGAGGGTCACGGTGTAAGTCCGTTCGTTGATGCCGCTGGCGTAGGCATTCAGGGAAGAGTCATTGATAACGTTTATCTTAGGCATTTTCATTCCCTGAGACATACAGAGGTTTTCCACCAGGTTATATACCCGTTTGTTGTCTTTTCGCTCCAATGTTTGGGCGCCTGTAGCTGCTTTTATAATGCTGGTATTGGCAAAATAGGCGATAATAAACCAAATCGTCACACCACCTATTATATAAGGAATGGATTGTAGGAATATTCCGTTGACCATCTCCATACGGTCGTAGTCTGCATATTGCTCTTGGGTGAGCATCACCAACAGATAACAGAACAAATAGGAGAGTGCTCCTACCAGACAAGGGAAGAGCAGCAGCAGAAACAGAGAACGGGCATTGTTCCTGCTCTGCTGTGTTTGAATTCCGACGTATTGCATGGCTTATCTGTTTTTCCGTGAGGAATTTAGGAGTTTAGAAATTGATTTTGGGAGCCTGTTCCAGATTGGCGCGTTGCTCTGTTCCTAAGTCGAACATGATTTCTTTATGGAAACCGAACATGCCCGCAATCAGATTGGAAGGAAATGTCTGAACGGCATTATTCAACTCTTTTGTTGCCGAATTGAAATAACGGCGCACGGCAGCCAGCTTGTTTTCTATATCCGAGATCTCTTCTTGCAATTGGAGAAAGTTCTGATTGGCTTTCAGGTCCGGATACGCTTCGAGCGTAATCTTCAAACCGGCAAGGGCCGAGGACAATTGATTCTCTGCATGGATCTTGTCATCGATGGTACGGGCGTTGACGGCACCGTTGCGCGCCTGAATCACCCGGTCGAGCGTCTCCTTCTCATGAGAGGCGTATCCCTTGACCGTATCTACCAACTGTGGGATGAGGTCATGGCGCTGTTTCAACTGTACGTCTATATCCGCAAATGCATTTTCACGATTGTTTCTTAACTTCACCAGTGTGTTATACATGGAGGCTATCATGATTCCAAGTACAACGACGATTCCTAAAACGATTAATAAAGTCATAACTTTGGGTATTTATCGGAGTTATTAATATTCCAAAGGTAGGCGAAAGTCGTTATTCCTGCAATAGAACAGCTGATAATTTTCGTGAATACGACCTGAGAACTATCAAAAAAGCACCCGAAAACTGTTATTTGATAGTTTTTGCCCCCAAGAAAGACGGTTTTTCTCCTGTCAGAGTCTGAAAATACCTTTAAACTTGCAACATCGAGAAGGGAACGAAATATTAACCGTAAAAACCATTAGATATGAAAAGTTTAAGTTTCAGAAAGGATTTGATTGGGGTTCAGGAAGAGTTGCTACGTTTTGCATATAAACTGACTGCTGACCGTGAGGAAGCGAATGATCTGTTGCAGGAAACATCACTGAAAGCCTTGGATAACGAGGAAAAATATATACCGGATACTAATTTCAAAGGATGGATGTATACCATCATGCGCAATATCTTTATTAATAATTACCGCAAGATAGTACGTGATCAGACCTTTGTGGACCAGACAGATAATCTTTATCACTTGAATCTGCCGCAGGACTCCGGTTTTGAAAGTACCGAGGGCGCCTATGATCTCAAAGAGATGCATCGTGTGGTAAATGCTCTACCTAAAGAATATAAGATTCCTTTCTCAATGCATGTCTCCGGGTTTAAATACCGTGAAATAGCAGAGAAACTCGGTTTGCCGCTCGGGACTGTAAAGAGCCGCATCTTTTTCACCCGTCAACGGCTGCAGCAGGAACTGAAAGATTTTGTGTAATCAATCAGGTGTAATAGTACAGTCAATAGGTGCAATTTGTGTAGTTGATAAATGCAATTGCGCAATCAGCAGATGCAATTGCGCAATCAATGTAATCGTATAATCAACAGATGTAGTTGTGTCATCGATCAGATGTAATTTAGATGTAATTGGATGTAGTTTTAAATTGAAAGACAATTGGTCGTGTAATTATCAAATTCGTGTTTTAAATGAAATGACTGCTACTTGATCGTAAGGAACGAGGAGGAACTACCCTTTTCGTTCCTTTACTTTTGTGACAATATGATATATAACATATCTGTATGACCTATTTTTCTTGCTATAAAGTTGTCTTTATGTCAGATAAATCTATATATTTGTAAAAGAAGATGTGTTAACCAATTTTATGTGAAATCACTTTATGGCTTACGGCAATGAAAAAGGAAATTAAATTCAGTCTCGTTTACCGGGATATGTGGCAATCGTCCGGAAAGTATCAACCCCGTGTCGATCAGTTAATGCGAATTGCTCCGTTGATTATAGAAATGGGCTGTTTTGCCCGTGTCGAAACCAATGGAGGAGCTTTTGAACAGGTGAATCTTTTGTATGGAGAAAATCCGAATAAGGCGGTGCGTGCATTTACCAAACCTTTTAATGAGGCCGGCATCCAGACGCACATGCTCGATCGGGGTTTGAATGGATTGCGGATGTATCCTGTGCCTGCGGATGTGCGTCGGCTGATGTATAAAGTGAAGCATGCGCAAGGGGTGGACATTACAAGGATTTTTTGCGGGCTGAACGAGGTGCGCAATATAATTCCCTCTATTAAGTATGCCATTGAAGGCGGTATGATTCCGCAGGCTACTCTTTGCATCACTCATTCTCCGGTGCACACGGTAGAATATTATACCGGCATTGCCGATCAACTGATAGAGGCGGGCGCTCCGGAAATCTGTCTGAAAGACATGGCAGGCATCGGTCGTCCCGGCATGTTAGGGCGATTGACGAAAGCCATTAAGGACAGGCATCCCGAGGTGCTCATCCAGTATCACGGGCATAGCGGACCGGGACTGTCAATGGCTTCCATTCTTGAAGTCTGCGAGAATGGTGCCGATATTATTGATGTGGCCATGGAGCCGATGTCGTGGGGAAAGGTTCATCCGGATGTAATATCCGTGCAGGCCATGCTCAAGGACAAAGGATATGACGTGCCCGAAATTAATATGAAGGCTTATATGAAAGCGCGTGCCATGACGCAGGAGTTCATCGACGACTTTTTGGGCTATTTCATGGATGCCACCAATAAGCATACGTCTTCTCTGTTGCTGAAATGCGGACTGCCCGGCGGCATGATGGGGTCGATGATGGCCGATTTGAAAGGCGTGCATGCCGGCATCAATATGATATTGAAGAGTAAGGATGAGCCGGAACTAAGTATCGATGACTTGCTGGTGATGCTTTTTGATGAAGTGGAGTATGTGTGGCCTAAACTCGGTTATCCTCCGTTGGTGACCCCATTCAGCCAGTATGTGAAGAATGTGGCGTTGATGAACCTCATGCAACAGGTGAAAGGTGACGAACGCTGGACGATGATCGATAATCATACGTGGGACATGATTTTGGGTAAGAGTGGCCGTCTGCCGGGTAAGCTCGCTCCGGAAATCATCGAACTGGCACACGCTAAAGGGTACGAGTTTGTCGATACCGATCCACAGGAAAACTATCCGGACGCTTTGGAGAGCTATAAGAAGGAGATGGATGAAAACGGTTGGGAATACGGGCCGGATGATGAGGAGCTTTTCGAACTGGCCATGCATGACCGGCAATACCGTGATTATAAATCCGGCGTTGCCAAGAAACGGTTCGAAGAGGAACTGCAACGTGCCAAGGATGCATCCATGGTCAAGAACGGGTATTCGGAAGAAGAGATAAAAAAACTGAAACGTGCCAAAGCAGATCCGGTCATCGCACCGGACAAGGGGCAGATACTTTGGGAGGTTTCAGTGGAAGGCCCATCCACCGCACCGTTCATCGGACGCAAATATCAGCATGACGAAGTATTTTGCTACCTTTCTACTCCGTGGGGAGAATACGAGAAAATACTGACCGGATTTACAGGTCGTGTCGTCGAAGTCTGTGCTCAGCAAGGAGCTGTCCTCAACAAGGGGGATGTGATAGCCTATATCGAGCGCAGTGATATATTCGCCTGATTGTCAAGATCGGGAATTGAGGAAAGTGTAAAGGAGGGTGCCGAAACTCCTTTTTAGAGATTCACAAGGGTGTGTCAAAACTAAAATGTCCACTCTGAAAAGTTACAGATTGTAACCAATAGATATAAAAGAGCCATATCAACTCTATTTTTGAGTAATGATATGGCTCTTTTTATGGTTGAATAGAGCGTCAGTTTTTAGATTGAAAGTTTTCTTTTCCTAAAATTCAGTTTTGACATACCCTCGTGAATCTTTTTATTGAGGTATTATGACATTCCCTCTGCTGCTCCTTAATTCCTGAATCTGACTTGCTGCATACCTATCAGCTTGTCGTACCGCTCGCCGAATGGGCGTGCATATACCAAGATCAGGTATTCGTTTTCTGTCTCATAATAATTCCCTTCCACCGGTCCGGTTTCCCCTTTGGTGCTTCCATTGGGAACGTATAGATATAGGTAATTGTAAGCACCCTGCTTAAGCAGTTGCACCGATTCGTAGGTATACGTCTCCCGATTGTATTGCATTTCCGTTTGCCGGTTAAAGTTGTCATAAGTAAACTCTCCTTGCAGGTATAATTTGCCATCCGTAAAAGGCTCTTCCCACGGAAGGCTGAAATGCACAAAGAAATAATCCGCTTCGATATCACTGTCCGTTGCATCGTCGTAACGAATCAGATAACGCCCGTTCTGGTCTTCGTCATAACTGTAATTTCTGGTGCGGGGATCGCTTGGGAAGAGTGTCGCATGGTAGTAAGGGTCATGAAATTGAAGGCTTTCCACACCGATGTTGGCATAGCGTGTACTGACTGTTTCAAACCTGCGGTATTCATTTCCAGCCGGAAATATCAGAGCTTTGTTGTGTTCGTAGCGCAGTTCGTCCGGAGCAATGTAGGTCGGCAGTACGCCGGTTACCATGTTGTCTGTCCGTCCGTTCTGCATTACCTGGATTTTTATTTCTTGTTGCGGATTCCGTATATTGTATCCTCTGTGGCGGACATTGAAACTTACCTGCTGATGCCCTTTGTTGCGGTCTATTTCCGTATCGCTGCTTACCGTGGCCGATACGGCGACCTGCTTGTCCAATACCCGGAAGCAGGCATTGAAAACAGGTTGGCTGCCATCCGAACTGTCATAAACGGTAATGAGGTAATTGCCGGACAACTTCATGCGTACTTCATTGTTGGGCAATGTCAGGCGATAGTGGGTATAGGGCATCGTTGTGTTTATCGATGTTTCGTAATCTTCTATCGGATTATTGTTGAAGCCATCCAGATAGTCGATGTCTGAAAGATCGGAAGCAGACCAGTCTGCATTGCAGTGGGAGAGGGTATACTGATACCGGTGGTATTCGTGTGACAACTCATCAAAAGAGAGCTCGATATATTCGTTGTTGTCCAGGGTGATAACTGCAGGAGCGTTGATATCGTTGTTGGCTGTCACCCGCACCGTTTGGATATGCGGTGCATGGATTTCTGTGCGTTGGGCGTTGATTTCGCCGGCTAAGCACAGCAGAGAGGAAAGAAGGAGGACATATTTTATCATAAAAAAGAGGTTTAGTGATGAGTGGGTGGTGGAGGAAATTTAGGTACGAGATTCATTAATCTCATTATCTGTTTCTGTCTTTTCAGCATGTAAGGTGACGGATGGGCAGAATCGAAACGTATGGGGTTGGGCAGCGTAGCAGCGATTAATGCACATTGGCCTTTTGTTAATTTGGCGGCAGTGGTGTTGAATTTATATTTGGCGGCTGCTTGTGCGCCGTAAATGCCTTTTCCCATTTCGATGGAGTTCAGATATACTTCCATGATCCGTTCTTTCGACCAGAATGTTTCAATAAGAAAAGTGAAGTAGACTTCCAGTCCTTTCCTCAGCCAAGAGGATTGGGGCCATAGGAAAACATTTTTGGCTGTCTGCTGGCTGATGGTACTTGCACCTCTTTTCCACTTTCTTTTCTCGTTCTCTTTTATGGCTTTCTCTATCTCTTTGAAATCGAATCCGTTGTGCTCGGCAAAGCGGTTGTCTTCGGAGGCGATGACAGCCATTGGCAAATGTGGGGAGATCTTATTGAAAGAAACCCACGTGTGTTTGCACGTGGGTTTCTCTCCCGATGCCATCTGCTGCACACTCCGAATCACCATCAGCGGGGTGATATATACCGGCACAAACCGGTAAATGATGACCGCAATGAGAGTTGACAGGAAGAAAAAGAGCAGCAGATTGCGTATGATACGAAATATTTTACTTACCGGCTTCCGCATTTTTGATCATCTCTTCGCTGGCGTACATGTATACTTCTACACGGCGGTTTTGAGCAGCTGTCAATGATTCGTCATACTGTGAATAACCTACACCTTCTACAGTCTTGAATTGAGAAGGCTGAACACCACAGGATTGCAGGTAGTTTTCTACTGCATAAGCACGGTTGTTGGAAACTTTCTGGTTAGCTTCCTGTGTACCTACCTTGTCGGTATGTCCGATGATTGCGATGTCCAGAGTCGGATCACTTTTCAACACACCGGCAAAGTCACGCAAAGATTGTTTGGCAGTATTGCTCAATGTAGAAGAGTTGAATCCGAAAAGAATACCTGAGTCGAAGGTTACTTTCACAGCGGCCAGTCCGTTGTTGTCTTTGATTTGTTCTACTTGTGCGCCTTCAATTCTGGCAGCTTCTTCTGCTTTCTTATCCATTTTACGACCGATCAAAGCACCTGCAGTACCTCCAACAGCAGTACCGACAGCAGCACCGATAGCAGCACCTTTTCCCTTACCGGCAATACCACCGATAATCGCACCTAAAGCGGCACCCGATCCACCACCGATAATTCCGCCTTTAGCGGTATTGTTCATTGAACCGCAACTTCCGAATACCAAAGCCATACTTAAAAAGAGGGCCGTAAACTTAATTTTTTTCATACTCATTAATTTCATTTTGTTAGTGATAAATTCTAAAACGAGGACAAAGATAAAGAATTATTTAATTACGTAGGCGTCTATCCCTTACAAAAAAACAACTGACTATTCTATTTTGTTGATGGAAAGTACCTTTTTCCGTATAATAGTAAACCACATCAGCAGAATCAGGCCTTTGGCAATGGTCGTTACGCTGACTGCCCACCAGATGCCTTCTACTCCCATCCCTAAATGGACAAAGAAAATGGCAAGTGGAATGCGCATGTAATTGCAGGTGATGCTGATAATGGCTGGCGGTACGGTCCGTCCGATGCCATAAAATACTCCCTGCATGGTGATTTCGAGCATCATGAAGAGCTGCGAGTATCCGTCTATCCGAAGAAAGACGCCTCCTGCCTCATAAGCGGCCTGCTCGGGTACGAAAATGGCAAATACTTCGTTTCCGAAGAAAATGAACAGGAGTGTGCAGAGCGTGCCGAATATCCCTGTCATCCATAAAGTGGTGTGCCATGCTTTTACAACTCTTTCCGTTCTTCCCGCCGCATAGTTCTGTGCTATGAAAGCGCTCAATGCTGTGGAGAATCCTTGTGAGGTGTTCCAAGTGATGGCTTCTATCTGCCCTCCGGTGGTGAATGTCATCAGTCCGATGTGCCCGCCCTGCTCTGAAGCCGTACGGCATAGGAACATATTGACGAAAGCAAACAGTGTGTTGAGTGTGGCTACCGGGAGTCCTAATTTCAGGATGCGGCGCGTATATTTCTTTTTCAGTTGAGTGAAAAAGGGGAAACTGCCCAAAAGCGCGTCACGAAAGCGTAGCTGATATATGAAAATGCCGCATACGGTTGCCTGTGAAATCCAGGTTGCATAGGCAGCGCCATTGGTACCCAGTCCGAACCCGAAAATAAAAAGCGGATCGAGTGCGATATTCAGTATCAGTCCGGTACCGCTGATGTAGAAAGGAACTTTACTCCGGCCGGCAGCATTGTAAATGCCGGTGAAGGCAGCCGAAAGAAAAATGAAAGGCATTGCCGTGGAGACGATGCGGAGGTAGGTCACCGCATTGTCGGTAATATGCGGGGCGAGTTCATAGATGCGTATGATAGGATTTGCCAATAGAAACAGCAGTGCTCCCCAACATACGGATATAAGAAGCGCGATCGTGATATTGTGTGAAGCGAAGTGGCGGGCATCTTCCTGATTCCTTGCTCCGATGGATTGCCCGACGCTGACTTCCGATCCCACCTTATTCAATAATGAAATAGAACCGGACATCCATGTCAGGATCCCTACCGAACCGATTGCTGCTACTGCTTCACTGCCCAAACGCCCCACCCATGCCATGTCTGTCAGGCTGTAGGCCATTTGGATGAAAGAAGTAGCCATAATAGGCATGGCCAAATTAAACAATTGGCGGTTGATGGGTCCGTGGGTTAAGTTTTTTATTCCTTGCATGAATGATTCTTTTTTTATTTGTTTTTTTTTATGTTGAGGTGCAGTCTATCCCCGTTATCGGTAGAAAAGCTAAAGCACTTCGTATGTATATTTCGGCCAATGTTCTTTAATCAGGTCGACTTTGCTGTCTTCCGTGACGATGTAGTCCACTTCTGCAAGCGAACCTACATGGTAGTTGCGGGCAGTGCCTAATTTTTCGCTTCCGGCAATTACTACGCACTTTCCTCCCTGTTTTATCATACACCGTTTGATGATGGCTTCCTCCCGGTCGGAGGTTGTAAGCCCTTTCTGCGGGTGGAGGTCACTTACTCCGACAATCACCCAATCCGGGTAGACGGACTGCAATGCGTGAAAAACGGAGATGCCGACCGTCACCTGTGATGGGGCGAATACCTTACCGCCCAGCATGATCAATTCGATGTTGGGGTGCGATGACAGTTCGCTTGCGATGGGCAGGCAGTTTGTGTAGACCGTGAAATGTTTGTCGGCAGGCAGTTGCCGGGCTACTTCAAGATTGGAAGTGCCGCCGTCTATAAGAATTACGTCACCGTCACGGCACAGAGGTATCAGCTTTGCCGCCATCCGCTGCTTGGTAAATGTGTCGGTGTTCAGCCTTTCAGCAAACTGCAGGGATATGTTCGACTTCAGCACGGCTCCACCATGCACCTTGGTCAGTAGACCCAACTTGTCAAGTTCTACCAAATCTCTGCGAAGCGTATCGTCCGATACATTCAGCTCTTCGCTCAGCTCAGTGACGTAGACCCGATTGTCCTTGTTGATCCGTTCGATGATACGCCGTTGTCTCTCTTCTTTCAGCATAATTCCGCATGTTATAGGCTTTATTTTCCGCAAATATACTTATATTTGGCAAGAAAACGCAAAGGTTAGTGCCAATTTCTTGCGGGATTTTCGGAATTGTTCGGCTTTTAAAGCATTCGGCATGCTCCGCGGAGAACAAAGACAAGAAAACCGCATCGTCGGCAAGAAGACTATCGGGCGAAGGAAGAAATAAATAATGTTAAATAGAAGTCGTTATGGTTACAAAAAATCAAGCGCTCGGACGATTCCGTACAGCGGTGAGTCTGTTCTTTTTTCT
>CAVCAX010000143.1:11199-15217 GCA_963599995.1 Coprobacillus sp. CAG:698
TTTTCTACAGGGCATTGTGTTTGCAACATGGGCAAACCGTATTCCGGACATTAAAAGGAATTTGGGTCTGAATGACGCTGAATTGGGGAATGTCCTGTTTGCTATTCCTGTGGGGCAAGTGGCTGCAATGGTACTTTCGGCATGGCTGGTCAGTCGTTACGGAAGCCGGAGAATGTTGGTGCTGGCATCTGTCCTTTATCCTCTTTTTCTGATTCCTGCCGGTTTTGCCGACAATCCGTATTTCCTGATGGGAGGGCTTTTCTTTTTTGGGATGAGTACCAATCTGTTCAATACTGCATCCAATACACAAGGAGTAAATGTGGAGAATCTCTATGGAAAAACCATCATGGCCTCCTTCCATGGATTGTGGAGTCTCGGTGGCTTTTTGGGTGGCCTTATCGGCATGGGATTCGTTGGTATGGGGATTCCGCCCACCTTCCATTTCATTTTTATCTTTGTATGTGCTGTCATATTAATGGTCTTTACCCGCCGGCAGTTGGTAAGAAACGACCGGAAAGCCCGGAATGTTGCGGCAAATGCAGACAACATGCGGCCATTTTATAAAAGATTCGATCCGTATGTTGTCGGACTCGGTTTGATGGCATTTGCCGCGATGGTGTGCGAGGGGTGTATGTACGACTGGAGTGGAGTCTATTTCATGCAGGTCGTTTCGGCTCCGGAGAAATTGGTACAATTGGGCTATGTGGTCTGTATGTGTACCATGACTGTGGGGCGGTTTCTTGCCGATTGGTTCGTGACCCGTTTCGGAGCCAGGAAAGTCATTTGTGTCAGTGGTCTGCTCATTTTTTCGGGGATGATGCTATCGGTTGCACTACCGAGCCTGCTGTTTGCGACGATCGGTTTCTTCTTCGTCGGTTTCGGTATATCGTCTACCGTACCGATATGTTACAGCATGGCAGGGCATTCCGATAAGATGGATTCGGGATTGGCAGTCGCCACGGTGTCATCTATCGGATATTTGGGATTTCTCATCGGTCCTCCGCTCATAGGACATATATCTCACGCCATTTCATTGCATTATACATTTGCCGTGATAGCCTGCGTCGGGGTGATTGTTGCAGTTGCAGCCACCCGGTTACCCATACATAAACAGTAATAATCAAACAAAGAAAACCTTATGGAGATAAAAGCGATATTTTTGGATGTAGACGGCACATTGGTAAGTTTTGATACCCACTGTGTGCCGCAATCTGCGATTGACGCATTGCGGCAAGTGCACCAATCCGGCATTAAAATCATAATAGCCACCGGCAGACCGTTTACAGACCTTCACGAACTGGAGGAGATTCACTATGATGCAGTAGTTGCGCTCAATGGATCGGACTGCGTATTGAGAGACGGAACCACGGTTGCCCGTAAGTCGATAGGGATAAATGATTTTCTGAAAGTGCAGGCGCTTGCCCGGCAGTATGGGTTTCCTCTGGCTATCGAGACCAACAAGGGTGTCTTTATCAATGAAGTCACCCCGACCGTTATCCAACTGGCCGAGTTGGTTGCTCATCCCATTCCTTTGGTGGTAGACATTGAAAAGGAGTTTATGAAAGAAGGCGGTTGCCAGCTCTGCATTTATTGTGATGAAGCAGTGGAAAAGGAAGTGATGGCGCAACTTCCAGGACTTTCAGTTTCCCGTTGGAATCCGTTCTTTGCGGATGTTAATGTGGCCGGTGTCGATAAGGCTGTCGGAGTCCGTGAGTTCTGTTCTTATTACGGCTTTGACATATCACAGACCATTGCTTTCGGTGATGGTGGAAATGACATTCCTATGTTGCGTGCCGCAGGAGTGGGTGTCGCTATGGGGGCGGCTTCCGATATAGTGAAGGCTTCTGCCGGTTACGTGACCGGCACGGTGGATGAAAACGGTATAAGGGATGCTTTGCTTCATTTCGGGGTCATTCCGGAATGCTATTAGTGCAGTTCCGGTAAAATGAAATGTATTAGAATGAGTTTCTTGGGGTTATTCATTCCGTATACTTGGCTCATTCATTCCTTATATCTATTGTCTTTCCATCAACAAAGCAATTCAGAAAAATATAGTCTGTTTCGCTATTTCGTTTTATTACATATTCTTCTGAATTGCTCTGTGTTGCAACTTTGACAATGATAGGTAACTCTTGTTTCCTGACAATCGTTTCGAAAAAGTTATGGGGGGCTTTGGAGGTAATCTCTATTCCATTTATTGAGATTGAAACATTATCAGTCAGATTAGGATCATTGCTGGAAATAATGCCTAAAACAACAAATTGCGTGTCATCAATACATCTTTTAGACATATATTGGGCATTATATTCGTCAGGTATCAATGTGCTTTCTTCATACTCGATCCCCAGCTCTTTCCATTTGGCTTCAACTCCGGTTAATATGGGAAACTGTATAGTAACGCCATTGGAAAGCCTTTTGAACTGCCACCCATAAATCTGAGCTTTAGATTGTCGAACCTTACATCGGTCAATATAAGCCATATAGGAATATACGGATATAAGTTTCCTTTCGACTAATTGTTTTATGAAATCTTCATATTTGTGCATAATCACATCTGGGGCATGCTGGATTACAATCCAGCATGCTTTGTATGCCGTAGAATCCAAGTCGTACATCTGAGATTTATGTATCATGTCAATTATGGGAGGCACTATTGCCAGATTCATGCTGTCAGCTTGTTCTTGCTGTTCGATGACCGGTAAGTATTTATTCCCGTCCGATATACCTGATCGCATTAGACTGTCAATTATTAGGCGGGGCGCTTGATCGCGATAATATGCTTCTTCGAGAATTGTCTGAATGCTATCCCGTTGAAGATTTTGTCCATATCCCGTACTAACCATAAAAAATGTATGGATAAGCAGTAAAATTAGAGTGTAAATAGGCTTCACTACTGTTCTATTTAAGCGAAATGTTTTGAAATTTTCCATCTTCTTCGAGGTGTTTCTGTGGATTCTACTATTGTTCAACTGTTGGCTTTCCCGATATTTCTACTGCTTTGTCTTGGCTCAAACCGCTTCCTTTTCTTATTCTGTAATATCTGCTTTTTTGAGGTAGGCAAGGGGCATATCTATCTCCTTCTGATGTTGGACATTGGTCTTGCATCAATTGAGGAATATTGATTTTTTTATACAATCAATGTCGGGAAATGTGTACTTTGTGACTAAGTTATATGTTCCTATATTCCAATATATAACAATTTAAACATCAGTTATAATCAGGAAGGTGATAGATATATCTTAATTGGGTGCAATATAGAAAAACATTTTGTATCAGCAAGCAGAAAAGAGGAAATAATGTTTGCGGGTTTGAAAGGAACAGGGTCACGATGTGGAATGTTACCGAATTCATTGATAAGATTTTCAGAGAATTGCTTGCATATCTCAAGTATTTTGACGAACCTTTGTATAAAGGTTGTATATACGCTGATTTTAACTTAATGGTTTTAGTCGTTGCTAAGTTGTTAAAATCGACAATATGTGCAACTTCTATCCGTTTTCTATCAACTGATTTTAATTCCGCAAACGGGTAAATAATGTCAGTTTATACATTATTAGTAATGTAAATCCTTTATACTGCAGTGCTTTTTGGTAGTTTTACGTCCAATAAAGTTTAATCAAAGCAATTTTTATTGCTTGCAAAATATGAGTAAATATGAAATGTATTAAGGTTAGAATTGCCCAGTTGGGGAGAGTCCGGGATTCAGAAATCCTTGTTTCTCCTCTTATGGTGTTTTCTGGAGAATCTGGTTTGGGTAAAAGTTACTTGGCTTTATTGTGCCATTACTTTTTCGAATTATTGATTAATACCAGCAGACTTAATCATTTCTTTGTAGATAACAATATTGATTTTGATGTCCTATCCAAGGATTTTAACGATACCGGTACGGCTTTGGAAATAAGAAAACAGGATTTGGAAGCATGGATGGCAAAGGATGCCATTCTTTATCTCCGCTATATGTTGGGATATGATGGGGTTTCTGGCAATATAGAAATAACACTTCCTGACACTGTCCCTG
>CAVCAX010000143.1:15296-15867 GCA_963599995.1 Coprobacillus sp. CAG:698
TCCCTGATGTCATGACTTTTACCTATAAGCAAGAACTGACAGGTCTGGTTAATGAGGAGGATATTTATACAATATTGTCTTTAGGAAATTTGAGATTCAGAATTCAGGAAAAGACACAGTTTGATGAGTCTCCGTTTGCTTTCCTATTGCGTTTTGTGATGATTGATTATATCTTGGGGAATTACCAGATGTTGGATAGTACGTTTATTTTGCCACCATCACGTGGGCCAATCCTGACTGAGCAGATTCTCCCTACTACAGGTATGTATTCCAAGTTCCTTAACGACATGGTAGGACTCAGCCGAATTAAACCAAGGCCTGACACTGCATCGGATATTGTCTTGCATTTGTTTAGAACCATTTTGGAAGGAGAAGTAAATAAGGAAGAGACAACTTACATCTATACAACAAATGACGCCTCCATGCCTGTGTCTGCTGCTGCGGCATCTATTCGTGAAATAGCTCCATTGCAAATTCTGGCAAAGAAACAAGATGTCAGTAAGTGCGCAATTTTAGTGGAGGAACCTGAAGCACACCTGCATCCGCTCAACCAACGCATGATGGCTGATAT
>CAVCAX010000144.1:0-8839 GCA_963599995.1 Coprobacillus sp. CAG:698
ACTCCTGCCGCAAGTATGACCTGCAACCGGGTATTTATATCGGTATACGCTGGAATTCCCTGTTTGGTATCCACAATTTCAAGGCTCAAGGGGAAGGAGAATTTGCACACAACCGTCAAGCATGGTACAAACGCTTATGCGAAAAGATGGTAACGGAGCTCTGTACTCGCTACGGCGACCTCTATATGATATGGTTTGACGGCGGAGCCGATGACCCCCGTGGAGACGGTCCGGATGTGGAGCCGATAGTAAATAAGTACCAGCCGAACTGCTTGTTTTATCACAATGTAGACCGTGCCGACTTCCGTTGGGGAGGTTCGGAAACGGGTACAGTGGGATATCCTTGCTGGTCTACTTTCCCCTATCCATATAGCCACAGTAATGCCACCGAACCGGCACGTGACCACAACCGGTTATTAAAACAAGGAGACAAAGACGGGAAGTTCTGGGTGCCGGCCATGGCTGATACTCCGCTGCGCGGCGCTAACGGTCGCCACGAATGGTTCTGGGAGCCTGATGACGAGGATAATATCTACTCTTTAAACACCTTGATGGATATGTATGAGAAATCCGTAGGAAGAAACGCCACTCTGATTCTCGGTCTGACTCCCGATCCGAACGGACTGGTCCCCGTCGGAGATGTACAGCGTCTCAAGGAAATGGGAGACGAAACCAACCGCCGGTTCTCTGCTCCCATAGCAGCCACCGCCGGACAAAAGAAAACCCTGACATTGAAACTGGATAAGAAGCAGTCTGTAAATTACTGTATCATTCAGGAAAATATAAAGAACGGTGAACGTATACGACGTTACAAAGTAGAAGCAAATGTGAACGGCAAATGGCAGACGGTATGCCAAGGAGAATCCGTAGGCCACAAACGTATCGAAAAGTTTGAACCGGCAGAAACTTCCAGACTTCGGCTGACCGTGGATGAATCTGTTGCCATGCCGGACATTATCGACTTCAGCGTATACTCTGTAAATTAACCTCGGAGATACAAAAAGGAGAATTACCATTACATAACATGGATATGAATATATGAATATATGAACATAAATACATGAACATGAATATATAAACATAAATACATGGACATGAATACATTAATATAATACCCCCATGAACAAAAAAGTATTATTACCTCTGGCGCTTACGCCACTAACAGTAAGCGGCCTGCAAGCCGAGAACAGCAGTTCGCGGAATGAACATACGGACAAACGTCCAAACATTATCCTCTTTATGGTAGATGATATGGGTTGGCAGGACACTTCACTGCCTTTCTGGACTGAGAAGACCCACTACAACGAACTGTACGAAACTCCGAACATGGAACGTCTTGCCCGACAAGGCATGATGTTCACCCAAGCGTATGCCAGCAGCATCAGTTCGCCGACGCGATGCAGCCTCATCACCGGAACCAATGCCGCCCGCCATCGGGTGACGAACTGGACACTGCAGAAAAACACAATGACAGACCGCAAAGACAATACGTTGCAAGTACCCGACTGGAATTACAATGGAGTGAGCCAGGTACCCGGAACCAACAATACCTTTATCGGTACATCTTTCGTACAGATACTCAAAGACAACGGATACCACACCATCCATTGCGGAAAGGCACACTTCGGAGCAATAGACACCCCGGGCGAAGACCCGCATCATTGGGGATTTGAAGTCAACATTGCCGGACACGCCGCCGGAGGACTTGCCAGCTATCTGGGAGAAGAGAACTACGGACACACCAAGGACGGGAAGCCTGTGTCATTGATGTCTATCCCCGGATTAGAGAAATACTGGGGAACAGAGACGTTTGTGACGGAAGCACTGACCTTGGAGGCTATCAAAGCACTGGACAAAGCCAAAAAGTACAATCAGCCTTTCTACCTGTATATGTCACAGTATGCTATCCATATTCCTTTGAATAAAGACATGCGCTTTTACGACAAGTACAAGAAAAAAGGGATGACCGACCATGAAGCCGCTTATGCCACATTGATTGAAGGCATGGACAAAAGCCTTGGCGACCTGATGGACTGGCTCGAAAAGAACGGTGAAGCCGACAATACCATCATCATCTTCATGAGCGACAATGGCGGACTTGCTTCCACATCCAGTTGGCGCGACGGCAAACTGCATACACAAAACGCTCCTCTGAACAGCGGTAAAGGCTCTACATACGAAGGGGGTATCCGTGAACCGATGATTGTCAGTTGGCCACACGTCGTGGAACCCAACAGCCGGTGTGAGGATTATCTGCTGATTGAAGATTTCTATCCTACCATTCTGGAGATGGCAGGTATAAAGAAGTATAAAACCGTGCAACCGATAGACGGTATCAGCTTTATGCCCCTGCTGAAACAGACAGGCAATCCCTCCAAAGGCCGAAGCCTGTTCTGGAACATGCCCAACAACTGGGGAAATGACGGACCGGGTATCAACTTTAACTGCGCCGTCCGGAAAGGAGACTGGAAACTGATTTACTATTATGACACAGGCAAGAAAGAGCTCTTCAACATCCCGGAAGATATCGGTGAAAAGAAGGATCTGAGTGCACAACATCCCGATATCGTGAGACGACTCTCGAAAGAGCTGGGGAACTATCTGAGAAAAGTAGGCGGACAACGCCCCATCGTCAAAGCGACAGGAAAACCTTGCCCGTGGCCGGACGATGTGAAATAACGGAGAAGAAGGAAGCATCAAAATATACCTTTCCAGTAAGAAATCACCCCTGCCACAGGTTATCTGTAGCAGGGGTGATTTCTAAGTTTTATGTATTTGGTCACCTCTCCTTTTCCTTACTATCGGGGATGCCCAAGTTTCAAATCGGTTTATTTATTATCACCATACATTCTCGCCCGCAACTCTTTAATATGATCCGAAGTGATATATTCGTCATACTCCATCATCTTATCGATTATACCATTAGGAGTCAACTCTATCACGCGGTTTGCCACGGTCTGAATAAATTCATGGTCGTGTGACGAGAACAGGATATTGCCTTTGTAAGTCTTCAAGTTATTATTGAATGCCTGGATAGATTCCAAATCAAGATGATTGGTCGGCGTATCCAAGATAAGACAGTTTGCATTGCGGAGCTGCATACGGGCAATCATACAACGCATCTTTTCGCCTCCCGAAAGCACACTCACCTTCTTCAGCACCTCTTCGCCCGAGAACAACATACGTCCCAAGAAACCTTTCATGTACACCTCATTCCCTTCACCATACTGGCTCAACCAGTCTACCAGATTCAGGTCGGTATTAAAGAAACGGGTGTTATCCAATGGCAGATAGGCGGTAGTGATGGTCACTCCCCAGTTGAAACTTCCGGCATCGGGTTTCATATTCCCATTGATAATCTCAAAGAAAGCAGTCATGGCGCGCGGGTCACGTGACAGGAATACGATCTTGTCCCCCTTCTCCACATTGAAATTCACATCGTTGAACAATACCACGCCCTCTTCCGTCTTCTTGCTCAGCCCGGAAACTTCCAAAATCTGATTGCCCGGTTCGCGTTCGGGTGTAAAGATGATACCCGGATATTTGCGTGAAGAAGGTTTAATCTCTTCCACATTCAGTTTTTCCAGCATCTTCTTACGGCTGGTAGTCTGCTTGCTCTTAGCCACATTGGCACTAAACCGGCGGATAAACTCTTCCAATTCTTTCTTCTTCTCCTCGGCTTTTGCCTTCTGGTTCTGCTGCTGGCGAAGTGCCAACTGGCTCGATTCGTACCAGAAACTATAGTTACCGGCAAACATATTGATCTTTCCATAATCGATATCGACCGTATGCGTACATACAGAGTCGAGGAAGTGACGGTCGTGGCTTACCACCAGCACGGTATGCTCAAAGTTGGACAGGTAATCTTCAAGCCACATCACGGTTTCCATATCCAAGTCATTGGTAGGCTCGTCCAGCAACAGATTGTCCGGATTGCCATACAGCGCCTGCGCCAACATCACACGAACCTTTTCCTTACCGCTCAACTCACCCATCAACGTATAATGCTTGTCTTCCTTCACTCCCAGACCGCTGAGCAGCATGGCAGCATCACTTTCGGCATTCCAACCGTCAAGTTCCGCAAATTTCTCTTCCAACTCGGACACTTTCAAACCGTCTTCATCGGTAAAGTCTTCTTTGGCATACAATGCTTCGCGCTGTTTCATAATATCCCACAACACAGTATGCCCCATCATCACTGTATCCATCACCGTGAAAGCATCCCATTTGAAGTGGTCCTGACTCAATACCGAAAGACGTTCGCCCGGACCCAATGTAATCGTTCCGGTAGTCGGTTCCAGATCACCATAAATAGTACGCAAAAAAGTAGATTTTCCTGCACCGTTGGCACCAATTATACCATAGCAATTTCCACTTGTAAACTTCATGTTTACATCATTAAACAATACTCTTTTACCAAACTGTACCGATACGTTTGAAACTGTAATCATCTTAAATAATTAATTAATGTGCTAATATGCCAATGTGCCAATTGCCCTGCGGTGTGTTATCATAAATGCAGCCAATGGACCTCACGAAGCCACCGGTATATTGACACATTATTATTTTCGAGTGCAAAGATACGGATTTTTAATGAATAACATACTATACCGATTGTGACAATCTGACAGAAAAGCATTACCTTTGCCGCGTTTTTTGGCATACAAAGTAACTTGGCAAAGTTTTTGCTGGCACACCAGCATACTGAAATGTCTATTGACATGGCATTGAATCCTTTTATTTAGAAACGAAAAAGAATAAAGATATGAATCCAAAAGAAAAAGAAACAAAAAAAGAGCGGAACAATCAGGATATTGAAAATATCGCAGACGAACAGTTGCAAGAAGAGACAACTGATCAGGAAACCCCTCTTACCAAAGAAGAAGAGTTGGAACAGGAGTTGAAAAAAGCAAATGAAACCATTGAAGACCAGAAGGATAAATATCTTCGTCTGTCGGCAGAATTTGACAATTACCGGAAACGTACGGTAAAAGAGAAAGCCGAATTGATCTTGAATGGAAGTGAAAAGAGCCTCAGCAGTATACTCCCTGTTGTAGACGATTTGGAGCGTGCTCTTCAGACAATGGAGAAAGCAACCGATGTGGAAGCCGTGAAAGAGGGAGTGGAACTGATCTATAACAAATTCATCTCCCTGTTGGGACAAAATGGCGTAAAAGTAATCGAGACCAAAGGCAAAACGCTGAATACCGATTACCATGAGGCCATTGCAGTAGTCCCTGCACCGTCTGAAAAGCAAAAAGGAAAGATTCTTGATTGTGTACAAACCGGATATACACTGAATGATAAAGTACTGCGCCACGCAAAAGTAGTAGTTGGAGAATAAAATAAATATATGGAAAAGAGAGACTACTATGAAGTGCTGGAGGTGACAAAAACCGCCACAGCAGAAGAAATAAAGAAAGCGTATCGTAAAAAAGCAATCCAGTATCATCCGGATAAAAACCCGGGTGATAAGGTGGCGGAAGAAAAATTCAAAGAAGCAGCCGAAGCATACGACGTGCTGAGTAATCCGGATAAGCGTGCCCGTTATGATCAGTTCGGTCATGCAGGTGTGAGCGGTGCCGCCGGAAACGGAGGTCCGTTCGGAGGTTTCAGTGGAGGAATGTCTATGGATGACATCTTCTCTATGTTCGGTGATATTTTTGGTGGCCGCGGCGGTGGCGGTGGCTTTGGAGGTTTCAGCGGATTTGGTGGCGGTAGCCAGCAGCAAAGACGTTACCGTGGTTCTGACCTTCGCGTAAAAGTAAAACTTACATTGAAAGAGATCTCTACGGGAGTAGAGAAGAAATTCAAATTAAAAAAATACATGCCTTGTACGCACTGTCACGGAACCGGTGCTGAAGGTGACGGTGGTTCGGAAACTTGTCCGACCTGTAAGGGAAGCGGTTCGGTAATCCGCAACCAGCAAACCATTTTGGGAACGATGCAAACACGTACCACCTGCCCTACTTGCAACGGTGAAGGTAAAGTCATCAAAAACAAGTGTAAGGAGTGCGGTGGCGATGGCATTGTATACGGAGAAGAAGTAGTTACCGTGAAAATTCCTGCCGGAGTAGCTGAAGGCATGCAACTGTCTATGAGCGGAAAAGGAAATGCCGGTAAACATAATGGTGTACCGGGCGATCTGCTGATCCTGGTAGAAGAAGAACCGGATAAAAACCTGATCCGCGATGAGAACGATCTGGTATACAACCTGCTTCTCAGTTTCCCGGCTGCCGCCTTGGGTGGTGCTGTCGAGATACCGACCATCGATGGTAAAGTAAAAGTAAAGATCGATGCAGGAACACAACCGGGTAAAGTTCTTCGTCTGCGTGGCAAAGGTTTGCCGAGTGTCAACGGGTACGGTACAGGAGACCTGTTGGTAAACGTAAGTATTTATGTGCCGGAAGCATTGACAAAAGAAGAGAAGAGCACACTTGAAAAATTGGATGCTTCTGAGAACTTCAAGCCGAATACTTCTATAAAAGAAAAGATCTTCAAGAAGTTCAAAAGTCTCTTTGACTAATAATACACAGTCATTGAATTGACAATATCCGAAGAGGGTGTCAATACACCTGAAAATAAAGGAGGGTGTGTCAAAATGAGTAAAACTTAGAAATCCCCCCTGCTACAAGTATTTTGTGGCAGGGGGGATTTTTCATAAAAGGATATTTTGATACCCTCTTGTTAACAAATCATACTTCTATCGACAAATAGCGCTCTTTGCATGCGGGAAAGCAGACCGGAAAGTAGAAGCCGGCAACCCCTGAGAGTTTACCAGATTCGCACGGGAAAACGGCTGCCAGGCATAACGGATATGACGTGGATGTTTCACCCGGTCACTGTATACCTTTACCTGATTTCCCACCACTTCGGCCTTAGCCGGATAATACACTCCTTCCGTCTCGGCTATTTCAAACTCTCTGATCGGTTTCCCGTCAACCGTGCGTAATCCGTCGGCATAGTCGAAAGTCACATAAGCCGCACCCTTCCGGAAATCCACACTACGGAACAAAGGTCCTGACGGAACGACCTGTTTCTTGTCGTATGTACGGTTTAATGCCCAACGTGCCAACCGTTCGCCCACAGGACGTTTGTTTTTGGGATGTACATCCAGTGAGTCGCCATAATCGCTCGAAACCGCCATTCCCGTATGAGGAATCTCATCCATCAGCCTCCGTTGGCTATCACGGAACCAAGGCCATGCCGGTCTGTCGATAGAAGACAGCTGCACATAGTAAAAAGGCAAATCCGGAGCATTCCAGTTCTCACGCCAGCTACTCACCAACAACCGGAACAGTTTCTCATGCGCTTCATAATTATGGGCATTCGATTCTCCCTGATACCAGATAACCCCTTTTATAGGAAACTTATCCAACGCAAGAATTCCCGACTCAAACAGATAGCAGGGTTCATAAGGATGACGCTGCATCTTATCTGTTGTCAGCTTAATATTCAAGGCCGCACGCCCGTGTACCCATTTCTGAACAAAATCATTCTTCAGCCAATCGCGCATAATAGCCGGGAATTCATATTCCAAGGCTTTACGGCCGACCCACGCTTCCGTAGGCGAACCGCCAATAGCATTACAAATCAACCCGACAGGCACCTGCAAACTGTCTTGCAACATCTTACCGAAATAATAGGCTACGGCTGAAAAATCCGCTGCTGTCTTCGGAGAGCACTCCACCCATTCGGCCTTTGCATAATATTGCAAATGATTCAGTGAATCGAGCACGGAAGCATCCCATTTTACTGCATTCGTACGCCAACGGGCTTTCATATCGAACAAACGAATGTCCGCATTCCCACTCTGTGGAATATCGACCTTACCATCCACACCCTCCTTCATCATGAATTCCATATTAGACTGTCCGGAGCAGAGCCATACTTCTCCTGCCAGCACATTCTCGAAATGCAGCCGGCGCTTTCCGGTAGAGACGGTCAGCGAATGAGGACCTCCCGGCTGCAACGGTTTCAAAGATACGGACCACTTACCGTCCGTTCCCGTTTTAGCGCTTCGTGTCTGTCCGGCAATACTGACGGTGACTTTTTCACCGGCATCGGCCATGCCATGAATATCCAACGGACACCCACATTGCAACACCATGTTGTCACTGTATATTTCCGGCAGATGCAGACCGCCATAATTTCCGGTAATGGCAGAATATACAATTCCCGCCAGAATCCCCGCCCCCTCTGCCGTAGGATGCACCGCATCCGGCAACATGAAAGGATACCGATAAAGCGGTTCGTGAAAATCAATCAACTGCACACCGGCATATTCAGCAACAGCCTCAATGGCTTGTTGTATCTCTCCATGCCAGTCTCGCGTACCGGATTCAAAGCGCGGATGACGATCGGCAATAGGAGTCGTCCGTGCCACTAAAATCCGCACATCGGGGTTTGCCACACGAAAAGAGTCGATCAGAGCCAAGTAGTCTCTGACAAAGAAATCCCGATAGTCGGGCCAATCTCTCGAATCCGTATCATTGATACCTAAATGAATGACAACAATATCCCCGGCAAAAGCCAACGCCTTTTGAAACTCTTCCTGCTTCATATAAGGACGGTGACCCTTATTCAGCAAAGTCGCTCCGGGTTTTCCGAAATTACCGACAACATACCCATCGCCCAGCATCCGCTGCAACTGGGCAGGATATGAATCTCTCTCCCTATTTTCAATCGTACTGCCATACGTAATGCTATTTCCTACGCAGGCAACTTTCACTGGTGTTTTAGCCGATACCCCCCAACACAGCAAGAGAGATAAGGCTCCTAAGAATATCTTTTTCATTTCTTCACTATATAAGGTTTTACTATATATAAGGTTTTACAA
>CAVCAX010000145.1:0-5530 GCA_963599995.1 Coprobacillus sp. CAG:698
GCCGTACCAATCTTATCCACCTGACCAAGACCGGTAAGGAACTGGAAGAGAAGGCACGCTTCATCGCCAACCAGACTCTCATGGAAGCCTTGCAAGGCATTACTGTTGAAGAGTTGAGCGTCAGCCAGGAAGTTCTGAGAAAAATATTCTTTAATACCAAAGATTAGACGTTTGCAAACGTATCAAACAGACTATTTACAATAGCGCCAAGCCAACTGTTAAAACATATCAAAAGTACTATTTATAAAGTGGTCATTTAACTATTAAAATATGTCAAATAAACTATTTATAACAGTGTAAAACTGATTATTAAATATGTCAAACAAACTATTTCAATAGTGTTAAATTGACTTTTTAAATGTATCAGAACAGACTATTTACGCCAAATAATAGTTTTTTTGCATAAATAATTTCGCCCGTTAAAGAATTATGCTTTTCTTTGTGGCTAAGAATAAATAAGAATAAAATAATCTATTAAAATACACACACATGAAAGGCTTATTAAAGAATTTAGGATTAATATTGATCTTGGCCGGAGTAATCATCCTGATTGCTTGTTCTTTTACTGGTAACGTAAACAACAATACTATCTTAGGAACTTCTGTAGTTCTGGTAGTTTTAGGTCTTATCTCTTATATTGCAATCAATAAGAGAATCACAGATTGATATTAGTAGAAATAAAAAAGCCCGGGAATGAATATTTCCGGGCTTTTTTATTTCTATCCTCCTCCAGAACCTGTTTAAACTTTGCCCAGCATTATCTTGAGAGTTATTTTCGAGGATGGTTTTCTGTCTTCAAGAGAAGGATAGCAGGCTATCTGACGAGTGAAAACAGGGAAACAGGCCGAAAACAAACTCAAAATAAAGCTGATAAAACTTTTTAAAGGAAAAACTTGAGCAGACTCTTAGTTTTCAACTTCAGGAGTAATCAGTTTATATCCTTTTCCGTGAATATTGATAATCTCGATAGAGTCATCTTCTTTCAGGTGTTTACGCAATTTTGTGATGTACACATCCATGCTGCGGGCATTGAAATAGTTATCATCAATCCAGATGGTCTTTAAAGCGAAATCACGCTGCAGGATTTCATTGGCATGTGCACAGAGCAGGCCGAGCAGTTCCGATTCTTTGGTTGTCAGCTTTGTCTGCTTTCCTTCCGAAGCAAGAATTTGCTTCTGTGTATCGAAAGTAAACTTACCGATCTTATAGATATTACTCTCTTTATTCTTCTTTCCACGCACACGTCTCAAGATAGCCTCGATTCTGAAAGTCAACTCTTCCATGCTGAAAGGTTTGGTGATATAATCATCCGCTCCGATCTTGAATCCTTCCAGAATATCTTCCTTCAGCGTTTTTGCTGTCAGAAAAATAATAGGGATCTCCGCATTGGCAGCACGCACATCCTGCGCCAATGTGAATCCGTCCTTTTTAGGCATCATCACATCAAACACGCACAAATCGTACTTATTCTTCAGGAAAGCCTTATAGCCGGCTTCTCCATCCGGATACAACTCAGCAGAATAACCTTTTGCCTGTAAATATTCTCTTAAGAGCATGCCAAGATTCTCATCATCTTCGCATAGTAAAATACGCAGTTTCTCGTCCATATCATTAATTTTTTAATAAAGGTAATGCAATAATAAATTTCGTTCCCACATTCAATTCGCTCTCGGCACGGATCGTTCCCTTATGATCCTGAATAATCTTCTTCACATAGGCCAATCCCAATCCGAAACCTTTTACATCGTGCAGATTACCCGTATGCACGCGATAGAACTTCTCAAACACCTTTTTAAGGTTTTCTTTCTTTATGCCGATACCGTTATCCTGTATCGAAATCATCAGTTTTCCCGGTTCATTCCAGGTTCTGACATTCAACAACAGGTCCTCTTCCGGTTTCTTATACTTCACCGCATTGTCCATCAGATTGAAGATCACATTGGTGATGTGCATTTCGTCTGCAAATATAACAGGGTCAGTGGCCTCCAGGTTCGATGTTATCTTACCGTTATAACGTTCCACCTTCAGCGTGAACGTGTTTATCACCCCTGTTATCAATTCGTTCGCATCGATTTCCTTCATCTTAAGCGTCGCTTTCTGCCGGTCGAACATCGACATCTGAAGCACTTTCTCCACCTGGAAACGCAGTCGTTTCGTTTCGTCATTGATCACGCCCGATATATGCTGGAACATCTGTGGAGACTTGCCCACCGCAGGATCCTTCAGCATTTGCGCTGCCAGCGAGATGGTTGATATCGGTGTCTTAAACTCATGCGTCATATTGTTGATGAAGTCGTTCTTCATTTCTGTCAGTTTCTTCTGACGGAAAACGATATACAACGTAAAAATAAACGTTATCAGCAACACGAATGTAAATATCACAGATGGAATCATAAAGCTCACCGAATCAAAGATATAATCTTTTTTTCCGGGGAAGTGCACTTTTACGATACTCATCTTGGCCGGCGGATCATTCTGAAAAAGAGGTTGGGTATAAGAATCCTCACTCCCTTTCGTTTCAAAATCCGCACAGCGGTATACCTCTCGCCCATCTTTATCGATTACCGAAAAGTGATATGGCAATTCTATTCCATTATTAAGAAGGGCCGACTTCAGGTAATCATCCAAATCCTTAAATCTTACGCGTTCGCCTATCGACTTGTCACTGGCACGATAAACCATTTGCAGTGCCACTTCGTCAAGCAAAACCCGTTGATACATATAACGATTCTTCACGGCATCAAGCAGTGACTTCGATGTTTTTGGAATCGTATTACCACCATGTCTGCGTGAAATCATCATCTTGGGCAACTCCGACGGTTTGTTTGTCATCACTTTCAATTCAAAGTCCGTCATTATTTTTCCATCCGGTGATTTCACCGTAAAACGTTGCGTCTGCTGAACCAGATCCTCCCCTTGTATCGTTGAAGAGGCAGTCAGCGCTTTCCGTTCGGCTTCAGAAATATCCTCTCTCAACCAACGGTCTGTCTCCGCAAATTCCACATCTTTTGATACCTGATACAGACTGTTCCGCACAGAATTATCAAATTGTTCTTTGCGCATCTTTACCATTGCCTCTATATAACTCACTTGCAAGTAAAGCAATCCGAGGAAGGAAAGACCCATTACAATACCTAATATCCAGATTGTTGACTTTTTCATAGCAACAAAATTAACACTCCCTAATTAACACACCTAACACATTAACCTGTTTTAACCGTACATTCTCGTAAATTAACCGAAAGGCGATATTTAGCTCATGTTCTGACGACTATAACAAAACATTCCACCCTTTGGTTTGCAAATTTAATAAAAAATTAAATCTTTCTCCCGAATAATTCTACTTTTCTTAATCATTGTTAAGCAAAAAAGCCGCTTCTCTTTCCCAAGAAAGAAAAGCGGCTAAAGCATTATAAACGAATAATAATTACTCCTCTACCTGTTTGGCTTCGAAGTCCTTAATTAACTTATCCTGTACATCGGAAGGCACCAGTTCATAACTTGCGAATTTCATGATAAACGAAGCACGCCCACCGGTCAAAGAGCTTAAGGCCGTAGAGTAAGAAGACATCTCTTTGAGTGGCACTTTCGCTATGAGTTTCTCAAATCCCTTCTCGCTGCTCATCCCCATAATCATGGCGCGACGTCCTTGCAGATCACCCATCACATCACCCATCTTATCCGACGGAACAAACACTTCCACATCGTAAATAGGCTCCAGGATTTTCGGCCCGGCGTTCTTAAAGGCTTCACTAAATGCATTACGTCCCGCCAGCATGAAAGAAATTTCATTAGAATCTACCGGGTGCATTTTTCCATCATAAACAATCACACGTACATCACGGGCATACGAACCGGTCAACGGTCCCTGCTCCATACGTGACATCACCCCTTTCAGAATAGCAGGCATGAAACGGGCATCGATAGAACCTCCGACGATACTATTGACAAATACCAGCTTTCCTCCCCATTCCAACGGTATCTCTTCGGTACCTTTCACATTGATTTTAAATTCCTGTCCGTTAAATTTATAAGTATCCGGTATGGGCATTCCTTCTTTGTACGGCTCGACAATAAGATGCACCTCGCCGAACTGGCCGGCACCTCCGGATTGCTTTTTATGACGATAATCGGCACGGGCTGCTTTGGTAATCGTCTCGCGATAAGGAATCTTCGGTTCTTCAAATTTCACCTGAAGTTTCTCATTATTTTCCAGACGCCATTTCAAAGTACGCAGATGGAATTCTCCCTGTCCGTGTACAATTGTCTGTTTCAATTCCTTAGACTGTTCAATCACCCAAGTCGGATCTTCCTCACGCATACGGTTCAGAATACTCATCATCTTCTCCACATCGGCCTCGTTGACAGGCTTGATGGCGCGTGCATACTTCGAATTGGGATATTTGATAAAGTTGAATTTATAATCGCAGTCCTTACCATCCAGCGTATTGCCGGTTTTAACATCTTTCAGTTTCACAGTAGCCCCGATATCACCGGCCAAAAGTTCCTCCACTTTAATACGGTTGGAACCGGCTACCACATAAAGCTGTGCCATACGCTCTTTTGATCCGCGGTCGGCATTAACTAAATCATCGCCCTCATGCACTTTTCCACTCATTACCTTAAAATAAGACACCTCTCCGATATGAGGTTCGACACTGGTTTTAAAGAAATAGAGGGAAGTCGGGCCATTGGAATCAGGTGCCACCTCCTTACCTTCGGTATTCGTCACTTTAGGCATTTCGGATACGAACGGAACAACATTGCCCAAGAATTCCATCAAACGGCGTACGCCCATATCCTTACCTGCACATACACAGAAGACGGGGAACATACCGCGAGCCGCAAGCCCTTTACGGATTCCTTCACGCATTTCATCTTCGGTCAATGAATCCTGTTCGAAGAATTTTTCCATCAGTCCCTCATCGTTTTCGGCAGCCGCTTCTACGAGCGCCTTGTGCAATTCCATGGCCTTATCCATCTCTTCGGCCGGAATATCCTCGATAATAGGAGCGCCTCCTTCGGGCTTCCATGAATATTTCTTCATCAACAACACATCGATAAGGGCATTAAAGCCGGGACCTGTAGCAATAGGATACTGGATGGGAACCACCTTTGAGCCGTAAGCCTCTCTCAGCTGTTCCAGGATATTATCATAGTCGCATTTTTCATTGTCAAGCTGGTTGACAAGGAAAATAACGGGTTTGTTCAATTTTTCAGTGTAACGGAAATGGTTTTGCGTACCGACTTCGACACCATATTGGCCATTAAGAAGAAGAATGGCGGTATCGGTCACATTGAGTGCAGTAACTGTGCCTCCTATAAAGTCGTCCGAACCCGGACAGTCTATCATATTCAGCTTTTTATTGTTCCATTCTACATGGAAAACGGTAGAGAAAACGGAGTAGCCATACTCTTGTTCAACCGGGAAATAATCACTAACTGTATTTTTTGCGGCAATTGTTCCGCGACGTTTTATAACACCACTCTCGAAAAGCATCGCTTCCACGAGAGTGGTTTTCCCAGAGCC
>CAVCAX010000146.1:0-3262 GCA_963599995.1 Coprobacillus sp. CAG:698
GTTGTAAGGTCATGTATACCGGCGTTATGAGAGTTGCTCGCTCCATGTCGGAGGGTAGACCGCTAAAGCGGTATGGTGACATACCGTTCAGATAAATGACAGGCATCCTGTTGAATGAATGGCTGATTGAAAAAGAATCAGTGATTTCATCCGACAGGAAACAGAACTCGGCTTACAGGCTGACTGCTTTTTTCCATTTACAATTTCAAATGAATGCCATGAAGAAAAAGATAACCGATATATGGAAATTCATCACTTATGACATCTGGCGTATCACGGAGAATGAAGTAACCAGAACCAAATTTTCGGTTTACAACGTTATAAAAACCATTTACCTCTGTATCAACCGCTTCACCAAAGACCGTATTGTCAATAAAGCCTCTGCCCTGACGTATAGCACACTGCTTGCCATTGTGCCCATACTCGCCATCGTATTCGCCATTGCACGCGGATTCGGTGTATCCACCATCATGGAGCATCAATTCCGCAACGGCTTTGGAGTAACGACGGAGACTTCCGATACCATCCTCGAATTCGTAAACTCATACTTGTCGCAAACCAAAGGCGGGGTTTTCATCGGAGTAGGTCTGATCATGTTGTTATGGACAGTCATCAATCTGGTAAGTAACATCGAAATTACCTTCAACCGCATTTGGGGAGTCAAGAAAGCAAGAAGCATGTATCGCAAAATCACCGATTACTTCTCCATGTTCCTGTTAATGCCCATTCTGATTGTCGTTTCAGGCGGTCTTTCCATATTCATGAGCACCATGCTGAAGCAGATAGAAGATTTTGTGTTGCTGGCTCCTATCCTGAAATTCCTGATACGCCTCATCCCGTTCGTGCTGACTTGGTTTATGTTCACGGGGCTTTATATCTTTATGCCCAACACGAAGGTAAAATTTAAGCATGCGCTGATTTCGGGTATCCTTGCCGGCTCTGCCTATCAGGCATTCCAGTTCCTATACATCAGCAGCCAGTTATGGGTATCGCGCTACAACGCCATCTATGGTAGTTTCGCTGCGCTGCCGATGTTCCTGTTATGGCTGCAAATATCATGGACCATCTGCCTGTTCGGTGCCGAATTGACCTATGCCGGACAGAACCTCAGAAACTTCAGTTTCGATAAAGACACGCAAAACATCAGCCGCCGTTACCGCGACTTCATCTCCATTCTCATCATGTCTCTCATAGCCAAGCGTTTCGAACACAATGAGCCGCCTTATACAGCCGAAGAGATATCAGAAGAGCACCAGATCCCGATCCGGCTTACCAAGCAAACCTTGTATCAATTGCAAGAAATCAACTTGGTACACGAAGTCGTAACCGACCAGAAAAGCGAAGAAATCGCCTACCAACCCTCCATGGATCTCAACCAACTGAACGTAGCAGTAGTGCTTGACCGGCTGGATACTTACGGTTCTGAGAATTTTAAAATCGACAAAGAGGTGGAATTCAGTGACGAATGGCGGATTCTGGTGGAATCGAGAGAAGAATACTACAAGAAGGCAAGCAAAGTGCTGCTAAAAGAGCTGTAAACTACAATATACTTATCACTAACCACTAATCACTGTTTCACCAAAAAGAATTCAGTATTTATTATACGAAACCACCTTCTCCCTCTCCTTGCGGATTTTCTTCCGTTTCCCTTTCAGAGGATAGCCGATGATAATATCGAGCAATAGCCGTTTGGAAGAGGGAATACCGGTCAGTTGTTTGATTTCTTTCTCATCAAACCAGCCAAGGATACACGAACCCAATCCTTCGTTTTCTGCAGCAAGAACGATGTGGGAAGCGGCAATACCGATGTCAATCAGGGGGAAATGCTTACCTTTCACCTTCCCTCCCAACAAAGAGGTAATATTGGCGGATTCTTCTACGATTAAGATGTGCACGGGGGCATCTTTGGCAAACTTGTTCATTCCCAATCCGGCTGCGGCCTTTCCCACCTTGCCTGCCAAATCCTTATCGGTGACTACCACGAACTTCCACGGCTGCGCATTGCAAGCCGAAGGAGCCAGACGTCCCGCCTCTAATATACGGGCTAACTTTTCCGGCTCTACCGGACGTTCCCTGTCATAGGCGCGGTCGCTTTGACGGGAACTGACTAATTGCTGAAAATCCATACAGCCTAAATCAGACAATCATCCGACTGATATACTTACCGATAATATCAAACTCGATATTCACTATGGTGCCGATGACGAAAGTATGGAAATTGGTATGTTCATAAGTATAAGGTATGATAGCCACCTGAAAAGTATCATCCGTCGGGTTGCATACCGTCAGGCTGACACCATTCACCGTTACCGATCCTTTGTCTACGGTAATATATCCGCGTCTCGCCATCTCTTTGTCAAATGCATATTTGAACGTGAAATACCAACTGCCGTCCGCATCCTTTATATCCACACAAGTAGCGGTCTGATCCACATGTCCTTGCACGATATGCCCATCCAAGCGCCCGTTCATCAGCATGCTACGTTCTACATTCACTTTGTCGCCCACCTTCAGCAGCCCGAGGTTAGATCGTTCCAGAGTCTCTTTCATGGCAGTCACGGTATAAGTGTCATCCGTAAGATTAACCACCGTCAGACACACGCCGTTGTGCGAAATGCTTTGATCGATTTTCAGTTCATTCACAAACGAACACTTGAAGGTAAAGTGTATATTCTCTTGGTCTTTCACCATCGCTACAAGGGTAGCATATTCTTCTACTATTCCGGAAAACATAAAGCGATTTACTGTTTTATTATTTAATGATTCACTATCTATGATCTATCTATGATTGAAAATGCGCTTAAAGGCATACTCACCAATCCTAAATGCAAATTTAGATATAAATCCCGATTTATATGCCTGTGTGATAAGAATATCTTTTAAAAAAAGACTTAATATCTTTTTTCCCTATAAACTAAAACCTGCGTTAATTGTTATTAGCCAAGGGACAAAAAAAAATGGGGCTTTTCACAAAGCTCCATTTCCCAGTTTTCAATAGGTATTAGTTTTTTTTTAAGGTAAAAAGATTGTTTTCAGGATAACGGTGCAAATATAGGCCCTTTTCTTGTTATAAACCAAATTATAAAACATGTCTTATAACATATTTTTGAATAATCTTTGAATTTATTATCATTTCAAGAAAAATCTCCTGCAACTTACCCGTTACAGGAGACAAATATAGACCTTTTTTTTAAGCAGCGCTAATTTTTGTATAAAAAGTTTCAAAATGTCAGAGAATATTCCACTTTTTATAGGATTTCCC
>CAVCAX010000147.1:0-3234 GCA_963599995.1 Coprobacillus sp. CAG:698
GCGTATGAGATTTCACTCACTGTGTCGTTGGTTCCGATGATACGTTCTTTAGCCATTTCTATGATTTTTTCCTGGATATGTTCCTGTGGTGTTTTACCGGTGTCTTTCTTTATCATATCGCCAAAGTAGTTGGGCGAAAGATGAATCTTGTCTGCAAAGTATTTCACAGACGGCAAACCGTTCTGCACAGGAAGCTGCCCCTCAAAATAATCATCCAACAACTGTTCGAATGTAGTGAGAGCGTCTTTGTTTACGTTGTTACGGGTGATGAACTGACGTTCATAAAAGCGCATGCAGTAGTTGAGCAACAGATCGATATTCATTGCAATCAGCTCCTTGCTGTGTTTGTCGATGGCATGCTCCAGTTCTATCTGTATCTTTTTCAGACAGTTCATCACAATCTCTTTTTCCTGATCGGACAGGTGCAGCGCCTCACTGACGGCATAAGAGAAATACGTGTATTTCTTTATGTTCTTTCCCAAAGAGGTGCCACGAATCAGGTCGGGGTGGAAAACAACACCGAATACCCGTGGTTGGACATCGCTTTCGATCATCTCTACACGGGCAGATTGACCGGGAGCAAAGCAGACAATCGTCCCTTCCTGATAATCGTAATACTTACGCCCGTATTTGATATCACAACTCTTTGTCTCTTTCAAGAAGACTGCATAAAGACCATAATTCACTTGAATGTGATTGATCGACTTTGTCGCTTTTGTCAAATCTACAACACTCACCAACGGATGCAAGGTCTCAAGTCCGTACAAACTATTGTATTGATCGACACTATCCAGTTTGATTATCTGATTCATAAGCAGTGTTTTTTTATAACTGCATCAAAGGTACGAATTAAAAACATACCTTGTACAGGCTGATAAGGCGAACCCGTAATACAGGTTATCATATCCGTAATTTGTATACAAAAGATGTCTCTCCCCTCTTGTCGTCTTATCGCATGACCGAATAATGAAACGGGAGAAGTTATGAGTAAGGAACAATCCTGTTGGGGTGCATATACTCAAAAAAACTGTAATTTGGGTAACAATAATAGTAATTTGTCTACAAGTTGAAAGGGAGAAACTCTCTATTTTTGCAAAGTGGAAAGTCGGGATTGAGAAAGCGGATGACAATCTTCCGGAAAATCCCCTTGAAGCCTGTTTCTCCGGATAAGCCGGTGAGAATCTTAAAAAGAAAAAATGAAACAAACTCTTTATATAATCAAAAACACCCAAACTGTTTAAAATGGAAAGAAAGAAAAAGAAGCCGATGGCTTTATTGATTTGCATGCTTTTAGCTCCGGCCTTGTCCGGTTATTCACAAAATGACACCATCAATACTGCTGGAAATTATAGGATAGACGAGGTGGTAGTGACAGGAACACGCAGCGAAACGGATATTCGTCATTTGCCGATGACGGTTTCTGTCGTGGACCGCAAACAGATAGAAAACAGCTATCAACCCTCTTTGTTGCCCACATTGGTGCAACAGGTACCGGGATTATTCATTACCGCCAGAGGAGTAATGGGATACGGTGTATCGGGTGGCGCTGCCGGAAGCATGAACCTGCGTGGTATCGGAGGGTCGGCAGGTATGCTGATTCTTATTGACGGACATCCGCAGTACATGGGACTGATGGGGCATCCGATTGCAGATGCGTATCAGTCTATGCTGGCCGAGCGGGTGGAAGTATTGCGCGGTCCGGCTTCCGTACTTTATGGTTCGAATGCGATGGGCGGTGTTGTCAACATCGTTACCCGGAAGATGCAGCAGGATGGAGTGAGAAACAATCTCCGAGTCGGCTACGGCTCTTACAACACGCTTCAGAGTGAATATTCGAACTTTGTGAAAAAAGGACGTTTCAGCAGTGTGGTTACTGGGTCGTATAACCGTACGGACGGACATCGGGATAACATGGAGTTCGAGCAATATGGCGGTTATGCCAAGTTAGGGTATGAATTCAATGATTTCTGGAATGTATATGGCGATGTGAACATCACCCACTTCAATGCCTCCAATCCGGGGAAGACGACCGAGCCGATGTTTGACAACGATTCCCGCATTACGCGAGGAATGACTTCGTTTGCTTTGCAAAACAGATATGAGAATACATCCGGAGCATTGAGCTTCTTCTACAACTGGGGGCGGCATAAAATAAACGACGGATACACTGTAGGAGAAGAGCCGGCCGATGACCGTTTTAATTCCAAGGATCGGATGATGGGACTGTCATGGTACCAGAGTGCGACCCTTTTCACAGGAAACCGATTGACTCTTGGTTTCGACTATCTTCATTTTGGCGGTCATGCATGGAGTCATTATTTGAGTGATGGTCACAATGAAGACATTGCCGATAAGAATATGGATGAATTGGCCGGATACATCGACTTCCGTCAAGCCATCGGCAATTGGCTGACTCTGGATGCCGGTATACGCGTGGATCATCATACCCATGTGGGTACGGAGTGGGTACCACAAGGCGGCCTGTCTTTTCATCTGCCCGAAAATGCTGTGCTGAAAGCAATGGTCAGTAAAAGCTATCGTAATCCTACCATCCGCGAAATGTTCATGTTCCCTCCACAAAACCCGGACTTGAAACCGGAAAAGCTGATGAACTACGAACTGTCATATTCGCAGCATTTATGGAACGGCGCATTGGCCTACGGTGCAAATCTCTATTATATAAATGGTGATAATGTGATTATTACCGCCCGCTCCACCCGTCCACCCCGTAACATCAACTCCGGCAAGATTGAGAATTGGGGGATAGAAGCGAACGTTGCTTACCGGATCAACTCTTTGTGGGGCGTTTCTGCCAATTATAGCTGGCTGCACATGGAGCATCCGGTACTTGCCGCTCCTGAACACAAACTCTATGCCGGCATCAGTTTCTCAAAAGGCAGATGGAATGCATCTACTGATTTTCAGTACATAAAGGGACTATATACTTCAGTCAGCACCGGAAATGAAAAGCAGGAGGATTTTGTATTATGGAATCTGACCGGCAGTTATAGACTCTGCAAAATTGCCAGTCTGTTTGTTAAAGGCGAAAACCTGCTGGCACAACGGTATCAGATAAACGATGGATACCCTATGCCGAAAGCAACTTTCATGGGTGGTGTGAATGTTAATTTCTAAGATCGGCTTGGGGCAGTAGAAATTAGTGGGTATTTTTTTACTCAAAGCCTCTATCCATCGTAGATGGAAGGTGAAGGCATGGTCAGGACTGTCCTTAAG
>CAVCAX010000148.1:0-953 GCA_963599995.1 Coprobacillus sp. CAG:698
GTTCAATTCTTATACAACATCAGGTTAACGCATAGGTGAAATCATAAAATTTAAGATTCATGTTGAAATTATATATTTCAATAGTTAAACCTTTCAATCATAATCAACAATTATCACCCACACATTCGCAATATTAAAAAAATCTTTTGGCATTTACAAATAATAGATACATTTTATCAAGATTTCGTAAAACTTCATAACAAATATGTTCAAAAAAAGGGAAGCCATTTTCTGTGGCTTCCCTTTTCAGTAGTTATAAATTGATTTTAATTATCAATCTTCAATAGCAGCCTGCGCCGCTGCAAGTCTCGCAATAGGAACACGGAACGGAGAACAACTTACATAGTTCAATCCTACTTTGTGGCAGAACTTCACTGATGAAGGTTCACCACCATGCTCACCGCAAATACCGCATTTCAAATCCGGACGGACTGCACGTCCCTTTTCCGTTGCCATACGAACCAACTGGCCTACACCGTTTTGATCGAGTACCTGGAACGGGTCTACTTTCAATATCTTCTTCTCCAGATAAACCGGGAGGAAGGAAGCAATGTCGTCACGCGAGTAACCGAATGTCATCTGCGTCAAGTCGTTCGTGCCAAATGAGAAGAACTCGGCAGAAGAAGCAATGCGGTCGGCCGTCAGAGCTGCACGCGGAATCTCGATCATAGTACCGACCTTATAATCGATGCGATCACCTACTTCGGCAAAGAGTTTTTCAGCTTCAGCACGGATTACCTCTTCCTGCTGCTTGAACTCATAAAGAATACCGGTCAATGGCACCATAATTTCCGGATGTGTCTCTACCCCTTCTTTCTTCAGTTCGAGAGCGGCACCAAGAATGGCACGGGTCTGCATCTGAGTGATCTCCGGATAAGTATTGCCCAAACGGCAGCCGCGATGGCCCAACATCGGGTTATGTTCGCAAAGCGACTCTACACGCTGCTGGATAT
>CAVCAX010000148.1:963-5708 GCA_963599995.1 Coprobacillus sp. CAG:698
CATCTCCTGCTGTCCTTTCAAATCATGCGGAACGAACTCATGCAAAGGAGGATCGAGCAGACGGACTGTCACCGGACAACCGGCCATTGCCTTAAAGATTCCTTTAAAATCCGCTTGCTGGTATGGAAGGATCTTAGCCAGCGCTTTACGACGTTCTTCTGCTGTTTCAGCCAGAATCATCTCACGCATCGCCTTGATCTTTTCACCTTCGAAGAACATGTGTTCCGTACGGCAAAGACCGATTCCCACAGCACCGAATTTACGGGCTACCTCGGCATCATGCGGAGTATCGGCATTGGTGCGTACCTGAAGTTTCGTATATTTATCGGCCAAAGCCATCAATTCGGCAAAATCACCGGAAAGCTCGGCAGCTTTCGTCTCTACTTTACCTTGATAAACTTCACCCGTGCTACCGTTCAATGAAATATAATCGCCTTCTTTTAACAGGACACCGTCTACTTCTACCGTGCGTGCCTTATAATCGATATTCAAAGCACCGGCACCGGAAACACAGCATTTACCCATACCGCGCGCTACTACAGCAGCGTGAGAGGTCATACCGCCGCGAGCAGTCAGGATACCCTCTGCAACAGCCATACCGGCAAGGTCTTCGGGAGAGGTCTCCACACGTACCATTACCACTTTCTTGCCTGCGGCAGCCCATTCGGCGGCATCATCGGCAAAGAATACGATCTGTCCGGTTGCAGCACCCGGAGAAGCTGGAAGTCCGCGAGTCAGTACTTTCGCCTGTTTCAAAGCATTTTTATCGAATACCGGATGAAGAAGCTCATCCAACTTATTGGGTTCAACGCGCATCAGGGCAGTTTTCTCGTCAATCATTCCCTGATGGAGCAGATCCATGGCAATTTTCACCATAGCCGCACCGGTACGTTTACCGTTGCGCGTCTGCAAGAACCACAATTTGCCTTCCTGTACCGTGAACTCCATATCCTGCATGTCGCGATAATGATTTTCGAGTTTGGTCTGCAAGGCATCCAATTGTTTATAGATTTCGGGCATGGCCTCTTCCATGGAGGGGAATTGAGTGGCACGTACCTCTTCGGTCACACCGGCTAATACAGCCCAGCGCTGAGAACCTATTTTAGTGATCTGTTGCGGAGTTCGGATACCGGCTACCACATCTTCACCCTGTGCATTAATCAGATATTCGCCATTGAACAGGTCTTCACCCGTAGCGGCATCGCGTGAGAAGCAAACACCGGTAGCAGAGGTGTCACCCATATTACCGAATACCATTGCCTGTACCGAAACGGCTGTACCCCATTCATCGGGAATACCCTCCATTTTACGATAAAGGATGGCACGTTCGTTCATCCATGAATTGAACACGGCGCAAATAGCCCCCCAGAGTTGCTCATAGGCGCAAGTCGGAAAATCTTTTCCGGTCTGCTCTTTTACGGCAGCTTTAAAGCGTTTCACCAATTCCTTAAGATCTTCCACCTCGAGCTGATTGTCCAATTTTACACCTTTGGCATGTTTCACCTCGTCGATGATAGCTTCGAACGGATCGACATCCTCCTTGTTTACAGGCTTCATACCCAACACCACATCACCATACATTTGCACGAAACGGCGATAAGAGTCCCATGCAAAACGGGCATTGCCGGTTTTACGGGTCAGTCCTTCCACCACTTCATCATTCAAGCCCAAATTCAGGATAGTATCCATCATACCCGGCATGGAAGCGCGCGCTCCGGAACGAACCGAAACAAGCAGAGGATTCTCGATGTCTCCGAACTTCGATTTCATCAATACTTCCACATTTGCAATGGCTTTCTCCACTTCATCTTTCAGAAGGGCTACGACTTTATCTTGTCCCAGCTCATAATATTCAGTACAAACTTCTGTTGTGATTGTAAATCCGGGAGGAACAGGAACCCCGATAAGATTCATTTCTGCAAGATTGGCGCCTTTACCGCCCAATAGATTTCTCATACCGGCTTTGCCTTCCGCCTGGCCATTTCCAAAGGTATAAACTCTTTTTTTATCCATAATATTGTGTTTAAAGTTATCTAATTGTGATTTTTTCTTTTCGCAAATCTAAGTATATTTCGCAAATCAGAAAACATTTCATGCAAAAAGTTTCTATTAAAATGCAATTTCGACATTGCAATCTTTATTATTTCATAGGATAGAGCAAAATCCCGAAAAAATACCTATTTTTGCCAAATAATTCATTAGATTGGTGTAAAAGTGGCAAGAAAGAAAAAAGAACTTCCCTTATTGGAGAAGATAACAATTACGGATGTGGCTGCCGAAGGAAAAGCCATAGCAAAAGTAAACGACCTGGTAATTTTTGTTCCTTATGTAGTACCGGGTGATGTGGTAGACCTGCAAATCAAACGCAAAAAGAACAAATATGCCGAAGCGGAAGCCGTGCATTTTCACGAATACTCTCCAATACGCGCCGTCCCTTTCTGCCAGCACTATGGTGTATGCGGCGGTTGTAAGTGGCAAGTACTCCCCTATGCAGAACAAATCAAATACAAGCAGAAACAGGTGGAAGACAACCTGAGAAGAATCGGAAAAATCGAACTTCCGGAAATTTCCCCGATATTGGGTTCTGCCAAGACCGAGTTCTACCGTAACAAACTGGAATTTACCTTCTCGGACAAACGCTGGCTCACAAACGAAGAAGTAAAGCAGGATGTGAAATACGATCAGATGAACGCTGTGGGATTCCACATTCCCGGAGCATTCGACAAAGTGCTGGCCATTGAGAAATGCTGGCTGCAGGACGACATATCCAACCGTATCCGCAATGCAGTACGCGATTATGCTTACGAGCACAACTACTCTTTCATCAATCTGCGTACGCAGGAAGGCATGCTTCGCAACATGATCATCCGCACCTCTTCTACAGGGGAACTGATGGTTATTATCATCTGCAAAATCGTAGAAGACAGTGAAATGGTGCTCTTCAAGCAACTGTTGCAATACGTGGCTGACACATTCCCCGAAATAACGTCTCTGCTATACATTGTTAATAATAAATGCAATGACACCATCAACGACTTGGATGTCTTCGTTTTCAAAGGGAACGACCACATTTTTGAGGAAATGGAAGGATTGCGTTTCAAAGTCGGACCGAAATCGTTCTACCAGACCAACTCCAAACAAGCTTACAATCTGTATAAGATAGCCCGTAACTTTGCCGGACTGACGGGAAACGAATTGGTGTACGACCTATATACAGGTACGGGGACCATTGCCAACTTCGTGTCCCGACAAGCCCGCCAAGTGATCGGTATCGAGTACGTACCCGAAGCCATAGAAGACGCCAAAGTGAATGCCGAGATCAACGGGATAGACAATACTCTGTTCTTTGCCGGAGACATGAAAGACATACTGACCCAGGAATTCATCAATGAATACGGTCGTCCGGATGTTGTCATTACCGACCCTCCCCGTGCCGGAATGCATCAGGATGTAGTAGATGTGATTCTTTTTGCCGAACCCAAACGAATTGTATATGTCAGTTGTAATCCGGCTACCCAAGCACGTGACCTGCAGTTACTGGACGTGAAATATAAAGTAAAGGCAGTGCAGCCGGTCGATATGTTCCCACATACACACCACGTCGAGAATGTCGCTTTACTCGAACTCAGATAAAAAAGAAATTATGGCTAAAGAGAAAAGACCCCAAAGAAGCATAGCTGAAAAAGCCAAGGCACAATATACGGGATATACGGTAAAAGAACCCATGGAACTGATGGAGTTCCTCGCCAGTAAAATGCCGGATGCCAGCCGCACGAAGTTGAAATCATTGTTGAGTAAACGCATCGTGTACGTCGATAAGGTTATCACCACACAATTCAACTTTCCGTTGCAACCGGGCATGAAAGTAGAAATCAGCAAAGACAAAGGCAGGAAAGAGTTCAGCAACCGCCTGCTGAAGATTGTCTACGAAGACGCCTACATCATCGTGGTGGAGAAAATGGAAGGATTATTGTCCGTCAATACGGAAAGACAGAAAGAGCGTACGGCATATACCATTCTCAACGAGTATGTGCAACGCTCGGGAAGAAACCACCGTGTATATGTCGTACATCGTCTGGACAGAGACACATCGGGATTGATGATGTTTGCCAAAGACGAAAAGACACAGCACACCCTGCGTGAATACTGGCATGATATCGTCACAGACCGCCGCTACGTGGCAGTAGTTACGGGCGAAATGGAAAAAGATCATGGAACGGTGACCTCTTGGCTGACAGACCGTACATTCTACGTAAGTTCCAGCAAGTATGATGATGGCGGTTCGAAATCGATTACCCATTATCACACCATCAAACGTGCCAACGGATATTCGTTGATGGAATTGGACTTGGAGACAGGACGTAAGAATCAGATTCGTGTACACATGCAAGACTTAGGACATCCGATCATTGGCGACGGCAGATACGGTGGAGAGAATACTCCGAACCCGATCGGACGCCTTGCCCTTCATGCATTCAAACTCTGTTTCTATCATCCGATAACCAACGAACTGATGGAATTCGAAACTCCCTATCCGCCGGCATTCAAGAAACTGTTTCTGAAAAAGTAAGAGAAACGGTAAGAGAACAGTGATATCTAAAAAGAGCCGTATCATTACTCCAAACAGAGTGTGATACGGCTCTTTCACTATGTATATACTTTCCGGATTTTCGTCAGAGAGTATTTTTCAATCAACCATTTCTAAAGAGACACTGAACTCATAAATTCCGTCAGCATAAAGTTCT
>CAVCAX010000148.1:5718-7599 GCA_963599995.1 Coprobacillus sp. CAG:698
TCCATTCAAAAACCGGCCACCGACGTATACATTCCTTATCTCCAACACAGGATAAGGCGAACCATAATCCAAATATAAAGTCCCCATATCTACCCACCAGCGGAGAGATAAAGTAGCCGCCCTTCCGCCGCCACCGTCTTCATAATAATACTGCTCATCAATTGCATAATCACTTCCCTTGAAAGTAATGCCGCTTTCCACATCAAAAGGGCCTACCGAGAATCCCAAATCGCCAACCCATGTACGACCGATAAGGGCATCATAAATATCTCCGTCATCTTCACAAGATGAGACGCTCAAAACTGCCACTGCCAATACCAGCAACAACTTTATGTGATTCAATACTTTCATCTTCTTAAGTACTATTGTTAATAATATGTCGGCAAATATAATGTTTTTAATCTACTATATGTGAATAAAGCCTGCTTTTTTGTACCTTTGCGAACATAAATGTTAAACTTTCTACATGAAAATTCTTTGGCTCGACTTGAACAGTTCTTATGCTCACTCCTCATTAGCACTACCGGCACTACATGCACAGATAGCCACAGATGACTCCATCGAGTGGGAAATCGTTTCAGCTACCATCAACGAGAATGCAGGCATGGTAACAAAAAACATCTACCATCACCACCCGGATATTATAGCAGCAACCAACTGGTTATTCAATCATGAGCAACTGTTGCACATACTCTCAAGAGCCAAAGCATTGCTTCCTCATTGTCGCATTGTTCTGGGAGGTCCGGAATTTTTAGGAGACAACGAAGAGTTTTTGCATAAGAATTCTTTTGTCGATTGCGTATTCCGGGGAGAAGGTGAAGAGGTGTTCCCTCAATGGCTGCAATGCCAAAATCAACCGGAACAATGGGATACAATCGACGGACTGTGTTATCTCGACGAGAAAAACCGGTATCACGACAACGGAATAGCCCGTGTGATGGACTTTGCCCATCTCGTATCACCGGAGAAGAGCCGTTTCTTCAACTGGAGCAAACCGTTTGTGCAATTAGAGACAACACGAGGGTGCTTCAATACTTGCGCTTTCTGCGTAAGCGGTGGAGAAAAACCGGTACGGACGCTTCCGATAGAGACCATCCGCAACCGGCTGAAAGAGATTCATCGGCATGGAATTAAGAACGTCCGCGTACTCGACCGTACTTTCAACTATAACAACAAGCGGGCCAAAGAACTGCTAAAGCTGTTTCTCGAGTTCTCACCGGATATCTGTTTCCATCTGGAAATACATCCCGCCCTGCTTTCCGAAGAATTGAAAAAAGAACTGGCCGGACTTCCTAAAGGCTTGCTGCACTTAGAAGCCGGCATTCAGAGTTTACGCGAACCGGTACTGGAACAAAGCCGTAGAATGGGACGCCTGTCTGATGCTTTAGAAGGATTGAAGTATCTGTGCTCTTTGCACAATATGGAGACTCATGCCGATCTCATTGCCGGATTACCCCTATATCGCCTTTCTGAAATATTCGAAGATATACATACGCTGGCAGAATACGGTGCAGGAGAGATCCAACTGGAGTCATTGAAACTGCTTCCCGGGACGGAAATGCGACGAAGAGCCGAAGAACTCGGCATCCAATACGCTCCTCTCCCTCCCTACGAAGTCCTGCAAACAAGAGAAATCAGCGTGGACGAACTGCAAACAGCCCGTGTGCTCTCCCGCTTACTGGATGATTTTTATAATACTCCAGCCTGGCAAAACATCACTCGGACACTAATGTTGGAGAACAAACATTTCCTGCATCATTTTCTGGATCACCTCATACAAATCGGCCTGGTAGACCAACCGCTGAGTTTGGAAAAAAGAGGGCTCATTTTGTATGAATTCTGCAAGCAGAATTATCCGGCTTACCTGACACAAGTCAGCAT
>CAVCAX010000149.1:0-8198 GCA_963599995.1 Coprobacillus sp. CAG:698
TATGCATAAAGGGGAATTAACAAATGTTATTCCCCCCAAGAATTACAACTGAGCCCAAATAGAACTCCGTGGAACTTTGTGTGACTCTGTGGTGAAATATGTCCTGCCTTCCAATAATAGAACTCCGTGTCACCCTGTGGTGAAATATGTCCTGCCTCCCAACAATAGAACTCTGTGGGACTCTGTGTTACTCTGTGGTGAAATCATGATTTTACAAGTGAACCGTAATTCCGTTCCTTTTTTATATAATGTATCGGAGATTTTCCTATCTTTGCGACATCAACTTTTATTAATTTAATGTTTAAAGCAATTTTTGAAGTATGAAAACTAAATTTTTTCTGGCTGCTCTTGCAGTATCATTCTCTTTTGTATTGACTTCTTGTGGTAACAAACCTGCAAATTCAGAGGTAGCTTCAGAAGCTGTAGAAGTAGAAGCTGTAGAAACTGCTGCAACAGCTCCTTGCTGTAAAGCTGATTCTGCTGCTTGTGATTCAGCAAAAGCATGTTGCGGAGACAAAGCTGATTGTGAAAAGAAAGCATGTTGCAAAGACAAAGCAGATTGTGAGAAGAAAGCAGATTGCAAAAAAGACTGTGACAAGAAGTAATTTACGGTATTTTTAGTGTGTAAATGAATGGGAATAAGGCATGTATAGGTGTCTTATTCCCATTTCTTATTATAGAAAACCATGGAGGCTTGTGATATATTTACTGATAAATATCGATAATTCTTATGGAATGATATATTTTTGAATAAAAAAGTAACGTTTTGTTTGGAGAAAAGGAAATTATCTCTACCTTTGCATCGTCAAAATATAAAAAAGACAATAACATGAATCAATCATTTATATATATTCTATTGTGTGGTATTATTATTCTACTGGCAGAGTTTGGTGGAAGTGAGTATTGCATGTAGATGTGTATGATGAAAATATACGAAAGCCTTTCTCACTTCCTGGTGCGAAAGGCTTTTTTGATGATGATAATCCGATAAAAACAATAAAAAACAATGAGCGACAGATTATTTATTTTCGACACCACACTTAGAGATGGTGAACAGGTTCCGGGATGCCAGTTGAATACAGTAGAGAAAATTCAAGTAGCGAAGGCTCTGGAAATACTGGGTGTAGATGTGATTGAAGCGGGCTTCCCCATTTCCAGTCCGGGTGATTTTAATTCGGTGATCGAAATATCGAAAGCGGTGACATGGCCCACGATTTGTGCTTTGACGCGTGCGGTGCAGAAGGATATCGATGTAGCGGTAGATGCTTTGAAATTTGCCAAGCGTAAACGTATCCATACAGGAATTGGTACATCTGATTCTCACATCAAGTATAAATTCAATTCGAACCGTGAGGAGATTATAGAGCGTGCGGTAGCGGCAGTGAAGTATGCCCGTCGCTTTGTGGATGATGTGGAGTTTTATGCGGAGGATGCCGGCCGTACGGATAATGAATATTTGGCACGTGTGGTTGAAGCCGTTATTAAGGCAGGAGCTACCGTTGTGAATATTCCTGATACAACCGGTTATTGTCTGCCCTCGGAATACGGTGCGAAAATTAAATATCTGATAGAGCATGTGACAGGCATTGAGAAGGCAATCTTGTCTACACATTGCCATAATGACTTGGGCATGGCCACAGCCAATACGATGGCCGGTGTCTTGAATGGTGCCCGTCAGGTGGAAGTGACCATTAACGGAATCGGTGAACGTGCCGGAAATACCGCACTTGAAGAGATAGCCATGATCATCAAGAGTCATCATGAGATAGATATCGAAACGAATATCAATACCCATAAGATTTATCCGACGAGCCGGATGGTATCGAGCTTGATGAATATGCCTGTACAGCCGAACAAAGCAATTGTCGGACGAAATGCTTTTGCACATTCATCGGGAATCCACCAGGATGGTGTGTTGAAGAACGTACAGACTTATGAGATTATCGACCCGAAAGATGTGGGTATTGATGATAACTCCATCGTATTGACGGCTCGCAGCGGGCGTGCTGCTCTGAAGAACCGTCTTTCTGTGTTGGGTGTGACGCTTGACCAGGAAAAATTGAATAAGGTATATGAAGAGTTCTTGAAGCTGGCTGATCGTAAAAAAGATATTCACGATGATGATATTCTTGTATTGGCAGGGGCCGACCGCAGCCAGAATCATCGCATTAAATTGGAATACCTTCAAGTGACGAGCGGAGTGGGAGTGCGTTCCGTGGCCAGCATCGGATTGAATATAGCCGGTGAGAAATTTGAAGCGGCAGCCAGCGGAAATGGTCCGGTAGATGCTGCAATTAAGGCTTTGAAACGAATAATTGATCGCCAGATGACTTTGAAAGAGTTCACGATTCAAGCGATCAGCAAAGGCAGTGATGATGTAGGTAAGGTACACATGCAGGTGGAATATGACAACCAGATGTATTACGGCTTCGGTGCCAATACGGATATTATTGCCGCATCCGTAGAAGCCTATATCGACTGTATCAACAAGTTCAAGATGGGATAGGAATTGCCATCAGGCGGTTTATGGTTTACGGTTGAAGCGAGTTTCGTAAATCCGAATCGTCTGTGCAAGTCCAAAGTAATATCAATCGTAAATTGTAAATCGTAAAATCGTAAATAGACAAATGAATACATTATTTGATAAGATCTGGGATGCACACATCGTAACGATGGTGGAAGACGGTCCTACACAACTTTATATCGACAGATTGTATTGTCATGAAGTAACCAGTCCGCAGGCTTTTGCAGGATTGCGTGCACGTGGAATCAAATGTTTCCGTCCGGAAAAAATATATTGCATGCCGGATCATAATACGCCGACACACGATCAGGATAAGCCGATCGAAGATCCGGTTTCCAGAACACAGGTGGATACTTTGGCTAAGAATGCCAAAGATTTCGGGTTGACTCACTTCGGCATGATGGATAAAAGGAACGGTATCATACATGTGGTCGGTCCGGAACGTGGATTGACTCTACCGGGCATGACGATTGTCTGCGGAGATTCGCATACTTCTACTCACGGAGCGATGGGAGCGGTGGCTTTCGGTATCGGAACCAGTGAGGTGGAGATGGTGTTGGCATCACAGTGTATTTTGCAGTCGCGCCCCAAAACGATGCGTATCACGGTGGATGGAAAGCCGGGTAAAGGAGTTACCGCCAAGGACATTGCACTTTATATGATGTCGAAGATGACGACCAGCGGTGCGACCGGTTATTTTGTGGAATATGCGGGTGAAGCGATTCGTAATCTGACAATGGAGGGGCGTCTGACCCTTTGCAACCTCTCTATCGAGATGGGGGCACGCGGCGGCATGGTAGCTCCGGATGAAGTTACATTCGAATATATCAAGGGACGCGAAAATGCACCGAAAGGTGAAGAGTGGGAGAAGGCGTTGGCTTACTGGAAAACGTTGAAGAGCGAAGAGGATGCCGTCTTTGATAAGGAGGTACGCTTTGATGCTGCAGACATCGAACCGATGATTACTTACGGAACGAATCCGGGGATGGGCATGGGAATTACCCAATCTATCCCGTCTACAGACGATATGAATGAAACGGCAAAGGCATCTTTTATCAAATCCTTGGATTATATGGGCTTTCAGCCGGGAGAGTCTTTGTTGGGCAAGAAGATAGATTATGTATTCTTAGGAGCTTGTACCAATGGACGTATTGAAGATTTCCGAGCATTTGCTTCTTTGGTGAAAGGACGGAAGAAAGCCGATCATGTGACTGCATGGCTGGTCCCCGGTTCTTGGATGGTAGACGAGCAGATTCGGAAAGAGGGATTGGATAAGATTCTGGAAGAAGCCGGTTTTGCTATCCGTCAGCCGGGTTGCTCGGCTTGTCTGGCAATGAATGACGATAAGATACCGGCTGGCAAATATTCCGTATCTACCAGCAACCGTAACTTTGAAGGTCGTCAGGGACCGGGAGCACGTACATTGCTGGCAAGTCCGCTTGTGGCTGCTGCAGCGGCGGTGACCGGAGTGATTACCGATCCGAGAGAAATGATGTGATAGGATTTGCAGTTAGGCGATTTCCCTTTTACGGTTGGAGTAAGTTCCGTAAACAGGGATCGTCCGTGCAAGTCCAAAGTAATATCAATCGTAAATAGTAAATCGTTAAATCGTAAATAGAAAGATGAAAGCAAAATTCAATATATTGACAAGTACATGTGTCCCTCTGCCATTGGAGAATGTAGATACAGACCAGATTATACCGGCACGTTTTCTGAAAGCGACGACGAAAGAGGGATTCGGAGAGAATCTGTTTCGCGACTGGCGTTATGACAAGCAGGGAAATAAGATCGAATCATTTGTGCTGAATGATCCTACTTATGGCGGACAGATCTTGGTGGCTGGAAAGAATTTCGGTTCGGGGTCGAGCCGCGAGCATGCTGCATGGGCCATTGCCGATTATGGTTTCCGGGTGGTGGTGAGCAGTTTCTTTGCCGATATTCATAAGAACAACGAGTTGAACAATTTCGTGTTGCCGGTAGTGGTAACCGAGGAGTTCCTGGCAGAGTTGTTTGACTCTATCTTCAAGAACCCGAAAACGGAAGTAGAGGTGAACTTGCCGGAGCAGACCATCACCAACAAGGCCACTGGAAAAAGCGAATCTTTTGAAATCAATGCGTATAAGAAGCATTGTCTTATGAATGGATTGGATGATATAGATTTCTTGCTGACAAACAAAGATAAGATAGAACAATGGGAAAAGGCGTCAAAATAGAAATCATGGACACAACCCTCCGCGACGGTGAGCAGACCAGCGGAGTGTCTTTTGTGCCCCATGAAAAACTGATGATAGCCCGACTCTTGCTGGAAGAACTGAAGGTAGACCGTGTGGAGGTGGCTTCGGCACGGGTGTCTGAAGGAGAATTCAATGCGGTAAAAATGATCTGTGACTGGGCAGCCCGTAGAAATCTGCTGCAAAAGGTAGAGGTCTTGGGGTTTGTGGACGGTCATACTTCGTTGGACTGGATTCACGCCACCGGATGCCGGGTCATCAATTTGCTGTGCAAAGGTTCGTTGAAGCACTGTACTTATCAGTTGAAGAAAACACCCGAAGAGCATATCGAAGACATTCTTGCCGTAGTGGATTATGCCAACGAATTGGACATCGAAGTCAATGTGTACCTTGAAGATTGGAGCAACGGCATGAAGGATTCTCCCGAATATGTGTTCCGGCTTGTCGATGCGCTGAAGCAGACCAGTATCAAGCGTTTCATGTTGCCTGATACGTTGGGTATTCTGAATCCGTTGCAGGTGATCGAGTTCATGCGGAAGATGAAAAAACGTTATCCGGATACGCATTTCGATTTCCATGCCCACAATGATTATGACTTGGCGGTGAGCAATGTGCTTGCTGCCGTGTTGAGTGGTGTGAAAGGGCTTCATACAACCATCAACGGTCTGGGCGAGCGTGCGGGCAATGCTCCTTTGGCAAGTGTGCAGGCTATTCTGAAAGATCATTTCAATGCCATCACCAATATCGATGAAAGCCGCCTGAACGATGTGAGCCGGGTAGTGGAATCTTATTCCGGTATTGTGATACCCGCCAACCAGCCGATTGTCGGTGAGAATGTATTCACACAGGTAGCCGGCGTGCATGCGGATGGCGACAACAAGAGCAACCTTTATTGCAACGATCTTTTGCCCGAACGTTTCGGGCGGGTACGCGAGTATGCTTTAGGCAAAACATCCGGTAAGGCGAACATACGCAAGAATCTCGAGAGCTTAGGACTCGAGCTGGACGAAGAGTCCATGCGAAAGGTAACCGAACGTATCATCGAGCTTGGCGACAAGAAGGAACTTGTGACACAAGAGGATCTTCCGTATATCATCTCCGATGTATTGAAGCATGACGGCATGAACAATAAGGTGAAACTGAAGAGCTATTTTGTGACGTTGGCAAGCGGATTGAAACCGATGGCAACACTGAGCGTTGAAATAGACGGGCAGGTGTACGAAGAGAGCTCATCCGGTGACGGTCAGTACGATGCCTTTGTGCGTGCATTGCGCAAAATATATAAAGTAACCTTGGGGCGCAAATTCCCGATGCTGATAAATTATGCCGTGAGCATTCCTCCCGGCGGGCGTACGGATGCTTTCGTGCAGACGGTCATCACCTGGAGTTACGGTGAAAAAGTATTCCGTACCCACGGACTGGACGCTGACCAGACAGAAGCCGCCATCAAGGCCACGATTAAAATGCTGAATATAATAGAAGAATATTAATAATGGTGATAAGAGATTAGTGATAAGTGATCGGCGGAAAACACCGGTGATTACTGTCGCTAACCGCTTATCTCTAATCACTAATTTACTAATTAACATGGATTTTAAAATTGCTGTATTAGCGGGAGATGGCATCGGACCGGAGATTTCCGTACAAGGTGTGGATGTGATGAGTGCCGTTTGTGAGAAGTTTGGACATAAAGTAGATTATGAATATGCCATTTGCGGTGCAGATGCGATAGATAAGGTGGGCGATCCTTTTCCGGAAGAGACTTTCCGGATATGCAAGGAGGCTGATGCCGTGCTTTTTTCTGCCGTAGGTGACCCGAAGTTTGATAATGACCCCACTGCCAAGGTGCGTCCGGAACAGGGATTGCTGGCTATGCGCAAGAAGTTGGGGCTTTTTGCAAACATACGTCCTGTGCAGACTTTTAAATGCTTGGTTCATAAGTCGCCCTTGCGTGCCGAGCTGGTAGACGGAGCTGATTTTCTTTGCATCCGCGAATTGACCGGCGGTATGTATTTCGGTGAAAAATACCAGGACAACGACAAGGCTTATGATACGAACATGTACACCCGTCCCGAGATAGAGCGTATCTTGAAGACGGCTTTTGAGTATGCGATGAAACGTCGTAAGCATCTTACGGTGGTAGATAAGGCAAATGTGCTTGCTTCCAGCCGTTTGTGGCGTCAGATTGCACAGGAGATGGCACCTTCTTATCCTGAAGTGACCACAGATTATATGTTTGTGGATAATGCGGCTATGAAGATGATACAGGAACCGAAATTCTTTGATGTGATGGTAACGGAGAATACTTTCGGAGATATTCTGACGGATGAAGGTTCGGTTATCAGTGGATCTATGGGATTGCTGCCTTCGGCTTCAACCGGTGAAAGCACTCCGGTATTCGAGCCGATTCACGGTTCATGGCCACAGGCAAAAGGGCTGAATATTGCCAATCCGTTGGCACAGATTCTTTCGGTGGCTATGCTTTTCGAGTATTTCGACTGTAAAGAAGAGGGGGCATTGATCCGCCGTGCGGTAGACGCTTCTTTGGATGCCAATGTACGTACTCCGGAGATACAGGTGGCCGGTGGTGAAAAATACGGCACGAAGGAAGTCGGAGAGTGGATTGTCGACTATATCCGGAAGGCGTAAGATAAAGAGGGTGTGTCAAAACTAAAATGTCCACTCTGAAAAGTTACAGATTGTAATCAATAGATATAAAAGAGCCATATCAACTCTATTTTTGAGTAATGATATGGCTCTTTTTATGGTTGAATAGAGCGGTCAGTTTTTAGATTGAAAGTTTTCTTTTCCTAAAATTCAGTTTTGACACCCCCTCTTTCATATTTTAGATGGTTTGTATCACCGAATAGATTGCGATTCCCACAGTCGTCAGTAGCCCGATATAAATAGGAACCTCTGTCTGTCGGGCATTTCTGAAATCCTCTTTTGTCACCTTTCGGAGCAGATAGTACATCAGTGCGGCACCGCACAAACCTACCAGCATCCCTGCTATCAAGTCTCCCGGATAATGCAATCCCAAATAGATACGGGTATAGCAATTGACCGCAGCCCATATACAGATGAACAGGCTGAGCCATCGTTTACGGAACAGGAATACGAGGAAGAAAGCCAAGCCGAACGAATTGGAAGCATGGCAGGACGGGAAGCCGAAACCGCCGCCCCGTCTTCCGTTGACGATGTGTACCAGGTCGGCAATCGGGCTCGCCGGATTGGAGGGGCGGGGCCGTTCTACAATCGGCCGGATAAAGGTGGCGCAAACCTGATCGGCAAAGGTGATGGTAAGGGCGATCGCTATCAGACAAAACAGGGTCGTCTTCCAGTTGTAGTTTTTCAATAATACATATAATATGCCGGCATACATCGGCACCCATATCCACTTGCCGGTAAAGACCGGCATGAAATAATCACCGAATGTATTGTGC
>CAVCAX010000150.1:0-5570 GCA_963599995.1 Coprobacillus sp. CAG:698
TCTTGTCGGATTCGAACCAACGACCCCGAGATTACAAATCACGTGCTCTGGCCAGCTGAGCTAAAGAGGCAGTTACTCAAAAAATGCAACCGTCACGTTCTAACGCGAGCGAAACGGCTGCAAATTTAGTTATTTATTTCTTTCTCGCAAAACATTTGCGAACTTTTTATTTATTACGTTGTTTTTCCTTGTATTTCACCAGCTGTTTTTCAAGCGCTTCTATGCAAACATCTACAGATTCTTCAAATGTATCACAGATTTTACTTGCATAAAACTCCCCATTCGGGACAAGCACCTTCACTCCTGCCTCCTTATTCTCAGCAGTTTCCGGCTTAATAACCTTTAATGACACCTCTACTTTCTTTATATCTTCGTAATATTTCTCCAACTTAGACACTTTCTTCTGAATGAAAGCCTGCAATTGTTCTGTTGCATCAAAGTGAATCGATTGAATTCTAATTTCCATACTTACCTCCTTTTTTAAGCTCGTGGATGAGCTTGTTTATACACTTTTTTAAGTTCTTCAAACGTAGTGTGCGTATAAATCGCAGTAGTAGCCAAACTACTATGACCTAAGATTTCCTTTACAGCACCCAACTCCGCCTCATTATTCAGCATCGTTGTAGCAAAAGTATGCCTCAACACATGAGGACTCCGTTTCTTAAGCGTCACTACCTTCGAAAGGTTCCGTTTCACTAAATTATAGACCAGATTTTTATAAAGTCGTTCGCCATTCTCTCTAACAAAGAAAGCATCTCCTCTCTCTAAAACCTGTTTATTCCGCACATTGACATATTCCAACAGACTTTCCCTCAGTTCATCACCAAAGGGAATCAACCGTTGTTTGTTTCTTTTTCCTGTCACCTTCAAAAGAGAAGCAGAGAAATCAACATCTTTATCATCCAATCCAATCAATTCAGAAAGCCTCATGCCCGTAGCATAGAACACTTCTATGATCAGATGATCCCGACAGCCCTTAAAACCTCCGCCAAAATCCGTATCATCCAGCAACCTATTCATTTCACTCTCTTTCAAAAAAGAGGGAAGCGTTTTTTTATTCTTCGGCCCCGTTATTTTTCGTAACGGATCCACAAAAACCACGCCCTTTTTCAAAAGGAATTTATAGAACGTCCGGAGCGAACTCAGCTTACGATTCACGGAAGTCGAAGTATACCCTTTATCCATCAACGAAACAATCCATTCACGAATAAGTTCGGGTGTCACTTCTGCCGGATTGAAATCTCCCATCTCTTCTTGCGCAAATTCCCGCAATTGGGAAATATCCTCTCCGTAGGCCAGAACTGTTTTTTCGGAATAGTTCCGCTCATACCGGAGATAATCAAGAAAAGAATCCGTCAACATAGCATCGCCACATCTATAATTTTGCAACGAATATATGAAAAGAATTCAATAATTCAAAGGAAATTACGAATTATTAATCTTCTACTTGCTGAAGTTGTTGAACGTAAACAGCGCGTTCTTTCTTAAGTCTTTTAGTTACAGACGGTTTATCAAACTGCTGTCTGCTTCTAAGTTCTTTTACGATACCGGTTTTTTCAAATTTTCTCTTAAACTTCTTCAGCGCTTTTTCAATGTTTTCGCCTTCTTTTACAGGTACTACAATCATTTTGTTACTATTAATATGTTATGGTTTAAAATTTCCGCAGTCAAATTGCGCCGCAAAATTACACATACTTTCTTTATTCACAAAACTTTCGGCAATTATTTCTCAAAATCAGTGTATAAGAGCACTCCTATAAGCTATTTCTACAGAAAAGTAGTATCTTTGAAAAAACTTATAATACCTTTTATATATATGCAGCAGACAATTAAAGAACGAATACATGCACTACGGACAATACTTGAATCCGAATCAATCAGTGCTTTCATCATCCCCAGTACCGACCCTCATTTAAGCGAATACGTGGCTTCCCACTGGAAAACCCGAGAATGGATCTCCGGTTTCACAGGTTCCGCCGGCACCATTGTCATACTAAAAGATAAAGCCGGTTTATGGACCGACTCCCGTTATTTTCTGCAGGCAGCCCTGCAACTGGAGGGCACAGATATCACTTTATACAAAGAGATGCTCCCGGAGACACCGACAATCATCGAATTTATATGCCAGAATCTACTCCCCGGAGAAACTGTCGGCATCGATGGAAAAATGTTCTCCGCCAGCCAAGTAGAGCAAATGAAACAAAAACTGGAAACTGCCAATATCCATCTGAAAGACTATGGAGATTTACCCGGAAAGATCTGGAAAAACCGTCCGGATATGCCCGATGCACCCGCTTTCATTTACGAACTCAAATATGCAGGAAAAAGCTGTGAAGAAAAAATAGCTTCCATACGGGCAGAAATACAGAAACAAGGAACAGACGGACTTTTTATTTCCGCCTTGGACGAAATAGCCTGGACACTTAATCTGCGCGGAAGTGATGTACATTGTAACCCGGTTATAATCAGCTACCTGCTGGTCACTCAGAATAATATAACTTTCTTTATCCCCACACAAAAGATCACAGAAGAGGTAAGAAACTACTTAGAAAAGCAGCATGTAAGCATACAACCTTACAGTGAAACAGAGAATTATTTAAGAAAACTAAATATTAAGAGCATATCGCTCAATCCGAACCAAACCAACTACGCAATCTATTCTGCAATAAATCCTGCCTGCAGAATCAACCATTGTAATTCTCCCATAGCTTTATTGAAAGCAATCCGCAACGAACAAGAAATAGCCGGCATCCACGCTGCTATGCAACGGGATGGCGTAGCCTTAGTGCGTTTTCTTAAATGGTTGGAGAAAGCAGTTGCTTCCGGAAAAGAGACTGAACTCAGTATAGACAAAAAGCTACATGAATACCGGGCAGCTCAAGCATTATACATGGGAGAAAGTTTCGACACAATTGCCGGTTACAAGGAACATGCCGCCATTGTACACTACTCCGCAACACCAGACAGCAATGCCGTTTTATACCCGAAGGGTTTTCTGCTTATTGACTCGGGAGCACAATATTTAGACGGTACCACAGATATTACACGCACCATTGCCTTAGGAGAACTAACAGAGGAAGAGAAAACGGACTACACCTTAATATTAAAAGGGCACATAGCCTTAGCCATGGCTAAGTTTCCGGCAGGTACTCGCGGAAGCCAACTCGATGTATTGGCAAGAATGCCGATATGGCAACACAAAATGAACTTTCTGCATGGGACCGGTCACGGTGTAGGACATTTTTTAAGCGTACACGAAGGTCCGCAGAGCATCCGCATGAATGAGAACCCGGTTGTTCTTCAACCCGGCATGGTAACATCCAATGAACCTGGTATCTACAAAACCGGCAAGCATGGTATTCGAATAGAGAATCTTACCCTGGTACGCTGTATAGGGGAAGGAATGTTCGGCAATTATCTGGAGTTCGAAACAATCACACTTTGCCCGATCTGCAAAAAGGGGATCATCAAGAAGATGCTCACAGAAGAGGAAGTGATGTGGTTAAATACTTACCACCAGAATGTATACGACCAATTGGCACCGAATTTAAACGAAGAAGAAAAAATGTGGTTGAAAGAGACCACCGCAGCAATCTGAGAATCTGTCTAATTTATCCTCCTAAAACAGAACCTATAAAATCAAAAGGATATGGCTTTAATAAAATCAATAAGAGGATTCACTCCTGAAATCGGAGAGAATTGTTTCCTCGCCGACAATGCGGTTATCATCGGTGATGTAAAAATAGGACGCGATTGCAGTATCTGGTTTAGTACTGTATTACGCGGAGATGTCAACTCAATCCGTATCGGCAATGGAGTAAACATACAGGATGGCAGTGTACTCCATACGCTATACGAGAAATCGACCATCGAAATAGGAGACCATGTATCTGTCGGACATAACGTTACCATCCATGGAGCGAGCATCAAGGATTATGCATTAATAGGCATGGGGTCTACTCTGCTCGATCATGCAACCGTTGGAGAAGGTGCCATCGTAGCAGCAGGTTCATTGGTTTTGAGCAATACCGTTATCGAGCCGGGAAGTATCTGGGGAGGCGTACCGGCCAAATTCATAAAAAAAGTGGATCCGGAACAGGCCAAAGAGCTAAATCAGAAGATAGCCCACAATTACCTAATGTATTCATCCTGGTACAAAGAAGAAAAATAAAGCATCAAAACACTTATAAAATAGAAATCACCCGCGTTACAAATAAATTTGTGACGTGGGTGATTTTGTTAAGACTACAATTAGAGACACCTCTTTTATATATAGTTCTCAAAAGTTTATCATGTGCAATATTCTCTCTGTTGCCCCGGCATTACCGGTAACATAATGTCCGGCATTGGCTCCTGTTTCGTTCAAGAAAGCTTCATCAGAGAATAATCTATCAAGCAATGTTTCCAACTCTTCATAGGTTTTAATGGAATAGGCCCCTTTTGCCTCAAGAAGTTGGACTGCCTCCATAAACTTCTGATATTTAGGTCCGAATATTACCGGAATACCATAAACAGCAGCTTCCAATGTATTGTGAATGCCAACTCCAAAGCCACCGCCGATGTAAGCTATTTCACCGTAACGATAAATAGATGACAGCAAACCGTAACAATCGATTATGAGACAGTCGGCTTTCAGCACGTTTTTTTCATCCGCACGCGTATACCGTACATAGGGCCTCTTCAACTTTCCTATAATCTCCACCAAATGATTTTCATCGATCACGTGCGGAGCAATAATCAGTTTCATGTCCGGATGAGTATTGAAATATTCCAGAAATAGATCTTCATCCGGTCCCCATGAACTTCCTGCAACAAATGTTGGTGAATGCGCTTTAAATTTTTCCACCAAAGGCAAATATTTAGCCTCTTCCCTAATCTGCAACACCCTGTCAAAACGCGTATCACCAACCACCATCACACGTGTAATTCCGATTTTCGACAGATATCGCTTAGAAGTTTCATTCTGTACAAACAGATGATCAAAGTCCTTCAGGACATTACGGTATGCACCGCCATACCATTTGAAGAATATCTGTTCACGCCGAAATATAGAAGAAACGCTATACACAGGAATACGGCGTCTATGCATTTCATCCAGATAATTTTTCCAGAACTCATATTTGATAAAAAAGGCCATACAAGGATTAGTGATATCCAGAAACTTCTTCACATTGCGTGGCTTATCAAACGGCAAATAACAGACTATGTCCGCTCCCCGGTAATTCTTACGTACCTCATACCCCGATGGAGAAAAGAAAGTCAGCAAGATTTTATATTCCGGATATTTCTCTCTTATCTTCTCAATCAACGGCCTGCCCTGCTCAAATTCACCCAAAGAAGCTGCATGAAACCATATATAGCGAACATCCTTCTCCACCTGTTGACGAAGAAGCTCATATACCACCCAGTGCCCTTTCATCATTTTCCGGGGTTTCCGGCTAAACGGAGCAGCCAAATGTATCAAAATGTCATAAAGGACTATTGCCAGATTGTAGAGCATATCGTTCTTTTTACTTCAAAATCTCTACAGCGCGCTTTATACGGGCCAAAGTTTCCTCTTTCCCCAGCAC
>CAVCAX010000150.1:5580-13154 GCA_963599995.1 Coprobacillus sp. CAG:698
CCCATGAGATATCAAACATGTGCGGTCCTTTTCCTTCTCCTACCAATGCCAGGCGGAATGCATTCATGATATTACCGGTATGATAGCCTTTTTCTGCAATCCAATCCATCACGATCTTCTCCTGACCTTCAATGCTGAAATCTTCGATGCCTGCCAACACCTCTGCCAATTCGGTCATGCACTTGGCAGAGTCCTCTTTCCAGCGTTTCTTCACCGTTTTCTCATCATATTCTACAGGAGCAACAAAGAAGAAGCTGCAGACATCCCACAATTCGCGGATAAAGCTAACCCGGTCTTTCATCATTCCCACCACGGTCACTACTTTTTCGAAAGGTGCCTCTACCCCATGTTCTTTCAAAACAGGTACAAAAAGTTCCGCAATTTCCTCATTCGGTTTCTGCTGGATATATTGATGATTAAACCAAATTCCTTTCTTATAATCAAACTTAGCCCCCGACTTACTGCAACGGTGCAAATCGAAGAGTCTGATCAATTCATCCATCGACATCACCTCCTGGTCATTTCCCGGATTCCATCCCAATAAAGCAAGGAAATTGATAACCGCTTCAGGAAGATATCCTGATTCACGATAACCGGACGACACCTCACCCGTTTTAGGATCGTGCCATTCCAACGGAAATACAGGGAATCCCAAACGATCGCCGTCACGCTTGCTCAACTTACCGTTTCCTTCCGGTTTCAACAGCAAAGGCAGATGTGCAAAAGCCGGCATCGTGTCTTCCCAGCCAAAGGCCCGGTAAAGCAACACATGCAAAGGTGCCGAAGGCAGCCATTCCTCTCCCCGGATCACATGAGACACCTCCATCAGATGATCATCCACTATATTTGCAAGATGGTAAGTAGGCAATTCATCTGCCGATTTGTAAAGCACCTTGTCATCCAAAATAGAAGAGTTTATAATCACCTCACCGCGAATCAAGTCATTGACATGTACGTCCTCATTGGGTTCTATTTTAAAACGGACCACATATTGTCTGCCTTCAGCAATCAGCGCATCCACCTCTTCTTTCGAAAGAGTCAGCGAATTACGCATCATACCACGTGTAGAAGCATCGTATTGGAAATTTGCAATTTCAGCACGTTTGGCATCCAATTCTTCGGGAGTATCAAAAGCGATATAAGCCTTGCCGTTATCCAACAATACTTTCACATACTTCTTGTATATTTCACGCCGTTCAGACTGGCGATACGGGCCATATTCTCCTCCAAAACTCACACCTTCGTCAAAATGGATTCCCAACCATTTAAAAGATTCAAGGATGTACTCTTCCGCTCCCGGAACGAAACGGTTTGAATCCGTATCCTCAATGCGGAAAATCATATCGCCTCCATGCTGACGAGCAAATAGATAATTATACAAAGCTGTACGCACACCACCAATGTGCAATGCCCCTGTCGGGCTCGGAGCAAAGCGAACTCTTACTTTTCTTTCTGCCATAATTCGGGTTAGTATAGGTAAATCACCGCAAAATTAAACTTTTTTTTCCACACGATTGTTTTTTTTTGTACTTTTCGCAAAAAATTCAAAGGATATGAATCATCTCAAGAAAAAAAGGAGCTTCTCTTACAGAGATTTGTTGTACAAAGCACTGATTTTTGTGGCTACAGTAGCAGTTATTGTATACTTTCTGCCTCGAGACGGTAAATTCAACTATCAGTTTGACATTAACAAACCTTGGAAATACGGACAGTTGATAGCTACTTTCAACTTTCCGATCTATAAAGACAGTGAAGTGGTAAAACGCGAACAAGACAGTCTGCTAAGTACATTTCAGCCTTATTACCAATTGGATAAAAATATAGAGGCCAATGCTCTCAATAAGTTAAAAGAAGATTATCATACCCACCTTAAAGGCATCCTTCCGTCAACGGATTACATCCGCTATATCGAACGGACGCTAAAAGACATCTATGCATCCGGCATCCTATCGACAGAAGATGCACAAGACCTGAACAAAGACAGTGCGGGATACATCAGAAAGATAGACAACAAACTGGCAAAATCGCAGGCCATATCCGACATTTATACTGTAAAGAAAGCGTATGAACATCTACTGTCTTCCGACACAGCCCATTTCAATCGGAACATTCTGCGACAATGCGCGCTCAATGAATACATCTCTCCCAATCTGATCTACGACAAAGAACGCTCCGAAAGTGCCAAAAAGGAGATTCTGGACAATTATTCCTGGTCGAATGGAGTGGTGGTCAGTGGACAAAAGATCATAGACCGTGGAGAAATCGTAAATCAGGCAACCTATAACATATTGGAATCTCTCCGGAAAGAATCCATCAAGCGAAGTGAATCACTCAGCCAGAAACGCCTGATCTTAGGGGGACAGATACTTTTCGTCAGTGCCTTCATCCTCTGTTTCATGCTCTATTTGGAATTATTCCGTAAAGACTATTACCAACGCAAAGGCAGTTTATCTCTACTCTTCATTCTCATCGTCTTCTATAATGTGATCACGGCATTAATGGTAACGCACAACATATCCAATGTCTACATCCTACCTTATGCAATGCTCCCCATCATCATACGGGTATTCCTTGATTCCCGTACAGCTTTCCTTACACATGCCATAACAATACTGCTCTGTTCGATAACGCTTCGATTCCCGCATGAATTCATCTTAATTCAGTTAGCCGCCGGATTGGTTGCCATTTTCAGTTTACGGGAATTGTCACAGAGATCCCAACTTTTCCGTACTGCGTTTCTGGTCATATTAACTTATGCCGTCATTTATTTTGCTATCGAGTTGATTACAGAAAACGATCTGTCAAAGCTGAATGTCCGAATGTATACCTATTTCATCGTTAACGGCATCTTATTACTGTTTACATATCCTCTCCTGTTCTTACTGGAAAAGACATTCGGGTTCACCTCTAATGTAACATTGGTAGAACTATCGAACATCAACACAGATCTGCTCCGCCAAATGTCCGAAACCGCACCCGGAACCTTCCAACACTCGATGCAAGTAGCCAATCTTGCCGCAGAGGCAGCCATTCGCATAGGAGCCAAGAGCCAACTTGTACGTACCGGTGCTTTATACCATGACATAGGGAAAATGGAAAACCCTGCATTTTTTACAGAAAACCAATCCGGAGGAGTAAACCCGCATAAAAATTTGAGTTATGAACAGAGTGCACAGATAGTAATCAATCATGTGACAGATGGCCTTAAACTGGCAGAAAAGTATAATCTTCCCCAAGCCATAAAAGATTTCATCAGTACCCATCATGGGCGTGGAAAAACAAAATTCTTCTATATCTCCTGGAAGAACGAGCACCCCGGCGAAGAACCTGATGAGGAGAAATTCACCTACCCGGGTCCTAACCCTTTCTCTAAAGAAACCGCTATACTGATGATGGCAGATGCCGTAGAAGCCGCCTCACGCAGTTTACCCGAATACACGGAAGAAAGCATCAGCAACCTGGTAGAGAAAATCATCGATTCGCAGATGGAAGAAGGTTATTTTAAAGAGTGCCCTATCACTTTTAAAGATATTGCAACTGTCAAAGCCGTATTTAAAGAGAAACTGAAAATTATTTACCACACTCGTATCAGTTATCCGGAATTGAAAAATGAGAGCAAGGCAAGCGTTTCTACCGAACCCCACACAGCAGGTATAAAAGCCTAATAGCCAAGCTTCTCCAACAAGCCGGAACAGGCATCCTCAAGTATGTCGAGGACGTACTCAAACCCCTCAGCTCCACCATAATACGGATCGGGGACATGATCAGCCGGAATACGTTTACAGTATTCCGTCATACGGTGTATTTTCTTCTGTTCCTCAATTCCCGGAGCACGCTCTTTCAAATCGTCTATATTACGGTCATCCATCCCGATGATAAGATCGAAGTTATAAAAATCTTCCGTACATACCGGCCTGGAACGATGCACAAGCTTATAGCCGCGGCGAGCAGCATGAGCGCGCATTCTGCTATCGGGTAATTCTCCCTGATGATAAGCCAGAATACCAGCCGAATCAATTACAAATTCCTTTTCCAGTCCGGCCTCTTTCAACAAGTGAAGCATCACCCCTTCTGCTGTAGAAGACCGACATATATTTCCCAAACAGACAAACAGTATCTTCTTCATATTTAAATAATTTGCCAATGTGTCAATGTACCAATCAAAAGGATATGACAATTAATAATATGCCAATGCAGCAATATGCCAATAAATGAACGCGACAATATGCCGTTCGGCATAATAGCGCAGCATATTGGCATATTGGCATATTGGCATATTATTAAAATGAATTCAATATTTCATTTGCGCGATTTACGGTCACGGCAGCAGGAATCTCCGGAAAATCCTCCAGACGGAAGGCAGACAGCATCTTTTCTATCTTCTTCCAGCCGTTTTTATTTCCTTTATCCAAGAATTCCTTACGCAATATAGTTATTTTCTCATGTGCTTGAATACCCTCTACTAATTTTTCAAAACGGATAGAGCTACGAGCCCCCGGATACACCAGATAAGTATCACCACCGGCCCATGTCTTGAACCGTGAATCAAGCAAGGGTTCAAGAGGCCAACTATTATATGCCCATCGCAAATAACCGTCCAAGTACTTCTGAGCCGAATAGAAACTCATCCATGTCGCTTCTGCCGGATCCGAGAAAGTAAATGTATTCGGATAAGCTTCTGCGCAAGATGTATAATAAGTTGTCAGTCTATTCTCCGAAGCGCGGCGTACACGCACATCCACTGGGAATTCCTGTCCGATACTGATACAATAGTCATAAAGGGCAGGCTCTATTTCCGCATGATAGTTTCCTGCGAGAGAAACCTTAAATTCCGGATCAGCCTTTCGAATGACCGCCAACGTTTTCTGCATAACCTCCATCGGACGCTCGTCCATGGCTATCGTGCAGATATCAAACCACCCCTTTTCACGTAAATGTTGTGAAAAAGAAGATAACATAGCCATCCACATCTCCTCATACTCTTTCTCTCCCGGGGCCGTTTTCACAAACTTCATGCTATTGGTGGCTTGGTCGAAATACTGGAATGAAAGTTCCCACGGCACCATCGAGTAGCAGTTTATCTGCCGGTCAATACCAACACTCATCATGAATTCCACCCAACGGTCGAATACTGTATAATCAAAACTCCAAGTACCGTCCGCTTTTTTCATCCAGGTCACCATCGTTTCAAAGAAGTCCTCCGTCTGCCCGTTCCAAGGTTTATGCATAATACTTGCCGTAATTATTTTCTGTCCGGCATCTGCCAGCATTTTCATCAACGGCTGCATGGCATCCAGATGAGCCTGGCTCCAAAGCGGGACCTGATAGTAACGGGCCACGGCAAACGGATTCTGCCAAAGATCCAAATGATAAGCCCACTCCGAAGGTGCAGGCAATACGCGGTCAGAGACTTGAATTTCCAATTTTAACTTGCCTAACAAACGATCACCGTCATTTATACACAATTCACCTTTATAAATGCCGGGAGCAGCCGACTGCGGTATTTGACACTTCACCCAAACCGGTTGTGTAGTCATAGCCTCAAGCACCCCACTTTGCATCATACGATCTATCGGATCGGCTACCAACAAAGAATCATACAGTGAATGGTCGGGGCGATACCCACAAGCCCCTTTCCCGTCTTTATTCAACTCATCCGTCATCACATAACGCACAAAACCGATCTCCCAAGTATCAGCAGAAAGAACTCCTCCCCTATTTCCTTTCAAATCAGAAAGGACACAATGCAGATTCTCCACTTCGCTGCCGGTCCATACAAGAGCCTGCGCATTCACCCTTTCACCCCTCCAAGCGTGCAAGCGAAGTGTGTTTTGCTGTTTCAACTGCGGCACTTTATGTTTTGCATAACGCACATCTGTACTCCCCCAAGAGACATGCGGAGTCTTAACCACAGTCCATTCCCGGGCAACGGGTTGCACCGGATCGGGTAATTCCGTATAAGTAAGAACCGGAAAAGGCGTCTGCCCCGTCGGTGTTCCACACTGAGTGATTCCCTGCTGTGCAGAAAGTACTCCAAAACTCAACAAACAAGAAAATAATGAAAAAGTTATTCGCTTCATAGCTTCTCTTTTAAGGATAAATATATATCAAATCACATCGGATCTACATCATAATACACAATCAGCGATTTGAAACGTTCATCTTCAATCATTTCCCGCTGTACCTGCAACAACAACTCCCGGGCACGCCCCATCGATGCATTACATTCTATTTTTACCACTATTTTTTTTATATAAAGAGTCTGTATCCTCCCTACCGGGGGCTTATTCGGTCCCAGCACACGCGCTCCGAATACAGTACGCAGTTTTCCCGCCATCACGTCAGCCATCTGTTCCAACAGGGTCTCATTCCTGTTTTTCAGATAAACATACACCAGGCGATAATAAGGCGGATAGTGAAACATTTGTCTTTCAGCGAGCTGTCCTGCCACCATCTGTTCGTAGTCATTCGCCATCACCTGAGCAATGATAGGATGATCGATACTTTTTGTCTGCAAAATGACACACCCCTGTTTGTTCTTCCTCCCGGCACGTCCGGCAACTTGCGCCATCAGTTGAAAAGCCCGCTCATACGAACGGAAATCAGGATAATTCAGCATCGTATCCGCATTAAGAATACCCACCACACTTACATGATCAAAATCCAATCCTTTCGATACCATTTGCGTACCGATAAGTATATCCGTTTTTCCCTGTTCAAAATCAGCAATAATTCTTTCATAAGCCAAACGGGTGCGGGTCGTATCCAAGTCCATACGCGCCACGGAGGCTTCAGGAAAAGCAATCTTTATATCATCTTCGATTTTCTCGGTTCCAAAGCCACGGTTCACCAACTCTACTCCGTCACAAGCCGGGCACGAACGAGGCAATTGATAGGTATATCCGCAATAATGGCATGTCAGTTGATTGATCCCTTTATGGTAAGTCAGACTGACATCGCAATTTTTACACTTCGGCACCCATCCACAAGTACGGCATTCGATCATCGGAGCAAATCCACGCCTGTTCTGAAACAAGATTACCTGCTCTTTCCGGTCCAACGCTTCACGTATATATCGAATAAGCAGTGGAGAAAATTGGCCGACCATCCGCTTCTTACGATGCAATTCCTTTATATCGACAGGAAGAATCTCCGGCAATTGGATTTCCTGATACCGTTCTTTCAATTCTACCAGTCCATATTTCCCGTTAGTTGCATTGTACCAGGTTTCTATCGCCGGTGTAGCGGTTCCCAACAGAACTTTCGCCCCATACATGGCAGCCAGCACAATGGCAGCATTCCGGGCATGATAACGCGGTGCCGGATCTTGCTGTTTATAAGTATTTTCATGTTCTTCGTCTACAATCACCAGCCCCAGATTACGGAACGGCAGAAAAACAGAAGAGCGTACTCCCAATATGATATCGTATCCCTTGTCTCCCAATTGTTTCTGCCATATCTCTACCCGTTCTGCATCCGGAAACTTAGAATGATAGATCCCCAACCGGCTACCGAACACCCGTCTTAACCGTTCCGTTATCTGTGTAGTCAGTGCGATTTCCGGCAATAGATAC
>CAVCAX010000151.1:0-623 GCA_963599995.1 Coprobacillus sp. CAG:698
ACATTGGTCTTTTCAGCAGGAGTTCGTTCACAGGAGTTTTCGATAGGAGTGGTAGACAATGCTTTGATGGACGGTGATCGTGAGGTGCTGGTTACCGCATCGGTTTATCTCTCCTCGTGCAACTGTTCTGCGACGGCAACAAGCGGTGGTCATGTCACGAAATCTTTTAAGATACTTGATGACGACGGACCGTCATTGTCGTTAACCGCTTCACAACCTACGATATTGGAGGGGGCCGCGGAAGGCATCGTGTTGAGGGTGACCAGGAACAACACGGACAATACCGATATAACCGTAACGCTGACAAGTGATAATGAAACAGATTTGGTATTCGACAAAACGGTCATCATACCGGCAGGTGTGGCTTCTGTCGATGTCAAGGTATATGCTAAAGCGAATGAAGTTTCCGAAGGTGACCGGACAAGTACGATTGTTGCTACTTCGGAAGGATATACGAAAGGTATCTGTTGGGTAATGATAACGGATCAGACACTGCCTGATGCGGCAATCGGTTATTTGGCACTTTCAAAGAAAGAAGCATTGGCAGGTGATACGCTTACGGTGAGTGCCAGAGTTATCAATAAAGGTGCGGCAGAACTACCGGCAAAGACGAAAGTCATGGT
>CAVCAX010000151.1:633-16729 GCA_963599995.1 Coprobacillus sp. CAG:698
GTATACCTGACGTCTGATCAAAAATATAGCAGTTCCTCTAAAAAGACTTTCCTGACCACTCTGTATACACAAAAAACGTTGATGGCAGGTGAAGAGGAACTCGTTTCGAGAAATTTCGCATTACCGGATGTAACCGGAAAATACAGCATTGTGGCAATCGTCAATGAAGATCACTCGGTTAAGGAACTGACCTCTGTAAACAATGTTTCGGATATGCTTCCTTTGACCATGAACCCTAAGTTTTCTGTAACGGCATCAGTCGGTAAGAAATGTTATCAGCCCGGAGAGGAGGTTGTTATTTCCGGAAAAGTCTCCGGTGTGGATGTTGCCAATGCCCAATTGGAGGTTTATATCCTCAGTGACGGAGCCCGGGAGGTGCTGCAGGCACAAGCAGACTCGGATGGAAATTATACATTAAACTTCAAACCGGCTTCCAGACAGATGGGGCATTTTGCAGTGGGCGCTTGCTATCCGGGCGAAGGGTTGAAGACCGAAATGGCTTCATTCGATATTTATGGCATCCGTCGTACGTCCGATTCCTGGATCACTTGGGACGTTACGACCGATGAACTTTATACCGGAAAAATCACTGTATTTAATCCGTGTAGCGTGCCTTTGACAAATGTCAAAGCCGAATTGGCTTCCTTGGCGGACGGATGTCAGGTTGAGTTCGACGTCCTATCGTCCATACCGGCCAATAGCATGGGAGAGATAACCTATACGGTGACCGGCAACAAGCAGACCGATCTTTTAGATTACGAACGGATGCCTTTGACAGTAACGACAGCCGAAGGTGCTTCTTTGTCTACTACTGTTTTCTATTATTGCAAATCACAGAAGCCAGTATTACAGGCAAATGTATCGTCTATCCAAACAACGGTGACGAAGGGTACTGTCCGCGACTATTCGGTTATCCTGACCAATACCGGTAAGGGGGAAACAGGCATTATTTCTGTGGTACTACCGGCTGATCAAAAGTGGATGACTGCCGTTACTCCTCTTGAAATGCCTTCTATCGCCGGAGGGGATAGTGCAGTGGTCGTATTGCGGTTTGCCACAACTGACGAAATGCAATTGAATGTTCCGGTGACCGGAACGATTGGAATCAATTGCCGTAATGGAAACGGCATCCCGTTGTCATACAGTATCGAACCGGTATCGGAGACTAAGGGAACACTGGTAGTCGATGTGAAAGACGAATACACTTACTTTACCGATGATGCTCCTCATGTGGAAGGGGCGAAGGTAGTCATTATGCATCCGGTGTCCCGGAAGGTCATGTATGAGGGGGTTACCGGTGCCGATGGATTGTTTACGGTGACCGATATTCCCGAAGGGTATTATGCGATAGCAGTGACAGCCGAAAAGCATGACAGTTATTCGAACAATTTGTTGGTAGACCCCGGAAGGACCACTAAAGTAGATGTGGATCTGACATTCCAGGCCATTACGTATGATTGGAACGTGGTCGAAACGGAAGTACAGGATGAGTATGAAGTAGAGACGGTAGTGAAATACGAGACCAATGTTCCGGTACCGGTAGTTGTGACTACTTATCCCGATGAGATTTACTGTAAAAATTACATCTTCAATTTGACTCTGACCAACAAAGGATTGATTACTGCCCAGAACGTAACAATTGATGTACCCGAAGTATCAGGACTGAAGTTTGAACTGTTGAGTGAGAATCCCATCGCCCAGTTGCGGGCACAGGAGTCGATCGTTGTTCCCGTACGTGTAACGGCAGAGGTGGAGTATGATGATGTGGTCTTTACCCATTCCAGAATAACGAGCACGACTTCCGGCGCCGATGCCGATGATCCGTCCCGGATTGTATCTTATCGCACGAAATTTAAATCTGCGGCAGCAAGAGACGGATGGGGAACCAAATGCTTGGACTTTAGATGGAAAAAGTATTGGGAATATTATTGTGCCGGAAAGTATAAGACGGCATCGGATTATTATGACTATTTCTATGGTCCGAATGGATTGTGCAACAAACCGGGAAGCGGTTCCGGTAGTACTGGAGGCTCCGGTGGTTCCGGTGGTGGTTTCCCGTCATTAGGCGGCGGTGGAAAATCCTCGTACGGCTCTTCTGCATCGGGGAGCAAAGTTTCGATAGAGATTTGTTCAAAGAAAAATAACGATGGTGATGGCGATGATGAAGCAGAAGAACAGCCCGAGGAACAATCTTGTGAAAAAGAACCGGTTTTAAAATATATACTGGCGGCAGAAAAGGGCAGCACTTCCGGTAAACCGGTAAAAGGGGTTGCTGCCGATGGGGAAAGCAAAGTGAGAATTATGCTGGATACCGCCGTCTCGAAAATACCGTCAGCAGATTGTGGCTATGAGGTTCATTGGTCTTTGTCGGAAGAACTCGGACATTTGGAAAATACCGATTCATGGACGAATATTGTATATGTTGCACCGGACAATTTTCCGGATGGAGAGAAGGAAGCCGTGCATAAAATAACGGCGACTATGCATTATTCAAGTGAATACAATTCCGGTTCAGCGAGTGTGGATATTGAAATTATCCGTGTCCCAGTGCTGATGGTTCATGGCTTGAATTCGGATGCCATGTGCTTCTGGGATTTGCAGCGTTATCTTGAACAGTCCGGGCAATATCGAAGCTTCCAATTGTTTAGAGCGGATTATGAACCTACTAATTGCTCTCATTTCAGAGTGAACGAAGGGGTTGTGAAGAGGGGTATATCCATATTGAAAAGAGCGTGTGCCTTTAATGGGTATATGATTGGCAAAGTCGATTTGGTAGGTCATAGCATGGGAGGTATTTTGTCGCGATTGCATGTTCAATATGTTGATAACACCAATGTACATAAGGTCATAACATTGAATACTCCTCACACAGGTAGTCCTTTGGGAGCTTTGGCGGTTGTGATCCCTAATGAGATTCCCGAAGTTCTAAGGGGAATACTGATGGGTTTCAAAGGGGATGATGCCATAAAAGACTTGGCGATCGGATCAGATGCGATGAATAACTATTTGAATGATGGAAATGCCATGCAGAGGATGAAAGGTATTCCTGTACATGCATTGACTACTACTGTTTTGGATGAGGCATTTGGTGATTTGGATAAAGGCCAGCTTACGGCTGATCCTTTGTTAAGGTTGTCTAGAGTAGGGCAAGCTTTAAAGATTGTTTCTTTTTTGGGGGCAAGTGATATGGTGGTTTCTTTGGATAGTCAGAAAGGTGGTTTGAGCACTCCTTATACGGATAATACGGATGGTTTCTGGCATTGTGCTTCTCCCGGTGCGGCTGCTGTCCATCAGCGTATCTATTCATTGTTGATGGATAGGGCTGATGATTCTAATGAATTCAGCATGAATGGATTCCCGGTTGCCTCTTCATCTGCTAAAAGGTTGAGTACGGCTTATGCTGCCTCAAGATTGTCTGTCGTTAAAAAGAACATCATAATAGATGCTGAAGTGGATGTGGAAAAGAGAAAATTATCCGTTCAAGCGGATATCGCTTCGCTCGATTTAAGTAATCCGGTGATTGTCGGTACTTTTTCGGACGGTTCCTCTATTGTGGCGTCAGCTAATTCTGTGACATGCGATATTCCTGCTACGCATGAAGGAGCGATTTCCATTTGTGTAATGGGGACAGACAAGGAAGGGAATTTAGTGGTGAATAGCACCTTGGTTGATACCGATATTGCCTTAAGTGCAGAGCCGTTGCAATTGTCGTTACCATACGATACTGCGTATGTCGCTATTGGAGAAACGCGTTCGTTCAAAGCTCATTGTACGTGGAGTAATGGTGCGGTAACAGTAGTTACTCCATCAGTTGCACTTCAAGATGAACTTGGATATATAAACAATCAGGATGCAACGGTTATTGGTGAAAAGACAGGAACTTCCTTACTGACGGCTTCTTTTAAAGGACTGACGGCGCAATGTGTTGTGGATGTTTTTGATGAAGATAAAGTATTGGATTTTGGTACGACCGATGACAAAGAGCCTTCTAAAGGTGTCTGTTCTACCATTTCTCTCTCTTTCAAACAGACGATAACGGTAGCCCGTCAGGCATTCAGAGGAACGTTGACCATGTTCAACGGTCATGAATCCCAAGCCATAGACAGTTTGCAGTTGAATTTGGAAGTGAGAGATAGTAAAGGACAGTTGGCCACTTCCCGGCAGTTTGCCATTTCGAATGAAAGCATCGACCATTTTGGCGGAAAACTGAAAGGGCCGTGGACATTGGAAGCAAAACAGACGGGAACAGCTACTATTCTGTTTGTGCCTTCCAAATATGCAGCTCCCACAGAGCCGGAAGAGTACTCTTTCGGAGGGATGATTACTTATAAGGATCCTTTCACCGGACTGTTTGTAACGCGGGATTTGTATCCGGTTAAGTTGACCGTGAAGCCGTGTCCGGATTTGTCGCTTTCTTACTTTGTGGAACGTGATGTATTTGGTGATGATCCGGAAACGGCGGCAATAGAACCGAGCATACCGGCTGAGTTCTCATTGCTGATTAATAATGTAGGGTATGGAGATGCGAATAGCGTGAAAATAGCTACGGGGCAGCCGGAGATAGTCGATAACCAAAAAGGATTGGCTATCCATTTTGAGATTGTAGGTTCCAGCATGAACGGGCAAGCTGCCACAACTGATTTTGCCAATCTGGACTTCGGCTCGATACCGGCAGGTAAGCAGGCGTATGCACAATGGTATTTCACCTCTTCTCTGTTAGGGCATTTCACCGAGTACAACACTACTATAACGAAAGGGTCGAGCTATGGAAATGAAGATTTCAACCTGTTGTCGATAGAAGGTTGCCACGAACTGATAAGGAGTTTGAAAGTACCCAGCACTTCATTGACTGCTTTTATGGTGAACGACATAAAAGATGCGAACGATTTGCCCGATTGTGTCTATCTGACAGACGGGACTGTTGATGACCGGGTGACCATTGTGTCTGAATCGGCTTCTTGCAGCAGCACGGGCGATAATCAGTACACTTTGACGGTTTCGGGTGCAAAAGGCTGGGTATATGGAGTGATTCATGATCCTACCAATGGCAGACAGAAGCTGACTTCGGTAACTCGTGTGAGTGATGGAGTCACGATCGATTTGCAGAATTTCTGGCAAACGGACAGGACGTTGAGAGACGGCAAGGATCCACTGTACGAGAATAATCTTCGTTTTGCCGATTATCTGGCGGGTATGCAGGAGTCTTATGTCTTGACATTCGTTCCTAAACCTGATCTGGAGTTGGAAGTAGAGTCATTTGACGGGATACCGACAGGGGATATACATTCCGCTTTGACGGAAATACTGGTAACATTCAATAAACCTGTGAACGCTGCGACTTTTACGGCAGAGGACCTGGCACTGTATTGCCAAAACACGAAAGTAGATCTGTCGCAACTCGTTATTGAACCGGTGTCTGACACTCAATTCAAACTGGATCTATCTCTGCTGCCTCCTCGTGACGGTTATCATGTGCTGACCGTTCAAACGGCAGGCATAGAAGATACGGATGGTTTCTGCGGCAGTACCGGTAAAAACGCTACATGGAATCAGTTTGTAGGTGGAAAGGTGACTCTGTCTGTAGTTGTCACTCCGGAAGGTGCAGGGATGGTAACTCCTAAAAATCAAGAGTACGTTTTCGGTACTGATTTGGAACTGAAAGCGGAAGCGAATGAAGGGTATGATTTTGTTTGTTGGAAAATAAATGGTGAAAAGGTTTCGGAAGAGCCGGTCTACAAATATCAGATTGTGGCAGACAGAACCATAAAAGCGGAGTTCAAGGCTAAACTGTATGATCTCACCATTGATTATGATGTTCAGGCCGGAACAGTCTCTTTAGGGAAAGGGGTCGGCAAGTATGAATATAATACGGATATCGAGCTTTCGGCTTCACCCAATGCCGGCTATGCGTTCAGTGGCTGGAGAGTGGATGGTGAGATCCTTTCTACGGATGCCACTTTCTCTTTAACCATAAAGGAGAATGTGGCGATTGAGGCTGTCTTTACGAAGATACCGGCCGATACAACAGTCTCTTATGAACTACCTGCCGGTTGGAACTGGTTGTCTGTCAATGTGAAGGATGAGAATCTGAATCATCCGGCTGCATTGTTGGAGCCGATAAAACAATCAGTTATCTCTGTCTTGGGGCAGGAGGGCGATTTGGCTTATGATGATCAATACGGCCTGCACGGTTCGCTGACTGCTTTCAAACCGGATAAAGGATATAAAGTACGTGTGAAAGAGGATGTTGATTTTTCATTGAAGGGAGTTCCTTTCAGCGGGGATGAAGTGACTGTAACGCTTCATAAAGGTTGGAACTGGATGGGTTATATCCCGAATATGGAAATGTCCGTTAATACGGCATTGGGCAATTTGACTGCCGAGGAAGGTGATGTTGTGATGGCACAGGATCAGTTTGCTACGTATGACGGCGCTACTTGGAAAGGAAGCCTTGCTATTCTTGCCCCGGGTAATGCCTATCTGTACTATTCCGGTTCGGCGAAATCCTTTAATTATCCGGCAGGAAGCAGTAAGATGACGATTCCTATGCTTTTCTACCGTGCATCAGAAAGTTATTATTCTGAAAAATGGCAATACGACAAGCGTAAATATGCCGATAATATGGGAGTCATCTCCCGGCTTTACGACAGTAGCGGACAAGAATTGCCTGCCGGACAATTCCAGGTCGGTGCGTTTGTCGGTGAGGAGTGCCGGGGGATGTCATCAGAGACAGATGGATATCAGTTCGTCACTGTACACGGTGAGCAGACAAATGAGCAGGTGGCATTCCGTGCTTATAACACATTGACGGGTGAAGAGTTTAATATAAAAGAGACGCTCGGTTTTGATATGAATGTGGTTGGAAGTCTGACCAATCCGTTGATACTCCACTTGGGGACGGCGACCGGTCTTGACGAAAACTGCAGTAGTTTGTTGATCTATCCTAATCCCGTGAAAGACCGTCTGTTTATACGGACTGATTGGCAGAATGTGAAGGATATACGCATTCTCGATATGAAAGGCAGAGTATTACTGACTGCGGACAGTTTGCCGTCGGGAGTAGGACTGGATGTGACTTCATTGACGGAAGGTATCTACTTTATTACGATTCAGACGGATACGGAGCTCATTCGGCAGAAGTTTGTGAAAACGAACCATCTGAAGTAACCTGAGTCCTTACTGTCGAAATCAAGTCGATCAACATAAAAAGAACCGTATCATACTCTATTGTTGAGTAAAGATACGGTTCTTTTTTATTGCAGATGGGATGGGAGATTGAGGTTTGATACTTCAATCTTGGAGGTTGGCTGCCAGGAATTTCCGCATTTCTTCTATACTTTTTCCTCTACGGCGGGCGTAATCCTGTAACTGGTCTTCACCAATCTTTCCAACCGAAAAATATTCAGCGGCAGGATGTGCAAACATTAATCCACAGACGGAGGCATGTGGATACATCGCCCCGTTTTCTGTCAGCTTTATACCGATCTGTTTCATGTTCAGGAGTTCATCTAAAAGGAAGTTTATCGATTGGTCGGGTAAAGACGGGTAGCCTACAGCCGGACGAATACCTTGATATTTCTCTATAAGCAGTTCCGGAATAGTCAGATCTTCGTCTTTGGCATATCCCCAGACTTCCTTACGCACATGTTCGTGCATTTTTTCCGTAGCAGCTTCTGCAAGCCGGTCGGAGAGAGTCTGTACTAAAAGATGTTTGTATGGGTCTCTTTCGTATAATCCCTCCATATCTGCATCGATCGTGGCGGCAAATGCACCTACAGTGTCGGTTACTCCGGAAGATAACGGACGTACAAAATCACTGAGGCAGAGGAACGGACCTCCTTCGCGCTTCTTCATCTGCTGGCGGAGCAGGGGGAAAGTAATCCCGTCTAATATGAGATTGTCTCCCTCCGAATTGGCTTCGCATAGCCTGAAAATTGTTTTTACCTCGAAATCTTCATCCAACAGATTCAACATCCGATTGGCCTCCTTAAAAAGTTGCATCGCTTCCGATGCTTTCGGACGTTCCTCCTCCGGAAAAGAGGTCAACCAAGATGCGCGGCAAACATCGCATCCGTGTATGTCGGAAATAGCGGCAAAGCGAGGTTGGAATCCCCACGCATGAAAGAAGTAGATCCAGTTGATGTAGGAACTGACTTCATGGACTTTATATTTTAAAATGCTGATCAAGTGATTAAAAATTAGTATTAACTGATTGGTGGCTGCATTGTGGTGCTATGGATACTAATGAAATCTCAGTTCCTGGCCCTTATAGTTCTCATCGATTACACCGTCCGAGTATAACAGATGTCCGTTGGCAAAAGTCTTTTCGACTTTCCATTGGAAAGTATGTCCTTCCAACGGGCTCCATTGGCATTTGCTGAAAATGCAATCTTTGGTTACCGTCCATTCCGTGTCAGGACGGACAAGTACCAGATCGGCCTGATTGCCGGTACGGATAAAGCCGCGATTGTGTATTTGGTAAATCTGTGCGGGGGCATGGCACATCTTTTCCACTATCTTCTCAATGGTGAATACGCCTTCGTCTACCAGTTCGAGCATGCTGACCAGTGAAAATTGTATCATGGGCATTCCTGATGCCGCTTTCAGTGCACCTCCCTCTTTGTCTTTGAGTAAGTGCGGAGCATGATCGGTGGCTATCACATCGATCAGTCCGGAGTTGACGGCATCACGCAGGGCACTCCGCTCTTCTTTCTTGATGGCCGGATTACATTTGATGCGAGTACCCAACTTCTGATAATCATCCGAAGTAAACAGGAGATGGGAGACACAGGCTTCGGCTGTAATTCTTTTTTCTTTGAGTGGAATATTCTCTAACAACAGCAATTCTTTGGCTGTCGATATGTGCAGAATGTGTAGGCGTGCATCGGCTATCCGTGCCAGGCGTACTGCCAGTTCGGAAGATTGGTAACAAGCTTCTGCCGACCGGATATCCGGATGATACATTAGAGGGACATCACCGTCCACCCCGTATTTGACCAGATACTTCTCTGTGTTTTCTTTGATGATACCTTGATCTTCACAGTGAGTGGCTATTAATAAATCCGTATTGTTGAATATGTTCAGCAAACTTTCCATTTTATCGACCAGCATATTACCGGTGCTCGATCCCATGAATAGTTTGACACCGCATACGCGATGCTTGTCCAATTGCTTCAATAAGGGATAATTATTATTGGTGGCTCCGAAGTAGCAGGAATAATTGACGGAACATTTCTCCGCCATTAAATCAAACTTTGCATTCAGTGCATCCAAGGTGGTTGTTTGCGGGTTCGTGTTGGGCATATCCATAATTGAAGTTACTCCGCCTGCCGCAGCCGCCCGGCTTTCGCTCGTGATATCGGCCTTTTGTGTCAATCCGGGATCGCGGAAGTGCACATGGTCATCAATTACTCCGGGCAATAAATAACATCCGGTAGCGTCTATCGTTTCGTCACAAGGTACGACAGGCTCTTCATTGCCAACCCGTATTTCTGCTATCTTTTCTCCTTCTATCACTACGGAGCCGGCTACCTGCCGTCCTTCGTTTACTATGATTGCATTTTTTATAAAAGTTCTTTTCATCTTTGGGGGGAATATTAATCACGGATGACTGCACTTCGGATATTTACGGAACCAACTGTCTATTTTCAACTTAATAACTCCGAATACGGCTTCACCGAAGATACTGCCGTTCATTTTTGATGTACCCAATTCTCTGTTGATGAAGATAACCGGCACTTCGGTGATTTTAAATCCACATTTGTAGGCAGTAAATTTCATTCCTATCTGAAAGGCATATCCCTTGAATTTTATATTGTCCAGATCGATGGTTTCGAGAACACGACGGCGGTAGCATTTGAATCCGGCAGTCGTGTCGTGTATCGGAATTCCGGTGATGAACCGCACGTATTTGGATGCGAAGTATGACATTAATACGCGTCCCATGGGCCAGTTCACTACGTTGACTCCACTTACATAGCGCGAACCGATGGCTATGTCACTTCCGTCTTCTGCACAGGCTTTGTATAAACGGGGCAGGTCCTGAGGATTGTGACTGAAATCGGCATCCATCTCAAAAATGTATTGGTAGTCGTGAGCCAAAGCCCATTTGAACCCTGCTATATATGCAGTTCCTAACCCTAACTTACCCTTACGCTCCACCATGAATAATCGGTCGGGGTATTCTTCCTGCAATTTTTTGACAATTGTCGCCGTACCGTCCGGTGAACCGTCTTCAATGATGAGTATATGAAATACTTTGTCCAATCCGAATACCGCGCGGATAATATTCTCTATATTCTCCCGCTCGTTGTAGGTAGGGATGATAACAATGCTGTCCGATGGTGTTTGCATAAGCGTATTTGTATTTGCGGCAAATGTAACGTTTTTCCGTTACTTACAAAAAATAGTATATTAAAACTAAGGATAATTTAGTACTTTTGCGAGGATTTTCACCACAGAGGATGCAGAGCCTTATATCGTTTTCTCTTTTTATAGAAACAGAATAATGCTTTATACGTTATATGGTGAGTTTTTTAAAAAAAGGAATAATGACTATCACTGAACTGCAACAACAATATGCCGTCCATCCCAATGTGGCGGTTATGAGCCGGCTGCTGAAAGATGTTTCCGTTAAAAATATTTTTTGTGGAGGATTGTGTGCGTCTTCCGCTTCACTTTTCTTTTCTGTATTGGTGCAGAAAGAGGTCAGCCCGTTTGTTTTTATTTTGGGTGATCTTGAAGAAGCGGGGTATTTCTATCATGATCTTACACAGGTGTTGGGAGGAGAGCGGATACTGTTTTTCCCTTCTTCTTTCCGCCGTGCCATCAAATACGGACAGAAGGATGCGGCAAATGAGATACTTCGTACCGAGGTTCTCAGCCGTCTGCAAAAAGGAGAGAAGGGACTGTGTATCGTTACCTATCCTGATGCATTGGCTGAGAAGGTTGTTTCCCGGAAAGAATTGAACGATAAGACACTCAAACTCAGTGTTGGCGAACGTGTCGATTCAACTTTCGTAACCGATGTGCTGCACAGTTATGGTTTCGAGTATGTGGACTATGTTTATGAACCGGGTCAATATGCGGTTCGTGGAAGTATTATCGATGTTTTCTCTTTCTCATCAGAGTATCCTTACCGCATTGACTTTTTTGGTGATGAAGTGGAGAGCATCCGTACGTTTGAAGTGGATTCGCAGCTTTCCCGTGAAAAGAAAGACAGCATCGTTATTGTGCCCGACCTGGCAGTAACGGGGATGGTTTCGACCTCTTTTCTTGATTTCATTCCGAATGATACGGTACTTGCCATGCGTGATTTCCTGTGGTTGCGTGAGCGTATACAGAACGTGCATGATGAGGCATTGACTCCGCAGGCGATTGCCGTACAGGAGGCAGAGGAGAACGGGGGCATTACGCTTGAAGGGAAGTTGATAGATGGAAGTGAATTTACGGTTCATGCGCTTGATTTCCGGCGTTTGGAGTTTGGTAATAAACCTACCGGTACGGCTGATGTTACGGTTTCATTTGATGTTACGGCGCAGCCTATTTTCCATAAGAATTTTGATTTGGTGGCTGCTTCTTTTAAAGAGTATCAGGAAAAAGGATATTCACTGTATATCTGTAGTGACAGTACCAAGCAGACCGATCGTATCCGTGCCATTTTTGAGGATAGGGGGGATAAAATCTCTTTTATAGCCGTGGAACGTACTCTCCACGAAGGTTTTGCGGATAATGACTTACGGCTTTGTGTCTTTACGGATCATCAGCTGTTCGATCGGTTTCACAAATACAATCTGAAAAGCGACAAGGCCCGTTCGGGAAAAGTCGCCCTTTCATTAAAGGAACTCAATCAGTTTACTCCCGGTGATTATGTGGTGCATACCGATCATGGAGTAGGGCGTTTTGCCGGATTGGTACGCATTCCCAATGGTAATACCACGCAAGAGGTTATGAAATTGGTTTACCAGAATGACGATGTGGTTTTTGTTTCGATTCATTCGTTGCATAAAGTATCGAAGTATAAAGGAAAGGAGGGCGAGCCTCCCCGGTTGAATAAACTGGGAACCGGTGCTTGGGAAAAATTGAAAGAGCGTACCAAGACCAAGATAAAAGACATTGCCCGTGATTTGATAAAGCTCTATTCACAACGTCGTGAAGAAAAAGGATTTGCATATAGTCCGGATAGCTTTTTGCAACGGGAGTTGGAGGCGTCTTTTATCTATGAGGATACCCCCGACCAAAGTAAAGCGACGGCTGAAGTAAAAGCGGATATGGAACGCGACCGTCCGATGGACCGGCTTGTTTGCGGGGATGTAGGTTTCGGAAAGACGGAAGTGGCTATTCGTGCCGCATTTAAGGCGGTGGCCGATAATAAGCAGGTGGCCGTACTGGTGCCTACCACCGTACTGGCATATCAGCATTTTCAGACTTTCCGTGAACGCTTGAAAGGGCTTCCTTGCCGGGTGGAATATTTGAGCCGTGCCCGTACGGCGGCACAGGCCAAAGCTGTGCTTAAAGGGCTTAGCGAAGGGGAGGTCAATATTCTTATCGGTACACACCGCATTTTGGGAAAGGATGTACATTTCAAGGACCTCGGCTTGCTGATTATCGATGAAGAGCAAAAGTTCGGGGTCTCCGTGAAAGAGAAGTTACGCCAGCTGAAAGTAAATGTAGATACGCTGACCATGACTGCTACTCCTATTCCGCGTACCCTTCAGTTTTCATTGATGGGAGCACGGGATCTGAGTGTGATTTCCACACCGCCGCCCAATCGGTATCCGATACAAACCGAGTTGCATACTTTCAATGAAGAGATTATTGCCGATGCCATCAATTTTGAGATGAGCCGCAATGGGCAGGTCTTTTTCGTCAACAACCGTATTGCAAACTTGCCGGAACTGAAAGCGATGATTCTCCGCCATATTCCCGATTGCCGTATTGCCATCGGACACGGACAGATGGAACCGTCGGAACTGGAACAGATCATTCTCGGGTTTGTAAATTATGATTACGATGTGTTGCTTGCCACTACGATTATAGAAAGCGGTATCGACATACCCAATGCCAATACGATCATTATCAATCAGGCGCAGAATTTCGGCTTAAGCGATCTGCACCAGATGCGTGGTCGGGTAGGACGTAGCAATAAGAAAGCATTTTGTTATCTGCTTGCTCCGCCATTGTCATCACTTACCCCGGAGGGGAAACGGCGCTTGCAGGCCATTGAGAATTTTTCTGATTTGGGCAGCGGCATTCATATTGCCATGCAGGATCTTGATATTCGCGGCGCAGGAAATATGCTGGGAGCCGAACAAAGCGGATTTATTGCTGACTTGGGGTATGAAACTTATCAGAAAATCCTTTCTGAAGCTGTGCATGAGTTGAAAACGGATGAGTTTGCCGAACTGTATGCTGATGAGATAAAAGGAGAAGGTGCAGTGAGCGGTGAACAGTTTGTGGAGGAGTGTCAGGTAGAGAGCGATCTGGAACTGTTGCTGCCTGCCACTTATGTTACCGGTAGCAGTGAGCGCATGCTTTTGTATCGGGAATTGGACGGACTGACATTGGATCGGGATGTGGATGCTTTCCGTTCGCGGCTTGAAGACCGTTTCGGACCGGTACCTCCTGAGACGGAAGAGTTATTACGGATTGTACCGCTTCGTCGGCTTGCCGCGCGGTTGGGTGCAGAGAAGGTCTTTCTTAAGGCCGGCCGGATGACTTTGTTCTTTGTTTCCAATCCGGAGAGTCCGTTCTATCAGAGTCAGGCATTCGGCAAGGTAATCGATTACATGATGAAATATCCCCGTCGCTGTGATTTGCGGGAACAAAACGGAAGACGTTCGATGCTGATAAAAGATGTATCGAATGTAGAAACGGCAGTCAGTATATTGCAGGAAATAGTGGCGATGTAATAATGTGCCTATAAAACAATATGCCAATATGCCGATTGGCTGTGCTATCTTCATAGCACACAATTATTTAATTGGCATATCGGCTAATTGACACATTATTAGAAGTAGAATCCCAAATTTATGTAGAAGCCTACTTTTTTGCATTGGTTGGAGTATCCTAATGAAGCCTCCAATGGGCCGAACATACTGTCGATTCCGTATCCAAGGCTGAAACCATAGATACATTTATCTTCCAGAATATCAAAGAAATTATTGTTGCTCAATGCTATGTTCCCGGTCAGGCTTATGTAATGCTTGCTCCATAAACGTTGACGAAGTTTCAATGCACCCACTACGACGGAGTTTTTCATGATCTCTATGTTGTCTATTCCGGCAAATGGCATCTGTTGGGAAACGAAACGTCCGAAATAGTTACCTCCCAATGCATTGGTGTAAGGGTAGGGGATATCTTTACCGATGAGTACCCTGCCGTATACAGAAGGGAGTAGTGCGATCCGGTTGGTTAGCTGGAAAGCTTCCGACCATGAAATGTTGAGTGCGGAGAACGGGGCATGTCCTTTGTATTTTGCCAGATTGTCGGTATAGAGCACATAACCGGCTTTAAAATCGGCTCCTTTGTTCGGAAAATATCCCTTGTTGAATGTATTGTAATGCACTTGTGCAAAATAACTGAAAAAGTGTTCCGGCTTAATTTCCAGATTATACTCCGGACTGTTATACAGGAAATCCTTATACTTAAAGTATTCAAAACGTGTTCCGATGGCAAAGCGCAGATTTTTGTACCAGACATCGGAAAAACTGAATTCGCCCGAATGGTATTTGTAAGTGGTGTTGTATGCCCGGTCACCATGATTGTAGATGTTGATATCATTGTATTCGAAGAGGTAACCGAGGTTAAAGTTTCTCATCTGCATCGGTTCCAGGGTATAGTCTACCCGGGCAGCGTATCGTTTCCCCAATCGTCCGGTGACAGATATTTTAGAGGGGATGCGGGTTTTCAGGTTTGATGTGGCATTCAGTAAGACAGAAGCTGTCTCTTCGGAGTCGAAGCGAATTCCTAAGTTTATATTTTTCTCATATTTCTCTTCCAATAGAAAATCGAGTTTGTGACCCTCCGGCATATTGCTCAGTTTATAGCTGACGTTGGAATAGGCTTGGCTTCCTCTCAGTATCGAAAGGGCTTTTTCCAACTGTGCCACACTGATTTCACTATCCTCTTTCAGTTTGCATTTTCGCATCATCCATTTTTTGTCGGCATCTTCAATGCCGGAGAAATTGATCTCTTTTACGAAAAACTTCTGAGAAGAAGACAGAGGAGTGTACGGTCCATGAGCTTTTGGCTTGTAATCCTCCGGGATACCGATTTCCTTTTTCAGTTTCAGTAAGTCGTTCCATTTCTCGAGTGCGGCTTCTTCTCCGCGGTTCGTCAGCGTATCGAGCGCATTCGGTGTGAAACTTGCCGAGGAGTATCCTTTTACATTTACTTTAATATGGATGTCTGATGCGGCTACGTTCTTTTCATAATTATCCTGTGTGGTCAGATCGATGATTTGCAGCAGGATATCGGGTACCGTATTCAATTCTTCTTCCGTCCGCAATTTATTTTGAACATCTACCCCGATGATAATTTCCGCTCCCATGGCTTTGGCCACATTTACCGGATAATTATTCTTCATCCCCCCGTCTACCAATATCATATCATCGATTCGTACCGGAGTAAATACGCCGGGAATAGCCATACTGGCACGCATGGCGGTGGCAAGCACACCGTTATGGAACACTATTTCTTTACCATTCACTACGTTTTCAGAAACACAGGCAAAAGGAATCGGCAGTTTGTTGAAATCGATTGAATCGTGGTAACCTACAGTCAGGTCGGAGAACAGATTGGCAAGATTCTGCCCTTTGATAACTCCTCCCGATGCTTGTTCCTTGAAACGTTTTCCGGTAAGAGGAATCGACAGAACGTAGGTCTCTGATTTTTCTCTTTCGGACACCGTTTGCTGGCTTCGTTTGATGCGGTCACTGAGCAGGAAAGTCCAGTCCTGCTTTTTTACCATGCTGTCCAGTTGATGGGGAGTGTAACCGATAGCGTACAATCCTCCGATAATAGATCCCATACTGGTACCTACGATATAATCGATGGGAATGCCGGCCTCTTCGATTACTTTAAGCGCTCCGATATG
>CAVCAX010000152.1:0-2193 GCA_963599995.1 Coprobacillus sp. CAG:698
CTTCCGGCTCACCGAGTGCCGGATCAGTTTGCCACTGTTGCTAATAACCTGTTCTCCGTCTATTTTCAGCTGGTCCATCTCTGTCGAAACATAATAGACCCCGTCGGCAGGGACTTTGAAATATCCTTTATAGAGAAAAGCGCCATTCGCTTCCGGCTTTACATCCAACCGGAATCCCGGCATGATTATCGGATCTTCCCAATTGGCATCTATCAGGTCTGTCACATAGTAATATTTTCCGAGCACACGTTGCAGTTCCACGCCCGCAGCCACTTCTTTGTCAACAGCCGGACGCAACTTTTCTTTCCGGACATCAATGATTCTTGTACGGCTCAATTTCCCGGATGGGAGCATGGTTGCAATCCGTAGAGTGGTGTTCTTCGTAAAAACGAGAGGGGTGGTGTATAACGCAGATTGCGCCGTAGGCATCGTCCCGTCGACGGTATAGACCATCGGCAGATCGCGGCTGTTCCGGAAGGTCAGAACCGCCTTGTCGGTGAAAGCAACATAATCGGCACGCGGTCCTTCGGGCAATGGGATGTGATAATTGATGTGATGGGCATCCAGACGTCTCTGCTGGTTGTCCAACCGCTGCAGGAAAGAGGAATAGTCCTTGTTGTCCCGCTTCGTCCAATTCAGTTCGGCCATAGCCAGCAGCCGCGGATAAAGGAGATACTCGGTATGCTCCGCTGTCAGAGAATATTCCGTCCACAAGTTGGCTTGTGCCCCCAATATGTGGTGTGCCTTCTCCCTGGAAATTCCTTGGGCCACCGGTTCGTAATGATATGCTTTCTCCAATGAGATGCCGAAACTGATGGTTATCGGCTCCACCTCCGGAGCTCCTTGCCCGGCATCATAATAGGCGAATTTCAAAGGGGTCATAATGACATCGTGCCCCATATTGGCAGCAGTGATGCCGCCTTCTTCACCGGTCCACGACATGACAGTGGCGGAAGCGGCAAGCCCGCCTTCGAGTATCTCATCCCAGCCGATCATCGCTTTTCCGTGCCTCAACAGTATCTTTTCTATGCGATGCACGAAATAGCTCTGAAGCTCGTGCTCGTTTTTCAGCTTTTCCTCCTTTATGCGGTGCTGGCATTTGCGGCAGGCCTCCCAATGGACTTTAGGACACTCATCCCCTCCTATATGAAAAAATTTACCGGGGAACAGGGGAATCACTTCATCCAGCACATCTTCCAGAAAATTGAAAACGCGGTCGTTGCCGGCGCAGAACACATTGTCTTCCACTCCCCATTGGTTGCGCAACTGAAAGGGGCCTTCGATGCAGGACAGTTCCGGATAGGCCGTAATCGCAGCAAGCGCATGCCCCGGCAGTTCGATTTCCGGAACAACCGTAATTTTTCTTTCCGCCGCATAAGCCACTACCTCCTTAATCTGCTCCTGCGTATAAAATCCCCGGTTCACGCTGCCATCTACATTGTTGCGAACCGAGCCTACCTCCGTCAAACGGGGATATTTCTTTATTTCGATCGTCCAGAGATGGTCATCCGTCAGATGCCAATGGAAATAATTCATCTTGAACAAAGCCATCACATCCAGCTGCTTCTTCACGAAATCGATGTCCAGAAAGTGGCGGCAGACATCGAGCATCATGCCGCGATAAGCAAAACGCGGCTCATCCTTTATCGAAACACAGGGAAGAGTCCATTTTATGTCTCTCACAAGATTCTCCGACTCCACTTCGGGAGGGAACAGTTGCATGACGGTCTGCATGCCGTAAAATACTCCCCTATCGCTTTTTCCGATAACCCGCACTTGTTCGGGAGTCACTTCCAACCGGTAACCTTCCTCCTTGAGGGGCAGGCTATGGTCGGTAGACAACACGATGCAGTTCTCCGCAGCAGCCTCCCTTACCGGAAGTCTGTATCCCGTAGAACGTTCTATCTTAGCGCCAAAGAACCCGGCAATACTTCTCAATTCTGCATTGCAAACGGCAAAAGCAGTCTGTGAGGTAAGCGCAAACTCTCCCTCTCCCACATTCACTTCTTCGGGAAGAGGGGTTACACTAATTTTATTATCCGCCGCCGCTTCAATACACATCAGATTGATAATCGGCCATATCAAACTCAAAAAAAATCTTCGCATTTTATAATCGGTTATTGGAGAGACTGCTCAAGTTCTTATCCGAAGCCGGTTCGGCCTTCAGCCAAGAAATCCGACAAGACTCAAAGC
>CAVCAX010000152.1:2203-41117 GCA_963599995.1 Coprobacillus sp. CAG:698
ACTCAAAGCAGTCCCTTTGTTTATCCATATTTATTTCTCTATCAGAAAGTTATTCACCATAAGTCAGTTTCACATTGATATCCGGACGTCCATCCACCGGCAGTGTCTGCTTTATGTATCCTTTTTTATAGAAGACAAGGACATCATCCGACGCAACCTGCACCTCATATTCTCCTTTCTTATCCGTTTTGCCGACCTCTTTCTGTTGCCCGGCAGACCAAATGGAAACGCCCTCCACCAAAGTGGCCTGCACGTCTCTCACTGTTCCCCGAACCGTGATAGGCTTACCGGTTCCCACTGACCCACTCCGGTCAGCCGATTTGTTTTCCGGACTCTTTTCCACATCCCCTCCTATCGTTATTGTCTCTTTCAATAAGATATTGTCCGATGCGCTCCCCAACTGGAGTTCGAACTCACCGGGTTCGTCCACCCGTTCTCCCGTCTCACTTGTCAAGGCAAGCTCTGTAACCGGGAATCGCAACAGTATCTCCCTGTGTTCTCCCGGTTTCAGATTTACCTTTTCAAATGCTTTCAGTTGTTTTATGGGGGTAACAACCGAGCTGACAAGATCGCGGACATAAAGTTGGACAACTTCCTGTCCCGCTCTTTTGCCTGTGTTAAGAATTTCCGTTTTGACAAAAACCGTATCTCTTTCCACCAGAGCCTTCATCCCGCTCAGGGAAAAAGAGGTGTAGCTCAATCCATGCCCGAAAGCCCATAAAGGCTCCGGAGACGAAAAGACATAATCCCGACCGGGCTTCGCATAACTGCCCGGTTGCTTGTAAAACCCTCTATCAGAAGGCAGATGATTGTAATAAGCCGGAAGGTGACCTACACTCTGAGGGAAAGAGAAAGTCAACTTTCCGGACGGATTCACCCGTCCGAAAAGAATGTCGGCTATGGAACTGCCGGCCTGCTCGCCAGCATACCATTGCACAAGGATGGCCGGCAGATGTTCCTTCTCCCACGCAATGGTGAAAGGCTTTCCGGCCACAAGAATCAGTACCACCGGCTTGCCTGTGGCATACACCGCCTTTATCAATTCACTCTGGGCACCGGTGAGGGAGAGGTCATGCAAATCAAATCCTTCCCCACAATTCGTATTGCTATAATCCCTTGCCAGGGAGGCACTCGAACTTCCACAGAACACCAAGGCGACATCGCTCTTCCGCACCGCCTCAACCGCTTCCGGTATGGACGAGGTATCTTCCGACATCATGCTGCATCCGCGGGCATAACGGATGGTCACCTTATCTCCCAGCAGATTCTGCAATCCGCGTAGCGGAGTAACGCCATCCTTATTGTCGCGGCTCCAAGAATAATCGCCGAATTGTACCTGCGCCGCATTCGGTCCTATCACAGCAACTGACTGCAGCTTGCCGGCATCCAACGGCAACAGGCCGTTCTCGTTTTTCAACAATACAACCGATTCATCTGCAATCTTACGGGACAGGGCAACGCTCTCAGCAATATGCATCTCCGTTTTCTTCATCTTATCCCCAAAAGGGTCTTCAAAGAGTCCCTGTCTGAATTTGGTAGCCAGCACACGGCGTACCGACTCATCCAGTATTTTTTCATCGAATTCTCCCCGCTCGATCAGTTGCTTCAGATGCGGATAACACTCGCTGGAAGCCTCCACATCGAGTCCGGCAGAAAGCGCCTGTGCCGCACAATCGGCAGGCGTAGCGGCCGTATGATGGAAATTCTGCAACATCTCGATTGCCCCCCAGTCGGAATAGACGTATCCCTTGAATCCCCATTGCTTCCGCAAGACATCGGTCAGCAGATAGGTGGAAGCCGAATTGGGGACATGATTCCAGGAATTATAGGTAGACATAACCGCCTGTACCGGCAGCCGGGTAATAACCATCTCAAAGGGTTTCAGATAGATGTCATGCAAATCCCTCAACCCGCTCTCCACAGAAGCGAGATTCAACCCGCCCAGCGGATTGCCATGCGGCCCGAAATGTTTCAGCATCGGTGAGATGCCGTTGTCCAGATACCCGCAGGTCTCTGCCAAAGCCAGTGTTCCGCAGAGGAAAGGGTCTTCTCCGTAAGACTCTTCCACCCGTCCCCAACGCAGGTCGCGTACCACATCGATGCAAGGGGCAAGCACCTGTCGCATCCCCTGGGCATGGAGATCGCAGGAAGTGAGAGCCGCCTTCCGGTAGGCGAGTTCCGGATTGAATGTACTTCCCAATGCGATGTTCTGAGGGAAGATGGTAGACCCCTCGTGGGCAGAGCCGTGCAGCGATTCGGCTACGGTAAACACGGGTATTCCCAGACGGGTATTCTTTATCATATATTCCTGGATTGCCCGCATGTTTTTCCGGCAGTTTTCACCGGTCAGCGGAAATCCTTCCACAAAGCCCCAGCCTATATCGCCCGTAAAAGCGGCGAGCTTGCTCTTATCGAGTTCCTGCCCGTTGAATATATTCCAGGAATGTATATGCCGTATCTGGGCTATCTTCTCTTCGAGTGTCATGCGTTGCAGCAGATCCTCCACCCGGTCTTGCACAGGCAGTGCGCTGTTCTTATACGGAAGCTGTTGCGCCAGTCCTTGCCGGCACAGCAACAAAAACAGCAGAAGTACTAATTTATCCAATAATCTGTTCATGGTATGTCTTTTTTAACTATTTGGGTAACTGTATTGCCGCACTCTTTCCCTTGCGGCATGTCGATTGTCATTCTCTTCTCTCCCACTTGCAGGGTAATACACTGCAAACCGGTTCTCATCTCCGCATCCGTCACTGATACTTTAGTGCCCTCCGCCTCCTGTTCCATCAACACGACACAAGGTTCAGAAGCCGATATTTCAGTATCGCCCACCGTCACGGCAGTACCGGCCTGATAAAAGACGATTCCCGTCAGTGTCTGATCTACCGTTGAAACGGCCTGCGCCAGCGTATCATTTCTCCATACGGTGAAAGGCAGTTCAGCAGCAGGAGTCCCTTCGCCACAATAAACCGCGTAACCGTATTTTCCCTCTTTTACCTCCCGTCCCTGATCGATCCAAAGACGAAAGACAGCGGCACTATCCGGCAAGTTCTCCTTTCCCTTATTGTTCAGATTCCTTTTCACCCACTCGTTAGGGAGAGTTTCGATTGAGTAAAAGGCATCCGGAGAGTAGGGTGGCAATACCGTATAGGCAAATCCGCCCTGCTGCATGATCCATCCCGGTTTTCCGTTCCGGCACAAAACGCCCGAGGGCGAGGTTAGCGGAGTGACGGACTTCCCATCGAACAGAGACACTTCTCCCTGATGGGCCGTCTGCTCGATCGACGTCCGGACCGTACCTTCCAGTTCAGGAGACAGGTTGGTTATCCCCGCCCCCAAAGCAACCAGATAATCGCCCATTATAAACCAGGATTTATAGGCTTTCACTCCAAAGGCCGACGGATTGCTCTCTTTCACCGGCTTCTCTTTTGCCTCGGCATCCATCTTCTCGAAGATGAAGCCTGCCACCGCATTCTCTCCTCCGCTCGTGGCCGCTCCGGCAAAGTTGTGTTTACTGCAAAATCCTCTCCAGTTAGTCACAGGAGAGAGCTTGTCCATGCCTTCCCGTGCGGTGATGCCCGGTAGGGCAGTCAGGTCCATCGCACCGATTATCCTGCGGTACTCATCTCCCCGACGCTGGAAAAAGGTCAGTCCGTCGTTGGTGAAGATATTAAACTCATCGGCAAAGTTTTCCGCACTTTCCAGCCCGTCACAGCGGACAGAGGCCATATTGATAAAGATATGATACTCTTTATTCTTCTTGATCAGGTCATCATTATTGAAAAACCAGCGGGTGCCGTGATACATGCCGTCCGGATAATTCTCCATACGGATAGCCTCCCGCCCGGCCTCGTCAATCAGTAGCCTCAACTCTTCCAATTCGGCAGCAGTAAAGGCATCCGCATAGTCCTCCACGGTTTGCTTCAGCATGTCATAATAAGGCACAGGCTGATGTTTACCCTCATAGTACACCATTGAATAGCGGTCGAGGCACGGAGGGATGTACCCCTTGTAATGATAGAAGTTACTCCCGCGATAGAAATGGAGCAGCGCCTCCGCATTCTCCCTGCTCAGGGTCTGAGCCCAGGGGGTGTTCTTCAGCACTTTCAGAATGTTCAAAGCACTGGATGCCCCGTGAATGGGATACCCCCATACGAGACACTGCCTCCCGTGCCCCCATCCGGCGCCGTCGGCCGTGAATCCTTCATTCCAGAAAGCCTCGGCATAATTGGTTTGGGAGACGTTGCTCAAGCTCCTTTTCGCAACTTCCGCCACCACATCTACCATCGGGACAGAGTCCATCAATACGGCAGTCTCCAACAGGGGGCGGTAAGCCAGGGCATTTCCTCCTACCCACCACACATGATGACGGAAGCGGGAAATGCTGACCACGTTCCTGTCCGTCTCATCATTACGCACCGGCTGTGTCCACGATTGCATGGCAAGCTCTTTGAGCATCCGGTTCGCCTTTTCCTCCGGAGAAGAACCGTTCTTATTCTTTTCCGCCCGTTCCATCACATCTATCAGCAGGTAGTAGATGCCGCACGCCGCCTGAGGGATGGCAAAGCAAGAGGCATGAAACCGGTCGTTCGGCTGGCGGTTCCGTTCGATAGTGCCGTATCTTACAATCGCCTTCCAATACTTGTCCGGTATCGCCTTCCCGCCTTTCTGACGATAATAAGCGGCAAGTGCCCTCAACCGGTCCATCGCTTCGGTGAGATAAAGGCCCATGCGCTGTTGCTCATCGAAGCTGATACGTTCGAGCAGCTTCCGTCTTTTTATCTCTTTCTCATAAGCAATCATATCGGTAAACTGCCCGTCACGATTCAGCCGGCTGATGTTTTTTTCACAATCAGCTTCATTGAAGGATCCGTCTGCATTTGCCACATAATATTCCTTCAGCCTGCGCAGACTCTCTTTCTTCGATGCCTGTGCGAAGACACCGCAAGAGAGCAAAATCAAAAATACCAATAGATGTGTTCTCTTCATACGTTCCTTTTTATTTCCCCATCGGGAACTTATTAGTAAATGTAACCGTCTCTCCGGCTTCCATCTTTCTCTCCGTTATTCTGTCCGTGAAAGGGTTGTTCAGCTTCATCCATCCTCCTTTTTCCGATTCGACGGTGATAGAAGCGATCTTTCCCCCTTCGTAAGAGGCAGACACAAGAAAAGCCCCCATCGCCCGGAGATGCCTGAATGAGACATCCTCCCATTTGGTGGACAGTGCCGGAAATACTTTTATCACTCCAGTATGGCTTTGCAGCAGCATCTCTTGAATGGCGGCCGCACAGGCAAAGTTGCCCTCCAGCGTAAACGGACGATAGGTGAATTGCGAATAACCGGCTTTCAACTGGTCGCCGTTCAGGTGGAAACTGTTCGGAGAGCAGAAGGCTTTAATAAAGATGTGCAGGTTTCTCACCACATCGTCTCCTTCAAAAACACGGGCTTTCATGTTGGCCAACCAAGCGTAAGTATACCCGGTCCACCAGTCCGTGCCCAGCATCTCTACGTTTTTAATGGAGCGCAATATCAGGTCGATGTTCCCGTTTCCCTTACTCACGTCTATCAACCCGAAAGGATGAAAAGAAAGCAAATGCGAGAAATGGCGGTGTGACTCCGTCTGTGCCTTTCCGGGCGCAATCATCAGTCCGCTCTCGTTCACGGCAGGAGCCGGCCATTCATCCAGTTGCCTTGCCCAGTGACCGGCCTCTTCATTCAACCCCAAGGCCTCCGCCATCTCCCGGGCAACGGTGTATGTCAGCCGTATATTGGCAAGATCGTAGTTGGTCGTCTTCGGAAACCAGGCATCTATGCGATTGTCATTTATCTCCGGAGAAGAGGACAATGGCAGTTGCCGTTCTCCGTTCTCATCCCGGACCGAAATATTCTCAAAATAGCGTGCCACCTCCTTGATCCACGGGTAAGCGCGGTTCTTCAGGAAATCGGCATCCATGCTGTACTTCCATTGCAGATAGAAATGGTGCGATAACCAGCCGGCCGTAGAAGGCGAGTGAGAATAGGGACTCCACCCGCCGATGGGTTCTCCCGTCAACGTAGCGATGCAAGGCACATTCAGCCCTTCCACTCCATAAAACTGCCGGGTGAATGCTTCCGCATTCTCTTTTATCTTCCAGAGCCAGTCGGTAAACACGGCCGACTCTTCAAGGTGATTGGAGGTGTATCCCGCCCAATAGCTCAGCTGGGTATTCAGATCGCTGTGGAAATCTCCACGCCAGGGAGGAGTCTGCCCGTTGTCGGCAGTCCACACGGCCTGCAGGCTAATGGGGGGCGCACCCTTCCGGGAGGCAGCAGCAAACTTGTACATCTCCAGATACCATTGTTTCTCCAGCAATGTATCGGGCAGGCTGACAGAAGATTTCATCCAATATTTCCGCCACCAATGCTCATGCCTTGCCAGGCTGCTGTCGAAATCACTGCTCATCGTCTGCCTCATACACTCCAGTGCCCCTTCCTTCTCCGAATACCAGGTTCCTTTGGAGGTTACACAATACTCCCCTTCCAACGAATGTCCGAAAACGGACTTCCAACTCAATGCTATTTCATAAGAGACATCTCCCCACCCTTGCTGCCGATAGAGCAAGGTTCCGGGATTTATCCGCTCTACCTTTCCGCGTCTGTATCCCAATGCCGACAGTTTGTTTACCCCCGGCTGACCGTCCGGCTTTGCATCGTTTTCTTCATACAAAGGAGTTATCAGCTCCGGCGAAAGTGTATCCGGAAGGTTCTCAAATAAGAAACGCCCCCCTTTCTCATTGGCCGGAACAAAGATGCGTGCTTTGGCTCCGTTTTCCCACCCAACGGTACAGACGGCAGAAGCAAGGTCCAGAGTCACCTCTTTTACCTTGCCCAAAGGAGCGATGTCGAACTCAATGGCCCCTGCAGGTATCTTGGTGGGAGCCGCATCGTATTCTGTCCTGTCATCTATCAAGCGCCGGACAGGAGCGATGTCTTTCTTCCGAAGCACCTGATCACAAATAAACCGATAAGAGTGATCGGGCGATTTGAACTCTTCCACCGGGCGCAAGTCCCACAAATCGGCCCGGTCTATGGCTATTCTCAGTTTTCCATCCTTCTGCCAGACAAGCGCGCCGGTCAGGCCATTCCCCAACGGAAGGGCTTCGTCCCAAACCTCCGGAAGCTTTTCAAAACGAAGGTTATGATAAGGACGGGGAAGATCGGACAACTCCTCTCCCGACCGGCAGGAGAACAGGACTCCTACCACAGCGATAAGTAACAAATGTTTTACACACACCATAATCAAACAAAAATTATATGGAAACAGGGATACATTCCATTTTACGCATATATCCCCGGTTATCCTGTCAACAATACAACCAGTATCTCATAGAATCCCGAATCTATCAAGATACTTTTACCTTTACAATCTGCTTTCTCCTCAGATATCGTTCCATGAAAGAGAAGAGCCGGAGTTTTTCCGGCTCCCCACCTTCATTTATACTCATTGTCTGTCACTATAAGAGATACGCTCCGACACTGCGGCATATCCGTATCATTTTACAGTAACCTTGGTCACTTCACCGCCGCATCTGATGATGTAATAGCCTGTCTCCTGCATCACGAACGTCACCGCTCCATCGGCTTCTTTCATGTCCACAAGTCTGCCTGCCACGTCATAAACGCTCACTGTACCATTTACATTCCGAACCTGTACATGGTCCTCACAGACTGTCACTTTCATGGCTCCTGCCAATTTCATCTCTGAAACACCGGTAGCATTCGGATCCTGCAAGGTGAAGTAAACCGGTTCTCCCTGTTCCAGATGCAGGCTAACCTGCGTATTGCCATCTGCCAGAACGGTAACCGAAACGCCATCAACAGCGTTCTGAAGTTTCCATTCACCCTTCACAACAATCACAGCATCGGTCTCCTGCTCAATCCACTTAAACAGATCGTGTGCTTTCGGGCGGAGATTCGGATTAGCGGCAGCAAATGAGATCGTCTTTGCCTCCGTATCGGGTTTCTCCATCAACAACAATTCCGAATCGGAAGACTTCACATTGGCAAAGCCGAGTCCGTCTGCCGCTCCAAAGAACGTGTAAGCAGTAATGCCCTGCGGCTTGTAAGTCAGCGCATGCAATTTATCGCTCTGTGCTTCTACTTTAAAGACCTCTCCTCCGTCACCGGCAAGCTTGGCAGACAATTGCTGCATCTTTTCGGGTGTTGTCCCCGGGACAACGACAAACAGGTAATCTTTATTTTCCGGTTTTACCCCGTGATTGATATAAGCCTTGGCAGCCATTACCGTATTCATCTCACCGGCCACATCACTGCCGTCCTCACGCGGTGCTGTCTGATTGGCGTGTTTGATAACAATCGGGTCATTGCCTTTCGGAATGAAATACCCCGTTGTCTGCGGTGTCACCAACCATACATCCTTCTCTGAATTATCCGTGATATTCTCAGCACCCGGAGCCATCACCTGTCCGTTTACGACCAGATCGCCGCTGATACCTTCATGATCGATGCCCTGGAACAGGTTGGTAGCCGTAATCATATCATCGCCATAACTTCCTTGAGCACTGATACCGCTACCCATACTGATAAGCATACCGTCGAATGCATAAACCGATTTCTTGAATTGCAGGTTGGTCGGAGTAAACTGCTGGCCCCCCCAATCATCACTCTGCAGGAAGTCCGTTCCAAAGATACCGTACTGTCCCCAAGCCAATGCTCCGGAGAAATCCTTTTTCGAATACTGGCAGTAAGTACCTTCCGTGCCTTTCCGCGGCATCATCTCTTTCCAGGAAGTATAATGTACGGTAGTAGCTCCCGGTACCACGTTCCAATCCCAACCTCCGGACATCTTACTGCCTGTCGCATTGGCAGCTGTTTCAAGAGGGTATCCGCAGACTTTGGGACCGCCATCATACATCACCTCCAAGGTACCATGACTCTGGTAACGTCCGAAGCGGTTGCTGGTCGTATAAATTTCCGTTCCCCAGAAGCGGGTGGTGGCGCTGCGCATGGTAGCTACCCAGTTATTCTGCCTGTAAATACCTGCCGGGCTATAGTTAAACTGATAGTAACCGTCTACTTTCGCCGGTTCTACGTCGTACTTGTCCGTCATAAAGAAATAGTTATAGAATGCAGCTAACTCCATGTCGTATTTAGTACCCAAAATATCACCGCCGCCTTCTATCAGATGATCGATGTACCAGGCCTCCGACGGAACAATTCCACCGCCATCTGTATACGGGTGTCTTCCGCAAAGGCTGTTGGCTGCATAATAATCGGTTCTGTCCACACCCTTTACCGCCATCAGATACATGGAGACAATCGCTTTGCGAATACGTTCGTAAGCGTCTTTCTTTATCTGGAAGCTGGTTCCTTTCAGCGTATAAATATAATTGCACCATGCTTTATAGGCATACATATATGCATTGTAGTGTGTATCGTGATGGAAACCTGTTCCGTCTACTTTCAATACCTCCCTGCCTGCCGGAGTATAGATGGTATGCAACTCCATGAAGCGGACCATATCCTTCAGGTTCTGGATAGCCTCGTTCCGGTCGGTAGGCGCAACGGCCAGTGCAAACAGATGCTTAAAGTAGTTGCACAGATAATCGGCATTCATCCAGGAAACCAGATAATCATTGTCGGCATATACCATATTGGCTTCGAGCATCCAGGTCATTGCCTTTATCATCTCTTTTCTCTGCTCCTCCGTATATTCGGACATGGCTGCAATAAAGCCTGCCGGAATATCATCCACACTACCGTAATGGCTGTATGTAAGACGTTCGAAGTCGTAGAAGATTCCCTGATCCAGAATATAATCGACATAATCGTTCAACAGAGTCTTTGCATCCTGATCTCCCTTCTTTGCATGGGCTGCCAGGGCCTGTACTCTTTGAGAGATCCCGATCATCTTGTCGATTGTCAGTTCCTCGCTACCTCCCAATGCAGGACCATTGATCGAGCCGTCTTCGTTACGGGTCAGTCCGAGAGTCGCCATATAAGACCGCAGTGTTTTCATCATCACCGTGGTGGTAGGCGCCGGAGCCAATGTCGCTTTCAGCTTTTCAAAATCTGCGATTTCCTGCGCTGTCGGTTCATTGATTACCTTGTTCTGTCCGGCTGCATAAGCTTTCAGCAGTTGGATGCGGTCTTTATACAAATACTCCAGATCCGGCAGCATCAGATCCTGATACAGTACTTTCCAGTTGGAAGGGTTGGCCGCATCAAAATTCACTTTGTCCAAATAGATCTTGGTATTGCCCGCATTCTTTCCCACATAAGTAAACCGTATATCGGTAATGGTTGCCGCATTCTTATTCGCATAATCCGAGTATAGCCGGTTGAACTCACGCCATCCTTTAAAATTCATTGAGATATGGCCGGTCTTCACAGCCTTGCCGGTTTCATCCAGATAGTCAACCGTAATCTGATCATCACACGGCTGTGAGTTATGTATTTCAAAGAATGCGGACTGGCTGCCGATTGTCAGTTCTCCGACAGAAACGGTCAACGTCCCACCGTCTTTCGTGTCCCAACATAAAGCCTGGGTTCCTTCACTGCGGTGCTCTTTACTCAACGACACTGTACTGTTCGCAGCGCTCCACTGCTCCAGATCCGACACGTTCTCAAAGGTGAATGCCTTCGGCTTGTTGGTCTCCATTGCAGACAATTTATCGAAGCGTACATCGTCGATGTATGATTCCGCATTGTTCTGGTTGTAAAACAAGATACAGAAGTTGGTCAGGTCTATATCGGTCGATTCTTCCACCGGCTTCGACTCCCAGAAGTCCGGTTCCACTTTCGACAGATCAAAGTCTACTGTGTATTTAGCCCAGTTGTCGGTCAGTTTAAAGATGTTCGATGCCTTTTTGTTATCAGCTACATTGTCTTGTTTCACAACAAAGAAACGGGCAGCGTCCGAATCATCCGCTTTCGTAAGGAAGGTATATACCCTGAGCTGGGCTGCATTCGTTGATTTGGCATAGAATGTCAGACGGTAAATGTCGCGATCGGCTTTTCCCTTCATGCGTTGCGCCAGGCAATCCTTATACCAGGTGCCGGGGGCTCCGGTCATCTTCGCAACCTTTCCATGTTCCGGATCATCTTCGATAGCGAACTGTACCGTATTCGGCTGAGGATTATTGGTTACCCATTCATTGAAGAGATAAGGTTTTGCCTTAAGACTGCGGGTCAGGTCCGCATTGTCGAATCCATTGTCTTTAATCTGTATGGCGTACTTATCGTTTTCCGCAGCCGGCAACGGCATCAGATAAATATCACGGTTGTCGGCCGTTATGCCTCTTGCTTCAAAAGACGCCTTCACACGCGGGTTATACAGATTTGCCTCGTATACTTTTTCCGTTCTCACCAATTGGAACCATCTTTTGAACTCTGCAAAGAACTCCCATCCCCGTTCATCAAACACAGCCTTGTCGAAATCGGCTTCGTTCAATCCGGCGGCAAGCTCGGCTTCTCCGGCACGGTCGCGTACCTGTTTTATGCACTGGTATGCCAGTGCATCCGGTCCTTTATCCGCCTTGTTCTGGGCCTCGGCATAAATCAGCAGAACATCGGCATAACGATAAATAGGAGTAATACCGCTTGTTTGCGCGCTCAGCGGTTCTATGCCTCCATAATCACGGTATTTATTGATGGCGGGAGAGTGCATTTCCGATACTTTGAAGTCTTTCGCTCTTTTCCCCTCCCCGAACTTAGTCACAAAGTTAAAGGCCTTGCGAGTATCTTCCGGATAACGTTCATAGAAACAGGAATCTGCCAGATAGTCGCTCCAGGCACCCGCATTCTCTTCCATTGCCATGTAAGAGATACCGTAATTGCTGGCCCCGACAATGGTATGGTTCAGTGCGAAAATATGCTCCGTGTCGTCTCCGCAAGTAGCCTCTTTCCACAAATCCTCGTAACGGGGCAATAGAGAATATTTCCCACTCTCGATTACTTCCTTCGCCGTCTGTTTGGCCAAAGCATATTTATCCGTCTGCTTAAGGGGCCATCCCGCCATCGTCAGATAGACTTCTGCCAGACAGGTCTTTGCCGCCCACTTCGTGGGAGTAGAGTTGGCTCCGGTACTGCCCAAGCGTCCCTGCTCCGGCAAACTCTCGGCAGCCGTCTGCAAGTTCGGAATGATCACCTGGTTGTAAATGTCACTTATCGCATTACGGTTGATGTTTGTACTGCCCAAAATATCTTCTTTCTGCTCCGAATCCTTATAAGCCGGAACCTCACCGAACCAACGGACCAGTTGATAATAAGCAAATGCTTTCAAAAAATGAGCATCTCCTACATATTGCGCCTTTTCATCTTCGGCAAGAGCTGTCGACTTTTGAGCCGTTTCCATCAAAAGGTCGCACTCTTTTATCAATGCATACATGCCCTGCCAGAGGATTTTCACATCATCCTCAAATGCCGCATCCACTTTCAGCTCGTCCATAGCATAATGCCGTTTGGACACCGACCCGCCGACAATGTCATCCGCTCCTAATCCTAAAATCTGCGGACGGCAGTTGAATCCCCAATTACCGCCCCATAGCGTTGTGTATAGTTTATTTGCCGCCGCTTCCAATTCCGCCTTAGTCGTATAAGACGAAACAGCCGCTCTTGTCTCTTGCAAGGCCTGACGCTGCAAGTGTTCGGAGACAGCCTGAGCATGCGATGCCTCGTTCGAATCAAACAGGTTGGCAGGAGCAAGCCATGCCGCATAACCAATGCCGGCAGCCCCGCATAATGTTAATGCTAATAAAATGTTTTTCATTGGATCTTGTTTTTAAGTTAAGTTTCGCGAACTCTTATCTTTTGCCTGCCGCAGCCATCCGGCCACCGGCGGCAAAAGACAGAGCCCGCTGAACTACGTTTTTTTCTATATCAATAGACTCTCGGATTTGCTTCAAAGCCACAATCTACCTGTTCCTGTTCGGGAATCGGCATCAGATAGATACGACGTTCTTCTTTCGTAATTCCATTCTTTATCATCGATGCTCTCACACGCGGATTGTATTGGTTCATGTCCCATACCTTTTCCGTTCTCACCAATTGGAACCATCGCTTGAACTCTGCGAAGAACTCCCAACCATATTCGTCAAAGACAGCCTTATCGAACTCTTCCTCGCTCATATTTTCCGCTTTGTCATACGCTCCGCCTCCGGCTGCACGCTTACGGATATCATTCAGACATTGATAGGCCAACGCATCGGGGCCATGATCGGCACGATTTTGAGCCTCAGCATAAATCAGCAACACCTCGGCATAACGATAGATGGGAGTGATACCCGCAGACTGGGCACTCATTTCCGCCCCATTCGCAGTAGTTGTCCCCCCGTAATCACGGTATTTATTAATCGCGGGAGAACGCATCTGTGTTTTACGGAAATCTTTCGCTCTTTTCCCTTCGCCCATTTTAGTGATGAAGTTGAATGCCTTCCGTTCATCGGCCGGATAGCGTTCATAGAAGCAGGAATCCGCCAGATAATCGCTCCAGGCAGCCGAACTCTCTTCCATTGCCATATACGAAATGCCATAGTTGCTGGCCTGATTTACCTTGTTGTGAGGCAACGCAAATATATGTTCCGTCGCATCCAGCTTGGTAGCCTCCTTCCACAGCTCTTCGTAATGAGGAAGCAACGAATAACCTCCATTTTCAATAATTTCTTTCGCCTTGTCGCGGGCAAGTGCAAAATTCTCGGTCTTCTTCAGCGGCCACTCAGCCATGGTCAGGTATACATCCGCCAGACACGCCTTTGCCGCCCACTTGGAAGGAGTTTCATTCGAACCGTTATTCTTCCGTCCTCTTTCGGGCAGGTACTCTTCGGCAATCTTCAGAGAAGGAACAATAATCAGATTGTAAATATCCTCCTTCTTGTTACGGACAATGTCCGTACTTCCCAAGATGTCTTTATAACAAGTGGAATCGGTAAATCCGGGAACATCCCCGAAATAGCGCACGAGATGAAAATAAGCAAATGCACGCATGAAATAGGCCTCACCCAAATAAGGTTTCTTGGCTTCATCGCTCAGGGTCGAAGAGGCTTCCAATCCTTCTATCAACTGGTTGCTTGCCTGTATCACACCATACAGATACTCCCAGACCAAATCGACGTCCTCACCGTGTATATAAAACTCATCAATCAGATAATGGCGTTTGCTGACCGAACCTCCGATGATATCGTCGGCTCCCAGTCCTAAAATCTGAGGCCGGCAATTGAATCCCCAGTTATTAAACCACAGTTTCCGATACAGGCCATCGGTCAGGCTCGTTACATTGTCCTGATTATATTCAATATTCTCCGGAGTCGGAAAAGCCAACGGTTCTTGCAATAAATCAGCACATCCGGAAAGCCCCATACAGCCTGTAAGAGCCAATGCTACAATATATTTTTTCATAAATCAATCTGCTTTTATTATTAAAATCCAAAATTCAATCCAATCAGATAATTCCGTCCGTTAGGATAATATCCGTAATCGATACCCGAGGTCAACGGGCTTTTCAATGTAACCTCCGGGTCGATACCGGAATAGCCCGTAAACAGGAATGGATTCTGGATAGAAGCATATACTCTCAATGTGCTGATTTTCGCACGTTTCAATATCTTCTCCGGGAAATTGTATCCCAATGTAATGCTCTTCACTTTCACGAAGTCTCCTTTTTCCACATATTGGGATACAGATTTCTTCGAATTGCGCTTTGATATAAAACCGGCAATATTCGAGTCCTCATTCTCCGGTGTCCAACGGTTCAGCCACTCCGGATTGGGGCCCAACTCCAACGGATTATCACCCACTCCCAAACGGGCCGCACGCGTATAATTGTAAATATCGAAACCATGCACTCCAATAACAAACAGGCTCAAATCGAAATTCTTATAAGTCAGCGTATTGTTCCATCCCCACTGGAAAGAGGGCTGTCCGTTACCGATAATGGTCTGGTCTTCCACCGTAATCTGCTTGTCTTCGCTCCCATCCAGGTTCTTGTAGCGGTAAGATCCCGCCTCCGTTCCTTGCGGTGCATCGGCCAGTTCGCTTGTTTTCCAAACGCCGTCACTTACATATCCCCACATCGTTCCCAGCTTTTCACCTTTAATATTACGGAAATAGTCGTTCTGGTATCCACCGCTGATAATCGCATATTCCAGATCTCCGTCCAGGCTTTCAATGACTCCTTTGTTGTGTGATAAAGTGATATTCGTGTTCCATCTGAACTCTCTGGTAGCTACCGGATCCGCTCCGATAGTAATTTCAAAACCTTTGTTGCGTATTTCGGCAGCATTCTTCAGGCGGGTCTTGAAGCCGGTATACAACGGTGCCGTCACATCCAGCAAGGCATCCTTGGTCAGTTTATCATACACATCTACCGTAAACGTCAGACGATTGTCGAATACTCCGAAATCAATACCTGCATTCCATTGTTTCGTACGTTCCCAGCACAGTCCTTTCGTTCCGATCCGTTTGGTTGTAAGAGTCAGATTGTCATTTGCATCACGGGTCGCTTCCAGTTCCGTCCAAGCAGAATATGCAGCAACGGCCTGGTTTCCCGTTTCACCGTAACCGGCACGAAGCTTTAATTGGCTCAGGAAGTCAACATCACGCAAGAATGATTCTTCTTTCACATTCCATGCCAGAGCCATGGAAGGGAATTGTTCCCATCTCTTCTCCGATGAAAGATTGGAAGATCCGTCGTAACGCCAGGAAGCAGTCAGCATATACCGGTTCATCAGAACATAATTCACCCTTGCCATATAAGAAAGCATGAATGTCCGGGTATGTCCGGAAGAACCGTACACCTTTTTAGCCAAAGAGGTATTATTGGCACCAATCTCTTCGGAAATCAGCTCACGGCCTTCACTCTTGTTGTTCATGTTATTGCTATACTGCTGCTCAACAACGGCTGTAGCGTTAATACGGTGATTCTTATTGAACTCTTTCACATAGGACAGAATATTCTGGTTGGTCCAAGAGTAATTCTGAGTGCTGTTGAAAGTAGCAGAGTTATACCCGCTATTCCATCCGCTCAGGCTTCCTTTCGTATTGGTATTCAAGGCACTGGTATTCCCGAACCAGAAATTCTGAGTTGTCCGCAGCGTCAGTCCTTTCAGGATTGTGACATCCACATAGCCCTGTATGGTAGAACTGTAGTAATAACCGTCCTTATCCACCTCGTTGATATGAGCTACCGGATTGAATTTACGGCCTCCCTGTATATCCTTATGATGATAGGAACCGTCCTCGTCTTGCGGCAAAACGGTATTCGGAAAATTGAGCGCATCTACCAGTGTATTCTGCCATCCGCCAAAGTTCACTCCGGAGTCTTTGGAGTAGCTGCCGTTAAAATTCACACCCGCCTTCAGCCAGGGAAGAAGTTCCGTGTCCACTTTCAAGCGGGCATTGATCAACTTGCGTTGCGACTCTTCGATCGTACCTTCGTTGTAGTTATAACGTCCGGAAAACACAAATTGAGTTTTCTCATTTCCTCCGGTCACCGACAACTCATGCGTATGCTCCAAAGCCACATCCCGGAAGATAGCGTCCAAATAGTCGTACCCTCCTCCATTATAAAAACCTTCAATGGCTTCTGCATCATAAAAGACCTGCGGGTTTAAGCCAGAGCTCCGGTTGATTTCCCGTCCGTAATCATTGGCCAATTCAGCCATCTGTCCGGGAGACAATACATCAGGAAGAGCATACGGCTTTTTAAAGTTGACATATCCGTTATAGTTTACACTTACTTTTCCGCTCTTTCCTTTCTTGGTCGTAATCAAAATGACTCCATTCGCTCCGCGTGAGCCATAAACAGCCGTAGCAGACGCATCTTTCAGAACCTCGACAGATTCTATGTCGCCCGGATTCAGCATGTTCAATGTACCACCGATAAAGCCATCGACTACTACCAGCGGACCACCGTCTGCCTTGATGGAGTTGGCTCCACGCACGCGGATCGTAGCTCCCTGAGTAGGGTCACCCGAAGCGGAAACGATACTGACACCCGCCAAACGTCCCTGAAGTGCATTCTCTATATTGTTAGTCGGCGTATTTTTCAGAATATCGTCTGCTTTAACAGAAGCAACCGCTCCTGTCAAATCCGACTTACGTTGTACGCCGTACCCCACTACCACAACTTCATCCAAAGCCTGCGTGTCGTCCTGCAGAGTTATGGTCAGGTTTTTCTTTCCTGCTACTTTGACCTCTAATGTCTGATAGCCGACGAATGAGACTTTCAAAGTGGCATCATTCCGTACATTGTCCAACTTAAAATTCCCATCCATATCCGTAATGGTACCCATTGTCGTACCTACCACCAGAACAGATGCTCCAATCACGCTCTCTCCGGTTTTGTCAATAACCTTACCGGTTATAGTTCCTACCTGCGCCCATGCTATTTGTGTCATCAGACAGCAAACCACAAACAGGCTCCACAACCGTTTGGTCGTCAAATCACTTTTTTTCATGCTATTCTATTTCTAAAGTTATTTCACCAGAACTTTAAATGTCTTCGAGCCGTTCACGTTGGTGACTTTCACCAGATAGAAGCCACGGCCGGATATATTTACAGTGCTATCACCGGCAACAACCGGCACACTGAGTACCATTTCACCGACAATAGAGTACACCTCTACCAACGAATCTTCATCAGAAGTTACTACCAGCTGATTCCCATAAGCGACCACAGAGGCTCCGTTGTCCGCTTTACTTGAATATACACCGGTAAGTGCCGCACCCTGATAAGCTCCCATATTTATTTTGCCATCTACCATGCGGTCATTTCCGGCAATGTCTTTCTTCATGAATTTTTCAACCCAGTCATCTTTCAGTTCACAATTATACTCAAACTCAGTAGTACCGGAATTTACAGCTGATGAAGTCTCTTTCAGAGAATAATCAGCCTTCGCAGATTCTTCTTTCTGAGCGGCATCTGCAGCAGCCCCTTTGAACGAAGCCGGATTTACAAATGGAGCGGCATCTACTACGTTATTACTGTTTGTGGCTTCTTTAAAATCAACCTCAGTATCGAAAGCGCTGTATTCTATCCAGCACATTTCGTTATTGGCAGTAACCTCCACTGCTTTTTCTCTGCTTGCTTCATTGTTTGCTACAATATTATTATACCAGAAAGGACTGCCGGCACCATCAATATACAAAGTACCTTTATTGTTGGCGATGGTGTTATTCAACTGGGTACCTCCCTGAATGTCCATCAATAAACGGTTACCCGTATTATTCACTATCAGATTATTAGCAAGCACCATATTGGCAACCGTTGTAATAAGGGCATTTCTCCATTCGTCTGTACTTTCTGTCGTGTTTTGATTATTACGGATAATGTTGTTGGCAAAATTCACCTGTACATTTGATTTTCCGGAGAGTACAGTACCTGAGACGGTGGTAGCATTTCCTTCAAACAGACAATCGGTAATCGCCATCGTACCTTCTGACCATTCATAGGCGATTCCAATACATTTGCCTGTATTATCCTTAAAAGAGCAATTAGTGACCACTACTTCATCTGATTGATTCTTTGGTCCACCGTTATAATTATAGAGTCCAAAAGACTGCATTTTGTTAGCCTCAAAGACACAGTTCTCCATACGATTTGGCAAACTGCCTACAGCATAACCACAAAAATAGATTACAGTATTAGTTTTCGTCAAATCACCTAAATTACTGTTATTCGCAAAATAGCAATCACGTACGATGAAATTCTCTTCACCATAAACAAGAGTAGCATTAGCCGCACAATTAATCACCTTATTATTCTGGAAAGTGACAGAATTTCTAAAATACAAAAAACGCCAGTCCTTAGTTACCTTATAGTTATTAAAAGTAATCCCATCTACATACACCATATCCCAAAGAGAACTTTTATCTTCACGTTCCATCAAACGGTTTTCACTCTCGCCGGTAAAAACCGTTTCATTCGTAAAATTCCAGGGTTCTGTTTGAGGGTTAGGACGCTGGCGTGCATCAACAGAGGTTTCTCCTTTGGCAAATCCGCCATAGAAACTCACTCCATTTTTCATCATAATAGATGCATTAAAAGCGTAGGAACCTGCAGCAATATAAATATCATCACCTTTATCGGCTTTACCGATTGCTACATTCAAATCTTTCACTGCCGTCTCCCAGGAAGTTCCGGCATTGTTGTCATTACCATCGGTTGTTACATAGATAACCTTCGCACTCATGCCTGAGCAGAGGAACAAAGCACACATTGCGGAGAATAATGTCTTTTTCATACTACAAATTTTAAAATTGATTAGTTTTACATCGGTTCTTTGATGCAACAAAAGTGAAATAAATACGAAAAAGGAAGATGCACTTTGCGTACTTTAAGGAGACACATCGGGTACAATTCACAGACACACAGCGCACAAGCATTATTCTGTACGCAATGTGCACCTGATTGTACGCAATGTGTACTTCCATAGACAGACACACAGTAATACAAAAACGATGAGAGGTAAACATGAACTCATGTCACCTCTCATCGTTTTAATAAAATAACTCATCTGCTGCAAAACAGGGTAGCATATATCATACCCAATAAAACTTATACACCGATGAGCGCCTCCTTACTCATCCGTTTCAGTTTCCTCTTCCGGCTCCTTGTCCTTATTGCCCGTACGATAGAACAGTGGACTGATGCCATATACCTCCTTAAAGCAACGGCTGAAATAGCGCGGCGAACTAAAGCCGGTCCGGTCTGCCACCTCAGCTATAGACAGAAACAATTCGTTCTTCAGAAGATAAGCAGCCTTTTTCAAACGGATTGTCAGAACAAAATCGTTCGGAGTCTGTCCGGTAATGGCTTTCATCTTAGAGAAGAAGTTGGTGCGGGATATACATAGCTCGCGGATCACATCATTCAGGCTAAACTCTGCATTATCCATATTTTTTTCAATGATGGCGACCGTACGGTCCAACAGATCTTTATCCATCGGATTGGTTGCCAACATCTGGACGCGGGTCTGCGGCTGTTTACTAAACTTCTCCTGCAATACGATACGGCTGTTCACGAGATTATTGCACCTGGAAATAAGCAGATTCACATTAAAAGGCTTCGTGATATAATCGTCCGCACCAATACGCAATCCTTCGATGGTATGCTCTATCGCAGTACGGGCCGTCAAGAGAACGACCGGAATATGACACGTTTCGAAATCCTGTTTTATCTGTTTGCAGAGTTCAATACCGGTCATTTTAGGCATAACCACGTCGCTAATAATAAGATCAGGCATCCTATCACGAGCCTCCTTCAATCCCTCTTCTCCATCCGCAGCGGTTATTATCTCATAATAAGGTTCAAACAACCCCGCCAACATATCCCTTAATGAGTCATTGTCTTCCACAATCAGCACCTTTGCTCCTTTGATACGCTCTTTCACCGTATCGTCCAGCACCTGCTGCTCATCCATGAACTTCGGTTCGGCAACGACTGCCGCTTCCTCTTCTTTCTGCTCCTCTGTCTCTATCTGTTCTGCGGTGAAATGGGCATTTCCTAACTTTAATGCAATAGTAAACGTAACCCCGCCGCTCTGATTGTTGCTGACCTCAATCCGTCCCTGATGCAACTCCACAATACCTTTGCTCAAAGCCAGTCCGATACCTGTTCCCTGAGTGCTCTCCGGATCATTATCGGTTTGATAAAAGCGCTCAAAAATCTTCCCGACTTCTTCCGGTTTAATCCCTTTGCCACTGTCCGACACTTCAATAACAGCCTCTTCTCCCTTCCGGCAGACATGGATGGAGATACTCCCTTTCTCCGGAGTATACTTAAAAGCATTTGACAGCAAATTATTAATGACTTTCTGCATCTGGCGCGAGTCATACCAGACCTCCAACTGTTCCTGTTCCTTATTGAAACAGAATCTGATATGCCGGGTAGATGCATATTCTACATAAAGCAGGTAGTTTTCGTATAAGAAGTCGACCAGATTATGCCTGCTCACCTTTATCTTCATGTGTCCCTGCTCCTGTTTCCGAAAATCGAGCAACTCGCTGATTAATTCCCGCAGCTGGAGTCCGTTCTTGTAAACATTCAGAAGCTTGTTGTAGATTGCCGGTGGAAACGACTGTACCTGCAGCAACATTTCAATCTGCCCCACAATAACCGTCAACGGAGTACGAAACTCATGGGAGATATTGGTAAAGAAGCGAAGTTTAGACTGGTTCAGCTCCTCTACATCCCGGATGTGCTGTTTCTCGTATTTAAGAGATTCCTGCAGTTTTATTCTGCCATGATAGGTTCTCACGATATAATAAAGAAGGCTCATCGTGATGACAGCATAGATGAGATAAGCCCAGATTGTCTTGTAAAACGGAGGAAGAACGGTTATGTCAAGACGATATTCCGGTTGGTACACATTATTAATTCCCGCCGGCTTTACAATCAGGGTATAGTCACCCGGCGACAGATTGGTATAGGTAATGGTACGTTGCTTGTATATCTTCGTCCATCCAGTAGAGAATCCCTCCAACCGATATACAAACTCATGTTGATTGGCGGCGATATAATTGGAAACGGCAAACTCCAGATTCAAAACGGAATGATCACTCTTCAGCGTAATAGCGGAAGTATCATAGAAAGAAGATTTCAGAATACCTGTTTTGTCATTAATGCCGACCTCTTCGCCATTCACCCAAAGCCGCACCGGAAAAATATCATAAGGTTTGGGAGGGATATTGAGACTCTTCTCATAAAATGAGACCATTCCTTTGATACCGCCCAAAAATATCTCTCCATCTTTACATTGATATAAAGAGTTCTCATTCAGCGTTGTAAAAGGGAATCCGTTCTCATTGTCATAATTGTAAAACAACTTCGTATAGTAATCAAAGAGTGTGAACCCCTGATTGGTGGTCAATAGCAGTTTGCCGTTTAGAGACTCTGTTACAGCATAGATGCAATCACTGCCTAAGCCGTTCTTCTTAGAATTGAAATTCTCAAACTTACCCGTCTCCCGATAATAGACATCAATACCGGAACTGATCGTCGAGAACCACAGATTGCGATGACGGTCTTCGGCAATACAGGTGATCATATTATCGCTCAAACAATTTGTCTTCTCCGGATCATATCTGTAATTCACCAGTTCCTTGGTATCAAAGTGGTAAGCATACACACCATGTCCTTCTACCCCAATCCACAACAAGCCCTCCGAATCTATTTTCAGGTAATGGGAAAACAGATTCAATAACAGAGTAAATTTTCCCGTTTCAGGATTGAATTGAAAGACACCGTCATAAGAAGCCAGCAACAGATCATCTTTATAGGGAATAATGTCCAGTATCACATTGGACGATTGCCTTCCGTCTATATCAGGGAGCTTATAGGTTGTAATCCTGTCTGTTTTCAGATCCAGTTTATTGACCCCTTCCTGATGAGTACCGATCCAAAGAGCTTCCCGTTTTTCATCATAATACAACGCTTTAATGTTATTATGCGAGAGGGAGCTGTCACCCTCCTTATGCTTATACCACTTGAAACGTTTGTTGGTACGATCATAAAAATCCAGTCCGCCACCTTCGGTAGCAATCCACAAATTACCCCTCTTGTCTTCTGCAAAGCAGCCGATCACCGGAAAACTGAGTTCCTCGTTCTCATGCAATCCGGGACGATAATGGGTATAAATCTCATATTCGGGATTAAAGTAGTTCACCCCACCGAAATAAGTGCCTACCCAGAGAGTTCCCTGATGATCTTTTATAATACAATAGACAGAAGCATTGCTCAAACTTCCCGGTATATCCGTAGAGGTATAATATACAAACTCGTTTTTCTTCTTATCAAACTTATCCAACCCATTGAACGTTGCAATCCATAGATTCCCCTGATTGTCTTCACAGCAGTCCCGCACGGAGTTGGAGGATATGCAATGTGCCTTATCCATTCCTTTATCCGTGTAATGTACCGTTTCATTATCAGATATATGGAAAAGCCCGTCTTCCCAAGTACATACCCAAATATCACCGGCAGAATCCTGATAAAGATTAAAGACATTGCACTGAGACAATGTACCGCACTGGTTCATCTGCCCTTTCTTCAGGCAATACAATCCTTTATCCCGGGTGCCAAGCCACAACCGTCCGTTCCGGTCCTTCAACATACAAGAAATCTGCATGTCTCCCTCTAAAGAGCAGTAAGGTTTCACCTCTTGATTCAGAGCATCGTAATAACAGACAGAGTTATAGCCACCTATCAATAACGTATCGGAGCTATAGACAATCGAATAGCCCGGTCCCTCCTGAATCGTTTTAAACGTTTCGGAATGCATATCAAAGGTACAGATCCCATCAATTGTCTGTATATATAAATGCCCCTTATTATCCCCACAGATCTTCCTGACATCTTTCCCTAAAATAGAATGCTCATTTCCCCGCTCCGGTTTATAACTCTGTATTCCATTGCCGTTATATACATTCAGTCCATCGCGCGTTCCTATCCATATCCTGCCAAGCTCATCTTTATACAGACAGTAAGCCGTAAACTGCGAAAGGCCATCCTCCGTAGATAAGTAACTGAACGATATATCCTGCGCCGAAAGCCCGATAACCCATAACGATAGAAGAAGCAACAAATGACTCTTATAAAGATTCAGACGAGTTGCATTTTTCATACATAGAAATTATTTAGATTTTTAGATGGTACAAAAATACGATTAATTAATATCATGCCCAATACTAAGTCTGAAAAACTCCGGTTACTCAAAAAGTGCGGTATCGGTCTCAAACCGTTTTTCGCCACTAAGTTTCAGACAAAATAAGACATATTTGCTATAATATGAATGCTTTATTACTATAAAATCAAGATTTTCTACACTAAATTTGCCATATCATCCTTATTAATATTGTTATTCTAAATTTTATACGCTCATGTACATACGAATGAAGTTTATTATTATTGCTTTATGCTTATTCCCGTTTTTACAATCTTCCGCCCAACTGCGCCAAAAATATCCATTGGATCAAGAATGGGAATTCCGTTCGGAGAAAGACAAAAATAATTTAACGTGGGAAAAAGTAACAGTTCCGCATACATGGAATGCAACAGACGGCCAGACTCCCGACTACTATCGGGGAACGGGCGAATACCGCTATCATCTGAACATATCACCGGAGATGTTGAAACGCCGTGCTTTCCTACGCTTTGAAGCTGTCAGCCAAGTAGCAGATGTCTTTGTGAACGGCATTCCGGTGGGCAACCATAAAGGTTCGTTCAATGCTTTCTGTTTCGAGGTAACCTCTTCATTAAAAAAAGGAGACAACCTGATAGAAGTAAAGGTCTCCAACCGTTTAGACAATGACATCGCTCCCTTATCCGGTGATTTTACTGTTTTCGGCGGTATCTACCGACCGGTATCTTTACTTTTACTGCCCAAAACTTGCGTCACTCCATTAGATTATGCTTCTTCGGGAGTTTATATACATCAAAATAAAGTAGATGCCAAACAGGCAGAATTATCTGTTGTAACCAAAGTGAACAGCAACAAGGCAGAAAAAGATTTATCTGTAAAAACCAGTATATTCAATGCGGAAGGACAACTCGTAGGCAACTGTATCACCCGAAAATCATCCGGGAAAGATGAGACCGTTGAGTTTGTCAACAAGCTCAACATAAAACAACCAGCTTTATGGGACGGTAAAAAATCTCCTCATCTATATCGTGTTTTCATAGAAGTAATGAAAGGAAATGCCGTAGTAGACACCTTATCCCAGTACACCGGATTAAGATACTATTCCGTTGATGCCCAGAAAGGTTTCTTCCTAAACGGCAATCCCTATAAAATAAAAGGTGTAAACAGACACCAAGACCGGGCCGAAAAAGGATGGGCAATAACAAACAAGGAACATAATGAAGACATGGCACTGATCAAAGAGATAGGAGCCAACGGAATAAGACTGGCCCACTACCCACATTCCGACTATTTCTATTCGTTATGCGACCGGGAAGGAATGCTGGTATGGGCAGAGATTCCTCTTATAGGCAAAGCATCTCCTACCCCTGCCTTCACCGAAAATATAAAGCTGCAATTAACCGAGTTAATCCGGCAGAACTTCAATCATCCCTCCATCTTCTGTTGGAGCTTGTTCAATGAGCTGTGCGAAGGAGATGTAAAAGGACTGATACAGGAGCTGAATGAAGTAGCCCATAAAGAAGATCAGGGACGTTTGACGGTTGCCGCCGCCAATATAGAAAACCGACCGGAAAATGTAGTTACAGATATCATGGCTTACAATACTTACCCGGGATGGTACTGGGCACAACCCTCCATCATGAAGTCGTCCGTGGCCCACTGGAACCGTCTGGTAGGAAGTAAAGGTATCTGCGTCAGTGAATATGGCGCAGGGGCCAATATCTGGCATCACCAACAGGACGTTCAATCAGCCCCCAAAACAGACGGAATCTTTCATCCGGAAGAGTGGCAGGCCATCGTTCACGAACAGAATTACCGGGGAATAAGTAGCAGTGATTTCGTATGGGGATCTTTTGTATGGAACATGTTCGACTTTGCAAGTGCCTCCAGAAATGAAGGAGATATATTGGGACTAAATGACAAAGGGTTGGTTACTTATGATAGAAAAGTCAAAAAAGATGCTTTCTACTTTTATCAGTCGGTATGGTCAGAGTCGCCGGTTCTACACATCACCGGCAAAAGAGACATTACCAGAAGAGAACCCAACACAGATATCAAAATTTATTCTAACTGTGATGAGGTTCACCTAAAAGTAAACGGACAAGATTGCGGAAATCCCACCAGAGAAGATAATATCCTTATCTGGAAAAACATATCACTCCAAAAAGGAGAAAACCGGATCGAAGCATCCGGGAAGAAAGGTACTGTCGAGCAGACGGACCAGTGTAAATGGGTTCTTTTAGAGAAGAAAAAGTAAACATAGCCCACTATCTTATAAATGTATAACACCCCAAATAAGCACCATGAAGAAAATACTTTTTTTATTTCTATGTTTCTATACAAGCCTCACCTATTCTCAAACTAAAAAAGAGGTTGTGGACTATGTAAATCCTTTCATCGGAACAGCACTCAAAGGAGAAGGCGGTACAGTCCCCTACGTCGGTACGCCTTTTGCCATGACCAGCTTTCTCCCACAGACCAGAGAAAACAAGATGGGAAGTATGGCATACGTCTATGATGATGAACACATCATGGGATTTTTAGGTTCCCATCAGCCCACCATCTGGATGGGAGATTACGGCTATGTATCGGTCATGCCCCAAATAGGAGAAACGGTGAGAGTCCTTCCGGAAGAGAGAAAGATGAGTTTCAATCACAAAGACGAAAAGGCCTCTCCCCATTATTATTCCGTCACTTTGACCGATAATCAGAAGAACCGCATCTTTACAGAGTTGACAGCATCCAGCCGGTGCGCAATGCTGAACTTCCGTTTTCCCAAGAATCAGTCCCCCCGGTTAATTATCCAAGGTATTAATCTGAACCCTGCCCTAAACGATTGGTGCAATCATCTGAACCATCGTCTGAACACGATAAAAGGCTGGATAAAGATAGATACGGAAAACAACGAGATTATCGGCTATAATCCGGACAGACAATCGGCACAAATAGGACCGGACCTCCCCAATTTTAAAGGATACTTCATCATCCGCTTCAACCGGGATATAAAAGATTTCGGCTGCTGGAACGATTCTACCCTTTATCCGGGAGAAAAGGAGTTATACGGCACGCGTATGGGAGCCTACATTGACTTCGATAAAACTTCACCGCAAATACAAGTACAGATCGCAACCTCTTTCATAAGCATCGAGCAGGCACGTATGAATCTGGAACATGAGGTTCCCGCATGGGATTTCAAGCAATTATGCGATAATACCAAAAAGGCATGGAATGACAAGCTCTCCAAATTCCACATCAAAGGGAACAATAAGGATGATGCACCGATCTTTTATACAGCACTTTACCATTGTTATCTGTTTCCCCGCGAGTTCTCGGAATACGGAAAATATTACAGCGCCTTTGATGATAAAGTTCACGATGGATTCTCGTTCAATGACTATTCCCTTTGGGATACATTCCGTGCTTTCCATCCCTTAATGACTCTCATAGAACCCGAGTTGACAGGTAATTGGATCACTGCATTGCTGCAGATGTATAAGGAGGGCGGCTGGCTGCCTATGTGGCCCAACCCCAGCTATACCAATATTATGATAGGTACTCATGCAGATGCCGTGATAGCCGATGCCTACATGAAAGGAATTCGCAACTACGATATCGGTCTGGCCTATGAAGCCCTGCGCAAGGACGCAATGGTCCCCCCCGATTGCGACACACAAAGAAGATACGGAGACCGTGACTATTGGGCCTCTTTTGAAGGACGTGCAGGAGCCAGTTATTACCACTCCCTCGGATATGTAGCCGATGACAAGACTGCAGAGTCCGTTTCCAGAACTTTAGAATATGCATACGATGACTGGTGCGTAGCACAAATGGCAAAAGACTTGGGGAAAACCGAAGACTACAACCGCCTGATGCAGTTCAGCCAGAATTACAGAAATCAATACAATACCGAAAAAGGATTCTTCCTGCCACGCAATTACGATGGAAGCTGGGTAGATCTGGACGACCACTCACATCACGGATTAACAGAGGGTTCCAAGTGGACCTATCTATTCTGTGTTCTTCAGGATATCCCCGGCATGATCGACATGATGGGAGGAGAAAAGGCATTCTCCGCCAAACTGGACCGTAACTTCGAAGAAGGCCATTACCGGCACGACAATGAACCGGGACATCATTACATCTACCTGTACAACTACTGCAACGAACCGTGGAAAACGCAGGAACTGGCTCGTAAACACGTGAGAATAAACTATAAGAATTCTCCAGACGGGGTAAATGGCAATGATGATTGCGGCCAGATGTCCGCTTGGTATCTTTTCTCGACCATGGGATTCTATCCGGTAACCCCCGGAAGTAATGAATTTGCCATAGGAGCTCCCCAATTGCCGGAAATCAAAATCCAATTGAAAGATCACGAATTAACGATAAAAGCAGAGAATCTCTCAGAAGAAAACCAATATGTACAATCCGTATTTCTGGATGGGAAAAAACTTCTAAAGCCTTTTATCAGCTATTTCGATCTGATCGATGCTAAAGAGCTGCGTTTCATTATGGGAAACAAGCAAGCCGTCTACAAATAAACCTAAATACAACACGACTTACTATTATTTTATCAAAGTATAAGCGGGTAACTTCTTAGTTGAAATTACCCGCTTATCTATTTTTGAAAAGCGGACACATCGTCCATAGACAATACTGATAATCAGAAAATTTTATAACTAACGAATCAGAATCGGATCTTGTCAAATTATCTTTTCTTAATACCTTCCTTTACGTTGTTTTACCATCCGGATAGTGCCGTCTTTGTTGTGATATAATCTGTCTACACAAATAGAACGTAATGCCGGATTTTTAGATAAGGAGATTGTATGATAAAAAGCGAACCACTCTCCCTTATATTCTACGATAGAGCCCTGATTGGTAAAACAGTCGGAAGGCTCCATATAAATTCCCATATATTTCCATGGTCCTAAGGGATGGTCACTGATGGCATAACGCATGCAGTTGTAACCATCCATACCGTCATTTCTGCCCGGATCATGATTATCGGCATAAGAGAGATAATATTTCCCTTTATACTTGTGTATCCATGTACCCTCGTGAAAATCATCCAGACCTTCCATTGTTTTCATTTCACCATCCAACTCCATCATATTATCTTTCAACTTTCCCCCTTTACAGATTCCTCCTCCGCCATTGTAAATATAAGGTTGCCCGTCGTCATCTATAAAGACAAAAGGATCTATCAGCGAATCCATACCTTTAATGTATCCCTGAACCGTAAAGTTGGCAGCCGGTTCTTTACTGGTAGCCACTCCGATCTTCCAGCTATTATCCGTATACGTATCACTGGGATGTGGGAAGTAGAAGTAATAGGTACCGTCTTTATATGCGCAGTCCGGTGCCCACATGAATCCCCCTTCCTTGCGCCCCCAAGGTACTTGTGAAGAGTTTAATATTTCACCATGATCCGTCCAGTGTACCATGTCATCGGTAGAAAACACGTGATATCTATCCATCAGGTCACATCCCCGTGGCGGATCTATATCATGTGATGCATAGACATATAGACGACCGTCGGCCCAAACACGGGCTGAAGGGTCGGCCGTGTACATGTGCCTGATAAAAGGATTGGGGGCCAAACTGTCAATTGTACTCTTCTCTTTGGGCCGGCTTTCATTTTCAGCCGATTGGAAAGAAGTCCTGCACCCCACTAACAACAAAGTGCATAGTGTATAAAAACAGATCTTTTTCATCATACAAATTACATGAGATTTAAATCACAGTTTAACCTTTTTGGATTTCACAGACCCCTCTCCCGAAACCAATCCGTCTGCACTCACCTTTACTTTTATCTTTCCCGGATGAAAGGTTGTCCGCACAGCCACCCTCATCAGACCACCTTCCGCTTGCAATTCATGATCTCCGGGAGCGTGATAGGCTAAATCCTTACCCTCAGCCACATAGAAGTTATAAGATCCCTTATAGACACCTTCCCCCTCTACTTCAAACTTCAAAAGGTGATCGGCCCTGGGACACCAGCGACCGGCTTTATCCACAATCTTAGCCGTCACGATAAAGGCATCGGAAGCATTGGCACGCAACACAAACTCTTCACCGTCGGGTTTGGCAGTCTGTTTTTCGATAGTGACCTGTATGGCATAAGGTTCATCGGACGATTCTATCTTTTCGGAGCAGACAGGACGCTTATCATAATCCATCCCGACCGCTTCAACAACACCCGGTTCCCAATGAATCTCTTTCCAGGTGCAACGACGGGTTGCTTTATCCGGTTCAACGATTCCATAGGATTTCTTATTGATAAACAGTTCCACATAAGGGCAATTACTCCAGGCATCCACATCCTGAATACCCGAATAGTTCCAATGGCTTTGGAGAGCAACTCCCGGCTGTTTAGAAAACGGTACCCAAAGAGCTTTCTGGTAAATCCGGTACTTCAACTTCGGAAATCGATTGGCGTCCATTGCACACGAACCCAGGCTCTTCTGATTCCTCATCCCATTCAGGTAAATCGTATACCCCTCACCATAGGTCTCTGCCAACATCCAATCGATCCAGCCACACGCCTGCCTGTCGAGATCATGGAGATAATCCTGTACATAGGCCTGAGAAAACTGCTTTTCATTATCGTAATCGAAGCGGGCAATACACCAGCTGGGCTGTCCGTTCCAGTTGGTACCATAAACTTCTGTATTCAGAGAAGGATGTCCCGGGACTTTCTCATAGCGATTGGTATAGCCAATCACAATCTGCTCTTTCTCATCCCATTCCGGAGGATACCCATCACGGTTCAACACCAGACGCGGCTGTATATAGTCCCATTTCTTTACCTCCTCGAGTGTATAAGAAGGCAAATATTTATCTCCTTCATAGGCCAGACCATTGTTAGATTCCCAAATCACCACCGAAGGATGATTACGGAATGCAATAATCGCATCACGGTCGTACTCCCGTTTATAAGTCTTGGCCGGTTCATTTTTCAAGGCCCATTCATTGTCTCCACTGTTCACAATCAGCAGAATGCCATACACATCACAAGCCTGAAAAGCTTCGGCAAACGGAGGTTGATGCCCTACGCGGAACGCATTTCCCCCACACGCGGCAACGTAAGCGATGTCCTGCCAACGTAAAGCAGCCGGAACGGCGGCTCCCAAACCCGGATAAATGTTTCTATTGCCAAATCCCCGCAGAATACATTTCTCACCGTTGACATAGCAATAATTTTCATCCCAGGTAATTTCACGTATACCGAATTTCTCACTTTTGCCATCTACCTGTTTGCCGTCTACATACACTTTGTTCTGCACGGTATATAAATACGGAGTACCCGAACAACCGATAGGATACCACAGTCGGGGATTTTGAATGGTTTCCGTCCGATCGAATAAATGAGTTGCACCGGGTGCCACGTTTTGTCGCTCGGTAAATGATAACACCGTACGTCCCCGTTCATCTTGCAAATAAGTGCGCAGCTCGACTGCCTGTGTATGATCCGAAGAATTCTCTACATTTGTCTGAAACCTTACGACGGCCTCCTGCGGCGTAGCAGATACCGTTCCGAAATAAGTACCCCATTTGTTTAAAGGAGAGTAACTGTTGAATGGGATATGCACTTTATCTTTCTTATACATATAAACAGGACTTACAATGCCTCCCATTGCTTGTCCGAACCCTTCGTTCTCCCCAAATCCCGGCCAGGCAAAGAATGTATTTTTCGCATTCGATACTTTAATCGCGATCTGATTCTCTTCGCCCCATTTTATATATTTACTGATGTTCACCACAAAAGGAAGAGAACTGCCTACATGAGTCACCACTCCCGGTTGCTTAACCCGTGTATTTCCGGGAACAGCCTGCCCGTTCACAAAGACAATAGCCGCCAGATTCACTCCCTGGAATTCAAAAAAGATTTCCTTCTCCCGATCCTTCTCATCGAAAAAGAGTTTCTTTCTGTACCAGCCTTCCCCTCGCCAACAGCGTTCTCCCGTACTCGCATTCAGATAAGTATCGTGTTCATTGTAGCAATGTGGGATACCGACCTCTTCCCAACGTGTATCATCAAAATTTGCATCTGCCATCTCCTGATCCGAATGGTCATTTTCAATCGGATAAATGGCCAGTTCACTGACACGCACCGGAAGTTCTTCCTTTTTCTCAGAGAAACATTTCAAACCGGAAAGCTTTATGTAACGATAAGTTACAGAAATCGGTACAGAAAGTGAAGTGCTCGTAACGGTTGCGACATACCCTACCGTATTATTAACGCTCGAGATATCCCCTTCCTTATACAGTTCGCATTGTTGCCTCTCTGTGCCGTCTGTCAACGAATTCCATTGTTTATTATCAAGGCTTACTTCCACTTTTACAGTAGCAAAATATACCCGGTTTCCTTTGAAAGACAATTTGACTTTTCCTGCCTGTTTATTCTCATGCAGATCGACGAGCAGACTTGACTCCGCCGCATCATCTGCTACCCATTCCGTATTCATATCGCCATCATTGATCACAGGTACCGCCTGCATACCGCAAAGGATGCGGGCATCTTTTGCCAAATTCATCTCCTGTCGGACGACTTTGGAAAACCGCCAGGGTGTTTCTCCAAGATTTACAGGCTTCTGTTCTTTAGCATATCCGTTCTGAATAAGCAAAACGGCAAAAGCCAAACATATATATTTTTTCAATATCATACAGTAAAAATTCTTCATTACATTATTACAACCTTCTGTCTTTTCACAGCGGAATCAGTCTCTACACTGACAATATAAGTGCCTTTCCCTATCAGATCGACCGTACCGGTCTCATAAATCCGGCTTTGATACACCACGCTGCCATCAATACCGAATACAGTCATCTTCCCCCTGCCGGAAATCGAATAATTCAGAGACTGCCCACTGGAAGAAATTAAAATGGCCTCTTCTTCGGGAGAAGTAACCCCGGTGGTTCCATCCACTTTCACCGTAGCCTTAGCAAAAAGGCCGCCTCTTCCTCCATTGTCGATGGCTTGTACCCCCCATTCATATTCACCGTCCGATTCTACTTTAATCTTATAGGAACATTGAGTGAGGTTGCCGGAAACTGAACCGACCTTAATAAAACCGGAAGTGATATCCGCCGGCACGGTCATGTAGCATTTATCACTGTCCTGCTTCTTCAAATAAACATTATACCGCAAAGCTTTCTGAGGAGTGACATCATCGGTGGCTGCTTCCCATGTCAAAGAAAGAATATCGGAACCCTCCATCAACTTCGCCTGCAGATTTTGCGGTATCCCCGGTGCTTCGTTCTTTCCGACAGCAGACGTATTTTTCCAAAGTTGCGTATCACAACCGGACGGGCAGGTTCCGTTGGACCATCCGGAAATCCATGCATCCAGCAACCCGTCATTATCGACATCAATCAGATGTTCATTGCCATGTGTGACTCTGGGAAATGCCCATCCGTAATCATCCTGATTGTACCATGCAATCGGTTCAAAATCAAAATCGCCCTTATTCACATATAGCCAGGTGGTATGCTGATGTGTATTATTATGTCCTCCTACCAGCATATCAGGCAGTCCGTCATGATTCACATCGCCCAAAGAGAGTTGCCCGCCATCTATCGGCAACAGATGTTCATTTTCCAATTTCTCAAAATTGCGCTCCCCCTTGTTCTTGTAGATGTAAAATTGCTTTTGACCGTTATTGAAATATACTCCCGTCATAATGATATCTGCCAACCCGTCATTATTCAGATCATATACATCGCATGAAGAGTTACAAGTCGTGTCAAACTTAAAATCCGATTCCTTAAACGTACCGTTCTGCTGATTCCAGTAAACGTGTACCTCCGACTCTCTTGAATAACCATATCCGGTAGATACGATATCCAGCCAACCGTCATTATCCAAATCAGCAAAGCAGACACTGCCATCGGTTAACCCGTGAAAAGGCTTGGTTCCTTCCAAAGGAGTTCTCTGTAATTCGAAATACTCTCCCTTTATATTTTTAAACAGATACACCACTCTGACAGCCTCTTCGTAATCTTTCCGGCTTGCTCTGGTGTGTTCATCAAAGCCTGTTACAAGTAAGTCCGTATAGCCATCATTATCATAATCGCCCGCAACGGCCCAATTGTGCCCTTTTCCTCCGGTCTTTCCATTGAACACCGGCATCAAACCTGATTCAGCCACCGGCATTTCCTTAAACTTACAAGTTCCATTTTCCTGAACTCCCTGATTGATATACAAACGTGCCTGAATATTGGACAGACGTGTAGTCAGATCATTCCACTGATAATGCCAATCGCCCAGTCCCGGAAGAAAAAGATCCAAAAGGCCGTCATTATTCATATCGAACCAAACCGGACATGAAAAAGCAACTCCTGCAAATGGAGAGGTCAATTTACGCAAAGTGCCATCCCCGTTATTCTGATAGAAATTACTCTGGATTTTCGTTGCACTGCCATGATTATTCTTATCACTATAAAACAGGTCGAGTGTCCCGTTATTGTTGCAATCCCCCCAAGCAGCATTTACATAAGTGGCATGGATAAAATTCATCGGGGCACCTCCCGTACTCGACTGTACCGGTTTATCCATATATTCAAATCTGATATTTTCAATATCTCCCGGGACCTGTGCATGCAGCAGGTTAAAACAAAAACTGCTACATGCAATAAAAAATAGTTTCTTCATAATACAACATTTAAGAAAAGGTTCTACATCTGTTACAGATCTTTTAAAGACCATTCTTTTTTCCATCCGATCGTAATACTGTCTGCCGGATGAAAATGAATAGGTAACCAAATATATCTGGAATTGATTAAATCCAGTTTATTCCATTTATCGAACATGGCAATGTATTTGCCATGTTCGGGATCTACTGTTATGACGTACGTACTTTGTCCGCCAAATGTTCTGTCGGCATTCTCACCCACACAAGGATTCCCCATTGCCGTCCACTCTCCCAACATAGAGTCTGCTACGGCATATTCCGCTTCATTAGGGTCCCAACCACTACATCCGGAAGTGATCATATAATATTTATTCTGCCTCTTGAAGATGGCCGGTGCTTCCCTGAACTTTCCCGGGAAAGCCGCCTTATAAGTCTCGGTATGTTCCAGATAATCATCCGATAGCAGATGAATATATAAAGTGGAATTACCTTTGGCAGAGTAAACGTGATAGGCTTTCCCATCCCCGTCTTTGAACAGTGTCATATCCCGGCATTCTTCTCCACACGGGCGAAGAGAATGCAAATACTTGAAATCTCCGGTCGGACTATCCGATACGGCGACACCGGCAGCAGCTTTCGAATAATTATAATTATCAATGTGCATCCACATTACAAACTTACCGGTCTTCTCATTATAAACCACTTTAGGGCGTTCGATCACCATAGAAGGATGAATATCCGATTCGGGATTGACCATATCCGGTTTTAACACCACCCCCTCGAACTTCCAGGAGTGTAGGTCTTTGGAGGAATAGCAGGCTACCCCACCGGCCTCTGTCCGGTAACAGTCCCATTCTACGCCGGGGGCATGATAAGTAGAATCATTTTTATACTCGCCATACCAATAATAGGTTCCGTTATGAAACAGAACTCCTCCCCCATGCGCATTAATCATGTTTCGCTCCGTATCTATCCAGACTTCACCGGGATAAAATGTTTTTGGAGTACATGAATAAAGTGCAATTGCAACTATACTCACCAGTAAAAAATTAAATGTTTTCATTTTGTCAGTTTTATATTATAATCATTTGTGTTTGCCATCCTCTGTTGTTTCTCAAATTCCTTCGGTGTCATACCAAACTGCTTTTGAAACAACTTGATAAAATAAGAGGGGGAGTTTATTCCGACAATATAACACACCTCTCCTGTACGGTAATGCCCTTCGGCTATCAGTTCGGAGGCCTTTTTCAATCGTATCAAACGGATAAAATCCGTAGGCGATGTTCCGGAAAGCGCCTTGATCTTGCGGTGCAGACTCGACCGGCTCATATTGATAATCTCCGACAAACGCTCTACGCCAAAATTAGAATCAGTGATATTTTCTTCAATAATGCCTATGATCTTGTTTATCAGTTCCTCATCTGCCTTGCACAGTCCTATCGACTGCGAAGTGACGTAAGGTTTTTTGATAAACGCCTCTTTCTCTCTTTTTCTGTTTTCAAGAAGCGAATTCAACTGTGTTATCAGATACTTAAACGAGAAAGGTTTCTCGATATACGCATCAGCTCCTGTTTCAAGTCCTTTGATCTTACTGTTCAGGTCATTTTTAGCTGTCAGCAATACCACGGGTATATGACAGTACTCAATATCCGTCTTTATCTTCCTGCAGAGCTCAAAACCGTCCATAATAGGCATCATGATATCCGTAACCACGATATCGACATTCACCTTTTGAATAATATCAAATGCTTCGGCACCGTTGGTAGCTTTTTCCACCGAGAAGTTCAAACTCAATTTCTCGGTCATAAACGATAGCAGTTCAAGATTGTCTTCTACTACCAAAATCGTTTCCTGCTTTGATTGTTGCTCAACAAAATCATCGTTATAAATATCAATATTGGTCTCTTGCTGCGAGAGATCCCCCTTGGGAATGGTCAATGTGAAAACATTCAACCCATCGGTACTTTTATAAAGTAACGTACCATGATGTAATTCGGCAAGCGACCGTGCCAATGACAATCCGATGCCGGAACTTGCATTTATGTTTGCATTCTTCTTTAACTGATAGAATGGATCGAATATCTTATCGGCCATTTCGGGAGGTACTATCTCACCGTCATTCTTTATGGTCAAATCGAATTGCGTATTGTCTTCTGCAAGTTCAACTTCAATTGTATGCTCGGAGTACCGGATCGCGTTTGAAAACAGATTATTCAGAATCTTCACAAAAGATCCCCGGTCAATCAATGCATAAACCGGCTGTTCCGGCATACGAAGTTCCATTTTCTTATTTACAGACAATGCCATCGGAAGAAACTCCTGATATACCTCATCTACAACAGCCGATATATTCCCAACGACAAAATTCATTGTCACCTTATTGGCATCCACTTTTCTGAAATCCAAAATCTGATTAATCAAGGTAAGCAATTCAGATATGTTCCTCTGCATGAGCTGAACATTCTTCCTTATCTCATGATCTTTAATATCCATCTCAGCCAAAGATTCGAGAGGTCCGTTGATCAACGTCAAAGGCGTTCGTATCTCATGGGCTACGTTAGTAAAGAAATCAATTTTGGAGCTATACAGTTCTTTCTCTTTTTCACTCTCAAACAACCGTTGTCTTTCCTCTGCCTTTTTCTTACTTACATACAAATAATACCTGACTATTAACCAAATACATACAATCAAAAGGAGTATATAGCAAATATTGGCAACCCATGTTCTCCACCAAGGAGGAAGAATGATGATTTCAACAAAAGCGCCCTCTTGGTTCCATACTTTGTCATTGTTACTTGCTTTCACAACAAACCGGTATTTTCCGGGAGCAAGATTGGCATAAGTCACACTTTGATTATCTTTTGTAAAAATCCAGTCCTTATCGAGATTCTCCATTTTATAAGCATATTGATTGGCTGCCGGACAAGCATAGCTTAACGCAACAAATCCCAATTCAATATTATTCTGATCATGTTGCAGGGTAATCTGTTTGGTTTGCAGATAACTGCCCTTTCCCCCCTTGTCATACAATTCACCCGATGACACATCATTTCTATGATTTATATAAGTAATATATACGGGAGGAACAAAACTATTCTGTTCCAGTTTCTCAGGAAAGAAAGAGATCAGCCCTTCCAAAGTTCCAAAAAACAATTCACCCGTACTGCTTGCCAATGCAGATTTATAACTGAACGAATTGCTGGGCAAGCCATTGTCTGTTGAATAAGTTTCAATGGTAAAGTCCTGCGGATCGAACTGTACCAGTCCGCTATTGGTTCCGAACCATAAATAGCCGTTTTTATCCTCTACAATCTTGTATGCAGTATCATCGGGCAATCCCTCTGCCAACGATACGGTACGGAAATTATTCTCCTTACTGTTGTATTTGCAAATACCCCCTCTGTCTGTAGCAAACCAAATATCTCCATTACTTGTTTCTGTAATACTGCTTACGGAATTAGAACTTATCGAATTTTTATCATTGATCCGGTTCTTGTAATGTTCTACCTGCTGAGTCTTTTGGCTATATTTGAACACACCATTTCCCATCGTCGCTACCCAAATATTATCATTAGCATCCTCCATAATATCATAGATATAGCACAATCCGAATTCGGGCATATTGACAAATTCCATCGTTTCTTTATTTCCTTTATAAACTCCCCAGGCATTTCCTAACCAGACATTACCATACTTGTCTTCGCACAAAGCGTATATACTGGATTCATTCAAGTCCAACTGCTTACCGGAATAATGCCGGACATTACAGTTTCCGGCAGAAATAATGTCCAGCCCATTCTTAAACAATCCCACCCAGATATTTCCGTTAAGGTTGAGCAAACTCAACGTCTGTTCGGAAGTCATATTTGTACCGATATCTCTTCCCACTTTTTTGAATGTCTGCTTTTCGGAAGAGAAAAGATTCACTCCCGCATCCTCAGTACTTATCCATATATTTTGGTTATTGTCTTCAATGATTTCTCTTACCCGTTTGCTGCTGATCGTTTCTTTACGGTTCAATGGTATATACCGTGTAAACTTCAATACTGAACTAGAGAGATAATTAATACCTCCGGCATTGGTTCCTACCCAGATTCCCCCTTCCCGATCCTGATAAATCTCTCCAACCTGGTTGTCCGAGAGCGAATAACTACACATAGGATCATTGTATATTCTGAAGCTTTCTCCTTTTTCTTCATCAATAATATAGATACCATATTGGGTACCGACCCATAATTTGTTATTCAACTTCGCTATACAACGGATAATTTTATAATGTACATCGGGGGCGTTTACATCTGTCACCGCATTCTTCCTTTTATTTATTTTACGTAGTTTACCCTCATGTATACCTAAAATAAGATATTCACCGTCATCGGTAATCTTATAAATATTCTCTCCTTCCAGTGTATTTCCGTTCGTATCACCAAGATACTGAATAAATTCATCCGCCTGCTTATCATACAGATATACACCTTTCCCATTTGTTCCAATCCAAACCCGGTTACCTTGGTCTATGCATATACTTTGCGGATTCCCGTGATCAGGAACCGTTTTCTCTCCAAATGCATAAAACTTCAACTCTTTGCTCGCCTGAATATAACGGAATAGCCCTTGATTAGGAACAACAATCCAGATATTACC
>CAVCAX010000153.1:0-2649 GCA_963599995.1 Coprobacillus sp. CAG:698
ATCGGCTGACGCTTGTCGGTAATAGTAAAGTTTGTACTTGTTCTTTGGATCGATTTCATCGGCAAACCAAGATTCGGCATTGGTACAGCCGTACTTTTTCTTATATATAGTAATCATCTCTGTTTTTTTGGCAAAAATAGTCAATATTCGGCAAAATACTAAATGCATGCATATAATTTAAATGCACTTTTCTGGCATATCTTCAATAAAACATTTAATTTTGCACTCATGATTGAATTAGCACAGCATATAGAAGTTTTGTTATTGGAGAATGATTGCGTAATCGTTCCCGGATTCGGAGGTTTTGTAGCATATTATACACCTGCAATGCGGGTGGAAGAAAATACGTTCCTCCCTCCTACCCGCACTATCGGCTTTAATCCGCAGTTGAAACTGAATGACGGACTGTTGGTACAATCGTATATGGCTGTGTATGATACTGATTTTTCGGATGCCACCAAGATAGTGGAAGAAGAGGTGGCAGAATTGATTGCCGTGCTCCATAAGGTAGGAAAGGCGGATTTGGCAAATGTAGGAGAATTGAGGTATTCGATTCATGATGCCTATGAATTTATTCCTTATGATAACAGAATTACTACACCTTATTTGTATGGACTCGATTCTTTTGAGATGAAAGAACTGGCGGCTTTGCATAAGCCGGAAGAGAGAGTCTTGATACCTGTGACGGAACGGGAAAGAAGAAAGTCGTATGAAATCAGGATAAACCGTGCTGTATTGCGTAATGCTGTTGCTATGATAGCGGCGGTTGTACTGTTTTTTGCATTTTCTACTCCAATAGAGAATACGTCTGTTGAAAAAGATAATTATGCCCGATTGCTGCCGATAGATCTGTTTGAGAAAATCGAAAAACAATCTGTGGTAATGACTCCTGTAGGGGTGAAACAAGAGACGAAGAAAGTTGTGAAAACAACGAAGGCTTCGCATCAGACTACCGTTTCTGAAAGGGAAGCGGGAAAGAAGGTTACGAAACCTTTGGCTGTAAAAGAAGTAAAAGTGGCTAAGCCGGCGGCTGATAAACAGATAGAAGGTCGTTATCACATAATCGTGGCCGGAGGTATCGGCTTGAAAGATGCGGAGGCGATGGCCGGACAGCTTAAGACGAAAGGGTTTTCCGGAGCCAAGGCTTTGAAGAGTGATGGCAAAGTCCGTGTAAGTAGCATGTCGTATGCCACTCGTGAGGAAGCTATGAAGCAACTTCTGAAATTGAGAGAAAATGAGGCTTACAAGACGGCATGGCTGTTGGCTGAATAACATGAATCCCCCCTATCCCCCAATTATAGAATATGAAACGAGTTCGTTGTCCTAAATGTGAGAATTACCTGTCTTTTGATGAAACAAAATATACCGAAGGTCAATCTCTGGTTTTTGTGTGTGAGCATTGTGGTAAGCAGTTCAGTATCCGTTTAGGGAAAAGTAAGATGAAAGTTCCCCAAAAAGAAGAAGTACAAGATGAGGATGCTTGTAAGGGTGAGTTCGGGTGTATTGTCGTTATCGAAAATGTATTTGGATTCAAACAGATATTACCTCTGCAGGAAGGGGATAATGTGATTGGGCGACGTTGTGTCGGTACTGTTATAAATATGCCGATTGAGACCGGCGATATGAGTATGGACCGTCGTCATTGCATTATTAATGTGAAGCGGAACAAATCAGGAAAATTGGTCTATACCCTTCGGGATGCTCCCAGTCTTACAGGTACTTTTCTGATGAATGAGATTTTGGGTGATAAAGATCGTATCCGCATAGAGGATGGGGCCATTGTGACTATAGGAGCTACTACTTTTATACTTAAGGCGGCGGAAGCGGAATAGATATCGTTCTGATTTTAACATTGCTAATCCCAGTTCCTTGCATATAGGTGACGTTTCTGATATCGGGCTTGGGCAAGTCATAAAAAGAACCCCTATCAAACTCCATTCGGGAGAATGATAGGGTTCTTTTTTTGCTGGATAAGTAATTAGAAACAGATTCTAAGGACTTCCGGCTGTTTAGAGAATGCTTTTTACTGTCTCCAGCATACCTTTTTCCTGAATGGAGTCAAGGTCGGCTTTCACTGCATCGGTCAATCCTGGGATATCATTTAAGTTTTCACCCCAGATGAATTCTGCACCCAGTACGCCTTCTGCCACTTTCCGGGTGCAACCTGTTGCCCATAATTCTTTCAAAAGATTCATTATTTCCGGAGCATCATTCGGTACGATTTCAGCGCCATCGGCACGAACACCGCCTTTGTAATAAGTAATGATAGCTGCCAATCCGAGTACCAATCCTTTGGGGAGTTCGCCCTTGCGTTCCAGATAAGTTTTTAATCCCGGAAGGTCGCGGGTCTGATACTTGGGGAATGAGTTCAGCATAATGCTGGTTACAGCGTGGTCTACAAACGGATTATTGAAGCGTTCCAATACGTCATGAGCGAATTTTTCCAGTTCGTCTTTCGGCAGATTGAGAGTTTCCATCAATTCGTCGAACATCACTTTGTGGATGTATTTACCTATCACTTCGTGCTGACAGGCATCTCGCACGATATTGATTCCCGACAAGTAAGCAACGGGAGACAATACGGTGTGGGGGCCGTTCAACAAGGTTACTTTACGTTCGTGGTAAGGTGCTTCGGATGGAACGAACAGT
>CAVCAX010000153.1:2659-6331 GCA_963599995.1 Coprobacillus sp. CAG:698
GTACATTTAATCCGGCTTTGTTGGCAGGGAACTCCTTGGCTATTTCTTGTGGTGCTTCAATTACCCACAAATGGAATATCTCGGCCTGAACGACCAAGTTGTCATCGTACTGTAACTTTTCTTTGATTGCGTTGATATCTTTGCGGGGGAATCCCGGAACAATACGGTCTACCAATGTGGCATATACACCGCAGGCTTCTTCAAACCAGGTTTTAAATTCCTCACCAAGGTTCCACAAGTCAATATACTGATAGATCGTCTCTTTCAGTTTATGGCCGTTAAGGAAAATAAGTTCGCATGGAAAAATGATCAGACCTTTACTCTTGTCCCCGTTGAATGTTTTAAAGCGGTGGTATAGCAGCTGGGTCAACTTGCCCGGATAAGAAGATGCGGGTGCATCGTCCAATTGGCAAGACGGGTCGAAAGCAATGCCGGCTTCGGTGGTATTGGAAATAACAAAGCGCATCTCCGGCTGTTCTGCCAGCTTCATAAATTCTGCATTTTGTGTATAAGGGTTCAAAGCACGGCTGATGACATCGATCATTGTCAGGCTGTTTACAACTTCGCCTTTATCCAAGCCTTGCAGGTTTACATGGTAAAGATCGTCTTGTGCGTTCAGCATGTCTACCATACCTCTGTCAATAGGCTGGACTACTACTACGCTGCTATTGAAGTCGGTCTTTTCGTTCATGTTGTAGATGATCCAGTCTACGAATGCACGTAAAAAATTGCCTTCACCAAATTGGATGATACGTTCCGGCCGTTGGGTCTTTGGAGCTGTTTCTTTGTTTAATGCTTTCATGTTGATTGTAATTATATAATTAGTATTAATACATTATTCAAATTCAAAGTAGAAATCGATGTTTTCCTTTATGAGAATATCGATCGGCATATATTTCATGGGTTCTACCGGTCTTTTAAATACGATGTCGTCGCATAATTTTTTCACGCCGCAATAACCCTGCAGACCGGGTCGTTGTCCGATCAGATAGGTGACCTCCCCCGATTTCAGTAATTCTACATTATCTTTCAAAAGGTCATATCCTATCAAGCCCTTCATCTTTTTCCCTTTTTTTTGCAGATACTTCCCTACCTGATAAACCCGGGAATTGAAAACCACTCCTAATGTCGCTTTTGGATGCTCCGAGAAGAAAGAATCCAGTATCTCGTCATTCTGCTCGGGATTCTCTTTGTTGAGTATTACATCGTAAGTTGCTGTGTTTTCGTATTTTTGGGTCAGATAACTCATGAAACCTTCCAGGCGGCGTTGCATCTGTATCTCTGCCGGGTTCTCCTTGCTGTTGCTTAAAAATAGGGTTATTTCCTGCTCTTCCGAATAGTTTCGCATTAATATTTTAGCAGCGATATACCCGCTTTTGTATGAATCTTGTCCGATGTATATCAGCGGTTCAGCTTCTTTTATATCAAAGTCGATACATGCAAAAGGTGTCTCTCTCTCTCTCAGATGCTCGAGCATGGGAAGGGTGTCTTCTTTGAAGTTGGGAGCAAGCAGCAGGGCATCTGTATTGCTGCTCTCTATTGCCTTACATGCTTCTTGATAAGAAGCGCGGTCTCCATGTGTGTAATACCGGTAGTCTACACTTACATTGAAAGGGTGCAGTTCTTGCCGGGCGCGTTCAATACCCATTGCAACGGAATGCCAGTAGTCATGTTCGCTATAGCGAGGAATCATACAGGTAATTACGTATTTCTTTTTGGCGGCCAGCCCGATAGCGAATACATTGGGCTGATAATTGATCTCATCAAGTACCTTTTGTACCTTCTCTTTGCTTTTCTCAGAGACATCGCCACGATTGTGCAGAACTCTGTCTACTGTGCCGGCAGAAACTCCTGCCATGCGGGCTATATCTTTAATGGTGTAGTTCTGGTTTCCCATAGCTCTCTAAAACTTAAATATTATAAATATTCGCTGCAAATATACGAATTATTTTGTTCATGCAAGTAATTTTTCTACTTTTGTGTTCGATAACGGTTAATAAAACTAAAACGAAAATCAAACCTATTAGCTTTACAATCAATACTATATAGGTTGCGATATAGAAAGTAATTATTTTTTATATTTAAAACTCAGTAGAATGAAGAACTTTATGGACGAGAACTTCTTGCTGCAGACAGAAACTGCACAGAAGTTGTATCACGAACATGCGGCTAAGATGCCGATTATTGATTATCATTGTCATTTGATTCCCCAAATGGTTGCTGATGATTATCGGTTTAAGTCACTGACTGAAATCTGGTTGGGCGGTGATCACTATAAATGGCGTGCAATGCGCACAAATGGTGTAGACGAGCGTTATTGTACCGGTAAGGATACTACTGATTGGGAGAAATTTGAAAAATGGGCAGAAACTGTTCCCTACACATTCCGTAATCCGTTGTATCACTGGACACATCTTGAACTTAAAACCGCATTCGGTATTGATAAGATTCTGAATCCGAAGACGGCTCGCGAAATATATGATGAATGTAACGAGAAGTTGGCTTTGCCGGAGTATTCTGCTCGTGGCATGATGCGTCGTTATCATGTAGAAGTGGTTTGTACTACCGATGATCCGGTGGATTCATTGGAATATCATATAAAGACCCGTGAGAGCGGATTTGAGATAAAAATGCTTCCCACATGGCGTCCGGATAAGGCAATGGCAGTAGAAGTTCCTGCAGATTTCCGCACCTATGTGGAGAAACTTTCGGAAGTCAGTGGTGTCACAATTTCCGGATTTGATGATATGGTGGCTGCTTTGCGCAAGCGTCATGACTTTTTTGCCGAACAGGGATGTAAATTATCCGATCACGGTATTGAAGAGTTCTATGCGGAAGATTATACGGATGCAGAAATTAAAGCTATATTTAATAAGGTGTATGGCGGTGCAGAGTTGACCAAAGAAGAGATTCTGAAATTCAAGTCGGCTATGCTTGTTGTATTCGGTGAGATGGATTGGGAGAAGGGTTGGACTCAGCAGTTTCATTATGGAGCTATCCGTAATAATAACAGTAAAATGTTTAAGCTCCTTGGGCCGGATACCGGTTTCGATTCGATCGGTGAATTTACTACGGCAAAGGCAATGTCCAAGTTCCTTGACCGTCTGAATTCGAATGGAAAACTGACAAAGACCATTCTCTATAATTTGAATCCATGTGCAAATGAAGTAATCGCAACGATGTTGGGTAACTTCCAGGACGGCACGGTGGCCGGAAAGATTCAGTTTGGTTCGGGCTGGTGGTTCCTCGATCAGAAAGACGGTATGGAAAAACAGATGAATGCCCTTTCTGTACTGGGATTACTGAGCCGTTTTGTCGGTATGTTGACAGATTCGCGCTCTTTCCTCTCCTATCCGCGTCATGAATATTTCCGCCGTACTTTGTGTAATCTGGTAGGTCGTGATGTGGAAAACGGTGAAATTCCGGTTTCCGAAATGGAACGTGTCAATCAGATGATTGAAGATATCAGCTATAATAATGCAAAGAATTTCTTCCAATTTTGAAATGATACAGGCAGGATGTTGTAGGCATATAAGAGGGGTAAAATCATTAAAAAACGAGGGCGTTAAAACTGAAACAACCACTCTGAAAAGCTGCATATTGTAACCGATAGATATAAAAAGAGCCATATCAACTCTATTTTTGAGTAATGATATGGCTCTTTTTATGGTT
>CAVCAX010000154.1:0-541 GCA_963599995.1 Coprobacillus sp. CAG:698
GGATGGAGACCATTTACAGCTGTAGGTGGTGGAGGTGGTGGGGCAAGTGAACTGCCTTCTTCGACTGATGAAATATTTCCATATCAGGGTGAAATAAGAATAAGTAGCTTAGGCAAAATGCAAACCGTCAATTCACAGGATATTGATGAAACTTATATGCCTTGTGTTGCTTTAAATAGTGATAATGATAGATCCGAAGCGCTGAACTTTTTATCTAAATATTGTGAACCATATCATCCTAATTTGCGCTCGAATGGTACTATTGGCGGTATAGGATGGACATTTAGTCTTATGAAAAAGGATGGTACTTGGGATGTTTTATCCGAACTTAAGGGTGACCCAACGATGTACCCAATATGGGTTGATGTTGCGGATTTAGATTTTAGCAATGTAGATAATTATGCACGTACTTACGATGGTTATTTGAAGACTCGGATATCAGCTTTTGAATATGTAAACTATTTTGATCGAGTGATTTTAAGTGGTAGAACTAGATATTACGTATTGGATTTTCTTCCGCAGAAACCTAAAATGCAATTTG
>CAVCAX010000154.1:551-15545 GCA_963599995.1 Coprobacillus sp. CAG:698
TTGTAAAAGTTATGCCCACTACATTTGGCTTTGTGGATGAATATGCCAGGACCATTAAAATAGCAATAAATGATTTGGAGGGAACAAATAAAATTATAGTAGAACAACTAGATGAAGGAGAAAAATATCCTCAAAAATATGAAGTAAAGGATTTTAAGAAAGGATATTTCACTGCAATTGTTGATAAAGAATTCTCTTCGCAATTTACTATTGTAGCTTATAATGATAATGGAAATGTCAAGAGTAAGACATTGACAATTGAACCTCTTGAACCTGCGAAACTGCAAACGGAACTTAGCCTTGAGAATAATTGTATACGAATTTCTACAGATAATATACGACATAAGGATAAAAGTTTGCTTCAATCTTATGAAATTTATAGATTAGAAAATATGGTAACACCTGTAAAGGTAAGTCGATTAGGTGGGGAATTTGAGGACAATAGATTAGATATTAGTGATTTACAAAATGGACTTTATATTATTTCTGTTTGTAATATTTGTAACGAAAGGTCTAGTATGAAATTTGTGAAGCAATAATTTTTACGTGTACTTTTGATGGCAATTGCAATGAAAAGATATTTGTTGATATTGATCAGCCTGCTGATTGTACAGAGTTTAGGTTTGCTGGTAGCCCGGCAAAATACAATTTTGGCTTTTGAGAACCGCCTTGATACTGAGGGCGAAGTAAGCCTGGATGCTGTTATTGATGGAGAGGAGGTTACTAAGGTCTTTTCTGCCACTAAACCGATTTTTATATCAGTAGAGATAGATGCGATAACTCCAAAGCTGGAATATAGATTATATGATTTGGATTTGACTGTAGTATATAGTGGGGCTGATTATTTATATGTAAAACGTGAAGAGGAATGGAGTGTTGCTGTGGAAACTCGTTTTGTATATGAACCGTCTATTGCACATTTGCAATTTAAGAGTATCGATATGGATGGTATGGCTTGGATTCATTTGGAATTAGTCAATAATGAGGAGAGGGCGTATTATACTTTAGAAATTCCCAAGCAGACGGCGTCAGGCAATTTTGTTCTGATGCAGGACGAGGCCGATTTGGATATCGTCCGAATAGAGGTAAGGGATATGCAGGGGAGAGTCGTTCTTCGAACGGATGATTATGAATCCGTCAGCCGTTTGCCAAAGGGAATCTATATTGTGACATTGACATATACGAATGGAAAAACATCAACCCGAAAAATAGGCTTATGAGACCGAATCTTTATTCTATTACCTGGATGTTGCTGATGGTATTTGCTACATCCGTAAATGCGTTTGAAACGGAAACTCCGGATTTGAAGATTGTATGCCACAAGATAGAGAGTGAAGGAATTGTTTCTGCTTACGAAACTTATCTCTTTGAAATCGGAGATTATCCGGAGCATTCTCTTGGGCAACTTCAGTGGAGCTATTCCTTGTCTCTGAAAGGAGGGGAGACGAGGAGAGTCGCTACCTCTGATGAGGCCACCTTTACCATTCCGGTTGTTGGGGATGAAAGTGAATATGATGTGAGTGCGGATAAGGTCATTGCGGGGGTCGTCACATTAAGATACAATGCCGGTGGGGTGGAAAAGACTGCCTTGTATGGATTTGATTTAGATCTGAAACCTAAAATTATCTCTTACAGCGAGATTATTAAAACAGTGAATGAGACAAAGACGGCATACAGTATTGATTTTACGGTGCGCTATACCGGTAAGGATTATTTGGACGTAGGAGTGTTAGAGGAATATTCATCCATTTTGAAAATGGAGACATTTAAAGAACCTTACGTAGCACATGTACATAGAAGTAGTATCAATATTGATAATTATGCATGGTTGGTATTGCGTGTTGATAATCAGTATGGAAGAGATGAGGTGGTCATCACATTGGAGAATCTGATTGATACTCCTGATGGCAGTAATAATTTGATAGCAGATTCACAAATACCTCATGAGTTTATGGATGCTTCTTTTATAAAAGTATATACGAAAGAGGGCAGGTACATTATGCCGATTGTCGGGATGGATGATTTATATAAACTTGATACGGATATTTATATACTTCAATTGTACAACGGCAAGGGCGTTTGTTATAAGACTATTAATATGCTAAGTGAATAACTTGATTATTTGTTTGTAGATTAGAGATTTATCCTGTTGATAACTTTGTTGGTTTTCTGTTGATAACTAAGGAACTTTCTGTTAATAACCGAGGTCTCTTCTGTTAATAACTAAGGTGGTTACCTGTTGATAACTTTGTTCGCAGACGGCAGTGTACCTTGTCTGACGGTTACTTTTGTCCTGTTCATTTCCAACTATTCTTCTCCGCCCGGATACAAAATATCATCGGGCAAGGATAAGGCCGTTGTAGCTGAGCTCCTGCTTGATTATTAGCTTCTGTTTCTATACTTATGATATAAAATTGAAAGCCTTTGCGATAACAATGCAAGGGCTTATCTCTTTTTTCTGCTAATTTTGCTGTTGTAATGAAGTTAACAGAGAGTAAAATTATAGAGAATTGAACGATGAATTCTATTACGCGAAAAACACCGCTGATCTGGCTTGTATTATCTTGCCTGGGGATGACCGTACAGGCTACTTCCGGATTTACTCCTTGGATGCTTAAAACCGATTCCTTAATATTGTTTTCAGGAACAACCTATCGATATACGGTAGACACTCCCGAAGGGGAGGGACTGGTCTCTACTTTACCTTCCGTAGCCGAATTGACAGAACTCTTCTCTAAATCGGAAAAAATGACTTGCCGGGTGACAGATGTCCAGGGGAATGCCAAGACAGGTAAGATGCCCGAAGAAGGTGACCACCTGGAAGTGATTTCTCCACAGGGAACGGTTGTCCGAAGGTGGATGATCGGAATAAGGAATGCGGCTCTTCCGGCAAAATTACTGTTGCATCGGGAGCAGGCTACGGTCAATGCACCGGGTAATATCGTTCTCGATTTCTGGGCCGGACAGCGTAGCCCGATGGTGGAAGTGGAGATACGCGTTCCGGCGGGTATTGTCGTGACACTCGATAATACAACGGTGAATGTGATAGGACGGGGGGAAGTGCTGTTGCGTGATCTGCCGAAACAATCGATAGGGCGCACCGGAACTCACTATTCATACAATAAAGTGGGGAATGTGGTCCTGCGGGATGAAGGTGAGCGGGGAACGGTGATTGCGTTTAGCGGTCTTGACTTCCGACCTTCCAACGGGCCGGATCTGCGGATCTGCTTTCGAGGGGTGGCTCCGGTGCATAAGGGAATAAACCGCTTTGAAGCCGTTTATAAAACTTCAAAGCCGGAAGTATCACAAAGTCCCGTCGCCGTAGCGGAGCTGGAAGGCATAACCACCATTGCCGACCTTGTCCGTACCCCGTTGCGTGATTTTACCTATCGCCCCGAACAGGAATATACGTATGCCTCTTTGTCTTGGACTCCGCCTCACGATGCCGCTTCTGTAGAACTGCTTCAATCGGCGGACGGGGGAAATACATGGACAACTGCCCGGGCGGAAGTAACTCCCGATAGCCGTGAGACGGCTGCCAACGGATTGGAACCGAACCGCCTGTATGCTTTCAAACTTCGTGTCACCGGTGGGCAAAATGCAGGAGAGTCCAACAGGGTGTGGTTCTACACCGGACGGAAGGATATCAGGGATTATCGGGTAAAAGGAGACGGAGTAACCGATGATACGGAAACAATCAATGAGGCAATCGCTGACATGAACCGTTTGGGAGGAGGCATTCTCCGGTTTACAAAAGGGGTATATAATGTGCGTACCATACATTTGCAAAGTAATGTGTGGCTGCATCTGGATAGTGATGCAACGATACAGGCGCTGCCTGGCGCCGATGCTCCCGAGGTAACCTGGTTTAGTGACCGCGCCTATCGTTCGGGACTTTCGCCCACAGATCCGCGCCCTTATGCCGACCCGGAAAATTATCTTACGAAACAGGATGTGGGACATACTTTCTTCCACAATTGCATGTTCTTTGGAGAACGGATTGATAATGTGAAAATTGTGGGGACGGGGCGTATCACCGGTAATGGTAATATTGTGACATCGGACAAGGTGATGAATAATCCTCCGGAGAGACGTAGCGATAAGATGTTTTCTTTAAAGCTATGTACGAATGTGGAGATCGGCGGATGGGACATCAAGAGGGATATGTGGTATGATCCGGAAAAAGACCTGCCTTATTATATGGATGGGGCCGGCAGGCTGTATGGCGACAGCACCATGCTTCACATTGACCAGGGAGGCCATTTTGTGCTGTTGGCTACAGGTACGGATGGCATTCATGTGCATGATACTTACTTTGCGAAGCATAACACAAAGAATGCCCGCGATATTTATGATTTTATGGCATGCAATCGGGTGACGGTTACGAATATTTATTCTAAAGTCAGTTCGGACGATATTGTAAAACCCGGTTCGGATTGCTCATTGGGCTTTACCCGTCCGGCACGCCATTACATGGTGAGGAATATCGTAGGAGATACAAATTGCAATCTCTTTCAGATCGGTTCGGAAACGGCCGATGATATTCAGGATTTGTATATCGATAATATATATGTGTTGGGGGCCAATAAGGCGGGCTTTTCCATTTCTACCAATGATGGCGGCCATGTGAAGAATGTCTATCTGAACAGTGGTAAAACCGGGCCTGTACACTCCCGCTCGGTAATGCGCCGCACAAGGACTCCTTTCTTTATCTCTATTTCCAATCGCGGGCGTGTACTGGGAGCCGATGTAGCTCCGTTTACCTTCACCGAAAACGGGGCGGTACGTAAAGAACTGCTTGTCACCAACTCTAACATCGGGCAGGTCGAGAATATTGTTATCCGTGGAGTGGATATTGAAGAGGTCTATGGCGGAAGTTCATTCCGTGGTGATCGCTGGAAGGCTTATGACGGCTCACAAAATGAAGCGACTCCTATCATTGCCGGGTTTAAACTGCCTGATTCGGACGCTGTGGAAGGCGGGTTGACATTCCGGTTGCCGGATGGGAACCATACGGGATACATCAGGAATGTGCAGTTCCATGAGGTGAGTTTGAAGGTAAAGGGAGGGCATCCCTCAGAGGATGCGGAAGCATATCCGCCGGAGATAGGAGTAGGCCGTTACAATGTAGGAGACCTGAAGATACAGCCGGCATTCGGATTTTGGGCGCGCCATGTGAAGGGTCTCCTGCTGAAGAATTGTCACATTGCTTCTGAGCAGCCGGACGGGCGTTATGCGGTAGTGATGGATGATGTGATCGGGGGTGAAATCGAAAACTTACAGGTGGATAAAGGCATATCGGATAAAGAAGAGGTGAAGTTGATAAATTGTGAAGATATAAAACAATGAGGAAACAGGACTGTGAAGCTGTAAAATGATGAGGTATCGGATTGTAAACCTATAAAATGATGAAGAATAGAAATGTAAAGATATAAAATTGTGAGGAATAAAATTGTAAAGATATAAAATGATGATTCTAAACTAAAAAAATGACAGTTTATGACGACAAAAAGATTTTGTACCTTTCTATTTACGGTGCTGTTTCTGGTTGCAGGCATATCAGCGGAAACCTTTAATGTAAAGAAATACGGTGCCCGTGGAAATGGAAAGAAGTTGGATTCTCCTGCTATTCAGAAGGCAATCGATGCCTGTCATAAGGCAGGAGGCGGCACGGTACTTGTTCCGGCCGGTACTTACCTTTCGGCCACCATTGTACTGAAAGATAATGTGACTTTGCATCTGGAAAAGGATGCTTTGATTCTGGGTACTACCGATTATAAGGCGTATGATAATCTCGACCCGTTTACAGAAGGTTTGGGAATGGATGTCGGTTGGGCACTGTTGGTAGCGGTTGATGCAAAGAATGTCGCTCTTGAAGGAGAGGGCAGCATCGATGGCCAGGGGCTGCATTGAAAGAAAGGCATATCAAGACGGATACGCGTCCGGAAGGCAAGCGGTGGGGGCTTCGTCCTTTTCTGCTTCGCTGGGTACGTTGCGAGGGGGTGACTGTACGTGATGTTACTCTGAAGTATGCCGGTGCCTGGACCTCCCACTACTTTCAGTGCCGCAATGTGAAGATAGACCATGTGACGATCCGTAGTTTCGGGGTGGCACACAATGACGGGATCAATATCGACGGTTGCCAGCATGTGCGTATCAGTAATTGTGATATTATCAGTGGGGATGATGCACTTTGCTTCAAGACGACTTCCAGTAAGATGGGGTGTGATGACATCGTTGTAGAGAATATGAAACTTAAAAGCAATCAGGCCGGCATCAAGATGGGCACAGAGTCTATGGCGGGTTTCGAGAACATCCGTATCAGTAACTGCCACATCTATGACACGAAGAATGGGGGCATCAAGCTTTTCTCGGTAGACGGAGCCCACTTGCGGAATGTCGAGATCTCGGACATCACGATGGAAGAGGTGCGTACTCCGATGATGTTCCGTCTCGGTGCCCGTTTGAGTGTATTCCGTAAAGGACAGGATACCCGACAGCCGGTGGGTGTGTTCGAGAATGTCACCATCCGGAACGTGAAAGCCGTGGCTGCCGACCAGGCACAGCTTACTCCTCCCTCCGGCATCCTCATTACCGGTATTCCGGGACATTACATCACCGGCCTGACACTCGAGAATATACATATTCGCCTGCTCGGCACGGGAACCTCTGAGGATGCTCTCTCTAAAGTGCCGGAGGCGATAGACCGGTATCCGGAAGTAAAAACCTTTGGTCCGAAGATTCCGGCTTACGGGGTGTGGGCACGCCATGTACGCGGATTGAAATTGAAGAATGTAACCTTCGAACTGAAGAATCCCGATGCGCGTCCCGAGATTATCTGCGAGGACGGTGATATGGAAGTATATAAATAGAAACGGAATAATAATCACAAAAAATGAAAAGATACATTGTAACCTTTATCCTGTCCGTATGGACAGTTGCGCAGCTTGCTGCACAAATAAGCTGGGAGCAGGTGGTGCCCGGTGTTTGGAAAGGAGTAGTAGGCACTCCCGAAAGTTATTCATTGTTGCAAGTGGCGGATGTCACTCCGAGAATGGAAGGATTCAGCCGTTTGCCGGAGGTGGCCTTACCTGCTTTGGCTTCCGAGATAAAAGGAAATATTCAGGATGGCCGGACGGCCCTGCGTATTCCTTTGCAGAGAAAAGAACAACTGTATGGTTTCGGGCTCAACTTCCAGACGGTACATCAACGTGGTAAAATACTGAATCTGCATGTCGATCATTACGGTGGCAAGGACAACGGACGCACACATGCGCCCGTTCCTTTTTATGTCTCCAGCCTGGGGTATGGTGTGTTCATTAATTCGGCGCGTTACATCACCGTATATGCCGGGAGCGGTGCCTTGAAAGACAGTCCCAATGCTCCGGTGGCGAAAGACCGTAATACGGATAAGTCCTGGTCGTCACGTCCATATTCGGATGCGGTTTCCATTCTTGTGCCTGCGCCGGGCACGGAGATCTATCTTTTTGCCGGTCCTACTCCGATGGATGTCGTACGTCGTTATAACCTCTTCTGTGGGGGCGGTACCCTGCCTCCGCGTTGGGGACTCGGCTTTACGCAGCGTACCCAAAAGCTGTATACCGCCGAGCAGGTGAAACAGGAAGCGGATGAATTTGAACGTCAGGGATACCCGCTGGACTTTATCGGCTTGGAGCCGGGATGGCAGAGCAAGGCATACCCTTGTACATTTGAATGGGATGCTACGCGTTATCCCGATCCTTCGGGGTTTGTAAAGGATATGCTCGACAAGGGCGTACGCATCAATCTGTGGACAAATCCGTACGTGTCTCCTGACTCAAAAATATACAAGGATATGTATCCTGTAAGTGGTTCTCATACGGTGTGGTGCGGTATTGTTCCCGATTTGGCCGGTGAGAAAGCACGTGCTTTATGGAAAGATAAACTGAATAAAGAGCATGTCAGCATAGGGGTGAGTGGCTATAAGATAGATGAAGTGGACGGGTATGATCATTATCTCTGGCCGGATGTGGCCACTTTCCCATCGGGGGTATCTGCCGAGCAGATGAGGCAGACTTACGGCCTTTGGGTGCAGCGTACGACAGCCGAACTTTATAAGGCGCGCAATCAGCGTACGTTCGGTCTGGTACGTGCCTCGAATGCCGGAGCATCTTCTTTGCCATACGTCATTTACAATGATTATTATAGCCATCCGGACTTCATCACGGCATTGATCAACTCCGGATATTGTGGCGTACTGTGGACTCCGGAGGTGCGTAGCTCCAAATCTGCAGAAGATTGGTTGCGCAGGTTCCAGTCGGTAGTCTTTTCTCCGATGGCAATGATCAATGCGTGGAGCAGCGGTACGAAGCCTTGGACATTTCCGGAGGTTGCCGGACAGGTGAAAGAGTACGCACTGCTTCGTATGCAGATGATGCCTTACTGGTATACGGAATTTGCACGTTATCATTTTGACGGCATTCCCCCTTTCCATGGGATGAGTCTGGAAGCCGGTTTCAATCCGGAGGTAGCGGTAACAACGGAACTGAAAGAGAAGAGTCTGGAAGATAACCCCTATCTGGAGGCTGTGACCAAAGAGATAAAAGACCAATATATGGCGGGTGAATATTTATTGGTGGCGCCGATGTTTCAGGGACAGACCGAGCGTAAGGTCGTATTGCCGCGAGGCGACTGGTATGACTTCTATACCGGTGCGTATGTCGGCAATGGAGAGACGATAACGGTGACTCCGGGATTGGATCGTATTCCTGTGTATGTGAAGGACGGAGCAATCATTCCGATGATGGAGCCGATGCTTCATGCACCGAAACCGGGAGTGAAAGTGAATCTGGAAATTCGTCACTACGGAAAGGCAAACGGCTCTTATCGTCTGTATGATGATGACGGTGAAACGTTTGATTATGAAAAGGGTGCGTACACATGGAGAGATATTAGTGTAGTACGTCAAAAGAACGGTAAATTGAAGGGTACTATCTCGAAGGCTGAAAAAGGGAAACCGGATTCGGTAGGGAAGGTGACTTGGCGATTTATGACAACAGACAATTGACCGTTGACAATTGCCCGTTGCTGTGCAGATGATAACGTAGCCCGGAGGGTATGTCAAAATGAGCAAGACTTAGGATTTACCCCTGCCACAAATACTTGTAGCAGAGGTGAATTCTAGGAAAAGGACATTCTGACACACCCTCTGCCCGAAGGGCAGGGGAGATGCATCTGCACAGTGTAGTTCTTTTCAACTTTCAACTAACCTCTCAACTCTCAGTTAAGTTTCCAATTTCCAGCTTTCAGCTAAGTTTCCAGTTTTCAGCTAAGTTTCCAGTTTTCAGCTAAGTTTTCAACTTTCAATCAAGTTTTCAATTTCTAATCAAACTTCCAATTTTCAGTAAAAATGAAGAAATATCTCTGTCTCTTTTTCCTTTTGTCTTTGTGCTCTCCGTTCACCCGGGCGGCAGGTGACAATCCTATAGCCGGACAATTGTTTAATGTTACCTCCGGTGATCTGAAACTGTCTTTTATGGTCGGCACAGACGGGCGTCTTTATCAGCTTGCCTTCGGCGATGCCTCTAAAGAAGCGGCCGTTCCGGCTAAAATGCCTTCGCGCGAATGGGAGTTTCTTCCTCCATACGGCAATGGCGTACTGACCGAACCTGCCCTGCAGGCTACTCATGCAGATGGCAATACCTCTACGGAACTGCTTTATACCAATCACAAAACGGAACGGCTCGGTGACGGCATTACGCAAACCGTTATCTCTCTGAAAGACCCTGCTTATCCGTTTTCGGTAGATATCCATATCAAATGTTATGAGTCTGCCGGTATGATGGAGATTTGGAACACAATCACGCACAACGAAAAAGGGGTGGTGACACTTTACCGTTATGCTTCTGCCTCTCCTCTATTGAAAGCAAAGAAATATCGGCTCACCCAGTTCATCGGTAATTATAAACGTGAGGCGACCCTTGCCGAAGAGGAGCTTACTACGGGTATCAAAGTGCTTGATTCCAAACTCGGCATACGTTCCAATCAGATGCGTATCCCTTCTTTTCTGCTTTCTCTTAATGGTGAGGCAGGCGAGAATGAGGGCGAAGTGCTTGGCGGTTCTCTGAAATGGGCAGGTAGCTTTCAGCTTGCTTTTGAGGTGGACTGGAATAATAATCTCCGTGTGCTGACGGGCATCAATCCGGTGGGCTCGCAGTATTATCTGGAACAGGGGGACGTTTTTGTTACACCCGCTATTCTTTATGCTTACAGTAAGCAGGGCAAAGGGGAAATCAGCCGTAAATTCCATCGTTGGGCACGTACTTACGGTATCCGCGATGCGGAAAAAGACCGTCCTGTATTGCTCAATAACTGGGAAGCGACTCACTGTGCCTTTGATGAAGAACGCCTGAAGGAGCTTTTTGAAGGTGCACGCCAAGTTGGTGCCGAACTCTTCCTGCTGGATGACGGCTGGTTTGGTAACGGCCCCTATTCCCGTGATGACGATAAACATGGTTTGGGCGATTGGGAAGTGTCCACCAAAAAACTTCCTCACGGACTCTCTTATATAGCTAAGGAGGCATTGAAACGCAAAGTCGGTTTTGGTATCTGGCTGGAACCGGAGATGGTAAACCCGCAGAGTGAGCTTTATAATAAGCATCCTGAATGGATTATCACCCAGCAGAAACGCGAGCCGATTCTGGGGCGCCATCAGGAGATACTCGACCTGACACGCCCTGAAGTGCAACAATATGAATGGGAGGTGATAGACAAAACGCTACGTCCCAATCCGGATATTTCGTATGTGAAGTGGGACTGCAACCGCTATGTGACGCAGCCGGGTTCTACTTATTTGCCGGCGGATAGGCAAAGCCATCTGCTGATAGATTACAACCGGGCGCTCTACCGGCTGATGGACCGTTTTGCAAAAGGCTTTCCGGAGGTGATGGCAATGCTTTGTGCAGGAGGTTCGGGGCGTGTGGATTACGGTTCCATGCAATATTTTCATAGTTTCTGGCCGAGTGACAATACCGATCCGTTGGGGCGCATCAGAATTCAGTGGGGCTTTTCTCACTTCTTTCCGGCAAGCGCTATCTCGGCACATGTGACGCGTATGGGCAAACGTCATTTGAAGATGGCGATCGATGTGGCATTAAGTGGCTCTTTCGGAATCGACTTGGCACTGGATAAGGCTACTTCCGAAGAGCGCGAACAACTGGCTGATGCTGTGAAACTTTATAAAGAAAGTATCCGTCCGTTGGTGATGCGGGGGGATCTGTACCGTTTGCTCTCTCCGTATGAACAGCCGGTAGCCTCATTGAGCTACGTTTCCGAAGACAAAGAGCGTGCGGTGGTTTATATTTATCAGACAGAGGATGGTCATGTTCCTACCATTGTGCTGAATGGACTGGATGCCCGGAAACGTTATCGCATTACAGAAGTGAGCCTGCCGAAGGGGGAGGCCTCCCGTTTTGCCGGTAATGGTAAGATTTTTACGGGGACGGAGTTGATGACAGCTGGTATTGCAAATCCGCTCGGCAGTCAGTTTGAGAGCGCAGTGATTCTGCTGACTGCGAGTAATTGACAAATGATAATGGATCATTGAAATCCGGCAATTGACAGTGGGCCGTGCAGAACTGTTACATCTTCCCCGCTGAAATGATATTGGTAACCCATTAAATAGTAATTATGATGAACAAAAAACGAATCTATCTATCTCTTTTCTTTCTCCTTGCCGGATTAGCCCTTTCGGCACAGAATAAAGATCGTTGGGACATCACTCCCGAAGGCTCTATCCGTTGGCAGATTAAAGAGGACATCCCCCATTATGATCATCTTGAAATGAGCGGACAGCGTCTTTCTGTCGTTCTCCGTTACGGAGTGGATGTCGATCGGGCTTTTCATCTCAATCGCAGTCTGGTCTTCCCGATGCTCCGTATGCAACCCAATAAGACACAAAGTAATCTCAAGCAGCGGTTTGAGGTTGATATTCCGGCTATGGTCACTATTGACGATCAGACTTTGTTGAATGAGCGCGTCAGTGACATTACTTTCAATGGTATCATGAGCGTCCGTAGCTCTTTTGGATATATACGCAGCCGGAAAGAAGTAAAGAACGCAATCCGACTGACCCGGACTTTGTATCCTTCACCTCATAATGACTATTATTGTGAGGAGTATTCTTTCACCAATACCGGAGAACATCCTGTTACAATGCGTGTTCCCGAGTGGAAGATGACGTATAATACTCCCGCGGAGGCCGGAGTTTATGGTGCCTATGTCATTGAAGCCTCTCTTTCGAAAAACGGGACTTTTAAGGTGGAGCCGGGTGGCAAACTCGAGTTCTACGCCATCTTCTCCGGTCGCAAGGCGGGGGATGTGGCATTCTCCCACATTGACATCGAGTCAGAGCGTACCGCACGTCAGGCGCTGATCAATCAATGGTGGAGCAATCTTGTCCTTGACACTCCCGACCCAGTGTTAAATCGTATGTTCGCTTTTGCCAAACTTCGTGGGGCTGAAAGTATCTATCGCACCAAAGGCGGTCTGATGCATGGTCCCGGCGGTGAAGCATACTATGCAGCCATCTGGGCCAATGACCAGGCAGAGTACATCGATCCTTTCTTTCCTTATCTGGGATATGAAACGGGGAATGAATCTGCGCTGAACTCATTCCGGCATTTTGCCCGTTTTATGAATGATGATTACCGTTCTATTCCCAGTTCTATTATCTCCGAAGGGGTAGGAACCTGGCATGGAGCCAAGGATCGGGGAGATGGTGCCATGATTGCCTACGGCGCTGCCCGGTATGCCCTTGCGCGTGGCAGTAAAGAAGAAGCCCGAGAGTTGTGGCCTCTGATCGAATGGTGTCTGGAATACTGTCATCGTAAGTTGACGCCTGCCGGTGTAGTCGCTTCTGACTCTGATGAACTTGAGAATCGTTTTCCTGCGGGAGACGCCAATCTCTGTACTTCTTCACTCTATTATGACGCATTGCGCTCCGCCGCTTTTTTGGGACGCGAATTAGGTATTCCTTCTGCACAAATCAAAACCTATATCCGGCAGGCCGATGATTTGAGGCAGGCCATCGAGTCGCATTTTGGTTACGAAATAGAAGGTTTCCACAGCTATCGGTACTATGAAGGCAATGATGTTCTCCGTTCCTGGATTTGCATGCCGCTCACTGTGGGCATCTATACCCGTGCGGCAGGTACTGTCGATGCCCTTTTCTCGCCCCGTCTCTGGACGGATGACGGGCTGTTGACGCAAGCCGGTACGGAGACTTTCTGGGACCGCTCCACGCTCTATGCACTCCGTGGTACGATTGCTGCCGGAGAAGTGGACCGTGGTATGGCATTTCTCAAGAAGTATTCTCATCGCCGCCTGTTGGGTGAGCATGTGCCGTATGCTATTGAAGCCTGGCCCGAAGGCGATCAGCGCCATCTCTCTGCCGAGAGCGGTCTTTATTGCCGCATCTATACAGAAGGGCTTTTGGGAATTCGTCCCACAGGCCTGCGTAGCTTTGAGATGACTCCACGCCTACCGCAAGAATGGTCGTATGCCAATTTGAATCATGTGCGTGCCTTCGGGGCCGATTTTGGTATACAAGTGAAGCGTGCCGGCAATAAGTTGGCGGTTACAATTGTCAATGGAAAGAAAATTATAAAGAAGACCGTTAACGAAGGACAAACGATAACGGTGAAACTATAAAAGAGGGTACGTCAAATATCCTTTTTGGGAAATCACCTTTGCTGCAAGTATTTGTAGCAGGGGTGATTTCTTAGTTTTGCGCATTTAGACGCACCTTTTGGCTTTTATGCTTCGAGTATATTGGCACGTCCTCTTTTACAGAACCCACTTTTAGCAGAAGTACCCCTTTGGGCAATTTACAGATTTCCAATTTCCAGGTTTCATCATTAATACGTTCACTCCAAACGCAAGTCCCATCAGTTGTATAAATATCTATTTACCAGCTTTCTATATTTTCCCCATAAATCAATCTATTTATGGAGTTTTACCTTTTCTTTCATTCCATCTTTGTAAACAACCTCTAAAAGCAGAAATCCATGTAATGGGTTGTCTATTGGGAAATTACATAAATTGTCATTCACGGTTTTATTCAATAATAAAGCGCCATTTAATGTATATAATCTTATTTCCGATATTTTCTTCGTACCCGTTATACTCAAGTTGTCATCTTTCCAAAAAACTTTCAAACCGGACCATGAAGTGTTATTGACCGAAGCCAGATTGAGTTTGCCATTTATATTCCTAAACTCCGTCCAACCCGGTGCATAACAATAAGTATCGAAGCTTTCCTCAGGAACATACAAATTCACCCAATGGGTGCCTACAAATGGATTGCCAATCAACACAGGAGGCACAATTGCATAACAGGAAACCATATCCATGTTCCGATATTCCATATCCCACTCAAAATCACTATAACGGGTGGTCACCTGACTGCTTCTGCCAACAGGTACACGTGGTTCTACCCAAAAAGCACCCTCCTCTATTGTTTTAAGGGTTGATGGCAAAGTTACTTTCCATAAAATAGCTCTATCAAATGCCAATTTATTTATAACTTCGGTTCCTTCCGGAATTACATAATCTGTGGAATATGTAGGATCTTGAGGTTCATCTTGTGATTCTTCTCTGAACGGAGGATAACGCAACAGTTTCTTTTGATCCGTAGAAAAAAGGACATTGTTTACCACTACACAGGCTGCCCCATCTGACACATAAAATTCCCGTATTGGAGAATCTTGAAAAATATCTCTACCCACAATCGGGGGGAATTTACTCCAAGTCACGGCGTTTAAAGCAGAGCATTTAAAAAAAGCATTGTCTCTTATCTCCTTTAAAGAAAAAGGTAAAACTATGTGCGACAAGAATTTTACTTGTTCAAAAGCTTTTGTTTCAATTATCTGTGTACCTTCTGGTACCACATATTTCTCGTCCGTTTTATCTTTTGGATATTCTATCAACGTCTTTCCATCGGCAGAGAAGGTAACC